>JALFJR010000030.1 GCA_022775005.1 Parabacteroides sp.
TCGGGACGGGTGGTCCCGCCCCTTGGCGCTGGCCGTTCCCCGACCGATGAGTTTTCTAATAGGAAATAATGCGTGACACAGTTTATTTTACACTACCCACTATTACCCATATAATAACTTTCAAAAATTATAAAAATTTAAATTTTAATAGTTCACAATTTTTCAATTTCTTTTGCTCTCTCCTCTGTAATTCCTAATAGCTTACGAAGTTTTTCTAATAACCTACGTTCATGGTCAGGAATCTCCTCGTAATAATCCGAACAAGCTTTCATCTCATCCCAATATTCATGTTCCTCTGAACTTAGTTGGTCGATTAATCGCTTTTTAGCAAATAGCTTATCCAAATTTTCCTGGGCCTCCTCATCTCCTAAGTCGACCGATTTCTGATACCATATAATAGCTTGATCGTAATCTTGCTTTACACCACAGCCATATTGATAACACTCCGCTAAGGAATTGAATTCTGTAACATCTGCATCTTCGTTTTCGGCAGCTAATCTATACCATTTGAAAGATTCTTCCAAACTATTTCTCCACATTGGATTCTCCTCCTCATACAGTTCTCTATTGGACTGATCAGAATACCACATACCTAAATTGAACTGGCCAGAGCAATCTCCTCTCCTGGCTGCTTCCATATAAAGATCGAAAGCTTTTTGCTTGTCTTCAGGCACTCCTTGACCATTCTCATACAGCCATCCCAAAGAGCTATAAGCAGGAATATACTCTTGGTCAACAGCTAATTGAGCATATTCAACTGCTTTCTCGTAATTAACATCAGTGCCAATTCCAAAGCGATAATAATCGCTGAGAAAGAGCAGCCCTACTGAATCATTTGAATCCGCAGCTAAAGAAGCATAATAAAATGCCATTTCAGGATCCATCTCAATGCCATCTCCAAAACGATAAGCATGACTAAGATGTAGTTGAGCACCAGAATCTCCTAACTCAGCTGCTTGATTATAATACTGAAAAGCTTTTGGTATATCCTGCTCAATAACATCACCATCCTCATAAAACAAACCTGCGACATAAAGCGCATCTGGATAGTTTTGTTCCGCAGCCTTCTTGTACCATTCAAAAGCTAATTCTGGATCTTCCTCTAAACCACCCAAGCCATCCTCATAGCATTCACCTAATTTATATTGCGCCTCAGCATTGCCTTGAAGAGCCGCTTTATAATAGGTCTTCATGGCATCTTTCACTTGATCCGTCTCGATAAATATTCCCATTTCTATAACAATTCTAATTTATAAACATTCTATCTCTTTTGCTCTATCTTCAGAGATACCTAACATCTTACGCAGTTTCTCTAATAATCTACGTTCCTTTTCTGAAACACGATTTCCGTCTTCTAAACAAGCTTTGTATTCCTCATAATACTCTTGTTCATCTTCCGTCAGTTGAGGCTTTTTCAGTGATTCTTCCAATTCATTGGCACGAGCCTCGCTGATACCTAAACGATCCCGCAAACGGTTTAACAATCGGCGCTCCCGTGAAGAGATTTCCTCATCCTCTTCCAGACAAGCCTTTAGCTCTTCTATGTATTCTTTTTCAGTTTCAGAAAAGACTGATACCGATGCTGAAGCATTAGATGGAGTCCCATTGCTTACAGTTTCACCTTGCAAACTTTCTATTGGAGCAAACTTCACATGGATAGCCAAGATTGCATTTTCATGTGCCTCAAATTTTTCCCCCATGGATTGCTCCCAATTTCCGTTAGCTTGCAAGAAAAGCCATTTCACCTCAGCTGAGATTTTCTTTAATTCAGAGTTTTCTACCACTTGACTCTTTTTGGTTTCAATTCGCTCTTCATGCTCTCTAATCGCCCCTTGCATTCGTTGTTTATACAACCGTTGCCAAGAAGGCTCGTTGGGATACCATACCAAATCTTTAGGTAATGACGGTTTTGCTTTGGGATAGAACTTCTGATGCAAATTGATGCTTTGGCTTATATCATCAATGAATTTATTAGTCCGATCTCGTTCTCCAGAACCTTGAACTGAAGCCACTTTATAATTCACGCCTCCTGAAGCTTTTTGGTTGATGTGCGTGTACTGATTATTTGAGGATGAATTGATACACTCAATATCAATTTCTGTTGCTCCCAAATACTGCATTACCTGACAGAACTCACGTACTTTGTCTTCGATTAATTCCAGTTCATAGTTTTCAAAAGGAATATATTTAGCCGGGAGATAGGGATGCCCTACATAAAGTTGATTGGCTACAGGATGTCCCATCGGAAAATTGATCGCAGGCAGATAATTAATGTCCAAAACAGACAAGGTCTTTTGTGATAAATCCGTATAAGATTCAACTGGGACGATCAGTTTACGTTGGTTATATGGACGTTGCAAGAACGAATTCACAAAAACATCTTCATATTTTTTGAAATCTTGCTTCGCATCCTCAAGAATTACTACACCATCATCCCGCGTAAGATCCGCCGGAACATGTTTGATCACATATTGGCAGATTTTCCTACAACCCTCATTATCATCAATTCTTTCCAAGAGAGAGTACTTATAATAGGCCAACATCGATTTCCAAAATAAATTATCTTCAGGCAACCCATTGAAATCATCATCTAAAAGTTGAAGTGCTTGATTGGTTTGCCCTTTTTTATGAAGCAACATCGCTAAATCTGGTGTTAACGTAACATAACCGGTATCTTTCCTGAAAGATATAGCAAATTCTAACGCCTCATCCTCTTTACCTTCCTCTCGCAAACTGTAGAATCTATCTACAACTTCGCTGATAGCATCTTCTTCGGATGCAGATTCCTGAGTGGCTGCCATGTCAGAGAAAGTTCTGGCTAATTCTGCTCCTGCAATCGGTTTCATGTCATCAGACATACCTTTTACGAAATGGCTGATATGTATTTCATATTGATCTGTTCTTTCGGCATTAGTAAAAAAGAACAAACATCCACTGATATATTCTACATGATGAATATTTTCCCAAGAGAATGCGATAACTTGGTCAGCATTTTCGTTATCGGGGATACACGTAATACCCCAATCTGTCACGACTGTCCCCTGATCTCGGGTATTCCAACTGGATGTATCTCTCACATATAGAAACTCCTCATCCATGTGAAGCTGAAAGTTTTTCCGCAGTGCATATTGCATCGAATCATCTATCCAAGGCCTGATACACAAATCCGATTTATTGTTAGGTATCAGTTCATACAATTTCCTCTTATGAGACTGGAATGCATCAAATGTCTTTTTATTAATCATGCTTTCTCCTCCTCAAGTCCGCTTCCTCCTGTCCCCTCCGGAGTTGGCATTATCTTTAAGTTTAACCAAATAAAAAAGCGTGGGAACTGCTGTCCATTATCCACCTTCGAGGCATCGCCAATAACCTACACCATGAAAATCAATATCAAACAAAAGACAATCAATAGCAAATATATTCAATAATTTAGATGATTTCTTGAAATAGCTTATATAGGTTTGTTTGCCTTTATTTGTATGTTTATTGTGCCATTTTTGTTACTTATTTGTTACTTACTTATGTTGGGTAACAAAAAATGCCTACTTTTGTGTCGGTAACAATTCAATACAGAGTATTATGGCAAAGAAAAAGAAAGCGGTAAAGGCTAAAGAGCCTATCAGACTACGTTTTAAGGAACTTGCAAACGGTAACAAAAGCATCTATCTGGATATATACAGAAATGGAATGCGGTCTTATGAGTTTTTGAAACTCTATCTTATTCCAGAAGTGGATGAGGCTACCAAAGCAAGGAACGTGAACACCTTGCAGGCTGCAAACGCTATCAAAGCACAAAAGATCATAGAGCTTACTAATGATGAGGCGGGGATAACAAAAGCCTCAACCAGATCAAAGATGCTTTTGATAGATTGGATGAATCATTACAGCGACCACAAGCTAAAGACGGGGCAAAGTGCCGCTTTCCATATCCAGATAGATAAGGCGATAAAACACCTGATTAAGTACAAAGGTGATGCCGTGACCATGAAAGAGGTTGATAAGTCTTATTGCTTGGGATTCATTGACTATCTGAATAACGCCAAGAGGAAAGACGGTAAAACGATGGCCAAGGTAACAACGGCGGGTTATTTCAGATGTTTGAACTGTGCTTTGAACTTTGCTGTCAAGGAAGAGATAATACCGTTTAACCCTATCACTAAGATCAATTCAGACGATAGGATTAAGATACCAGAGAGCACAAGAGAGTATTTGACCGTTGAGGAAATAAAGGCTCTGATAGCCTCTAAATGCACAAATGAGGCAACTAAACAGGCTTACTTATTTAGTTGCTTTTGTGGTTTGAGATTGGGCGATATACAGGCTTTAACGTGGGGCGATATAATCTTAGACGGTAGCCAATATAGGGCAAGAATAGTAATGAAGAAAACCCAAAAGACACTCTATTTGCCGCTTTCTGATGAGGCTTTGAGATGGATGCCAGAACGGGGTGAGGCAAAAGACACTGATAAAGTCTTTCATTTACCCTATCAAACATATATCAACATGGTACTGAAAGTATGGGCGGCAAATAGCGGGATTACAAAGACGGTGACTTTCCACACTGCGCGCCATACATTTGCTACCATGATGCTGACTTTGGGAGCAGATCTGTACACAACGAGCAAGTTACTTGGACACACACAGGTCAAGACTACACAGATCTATGCTAAGATTGTGGACAAGAAAAAGGATGAGGCTGTAAACCTTGTAAAAGGCATTTTTTAAGTCTAATTTGTATATATGGGAGGGGAGGGTATTTGTGAAATTATGCCGTCCTCAACAGATGAAAAATTGAAATTTTTATTTTTTAGATTTGATATTATGAAGAAAGACAGAGAAAGACAATTCTTTGGTTTATATAAAGATAGGGGTGTAGCAGACCTATGCGTTCAAGCACTAATTGCAAAGTATGATTTGGATATTTTCATGAAGGAAAATCAAGGCTTTGATGATGAAGTAAAGACTATTCTTTACAAGGAAGCACATAAAGCTATTGATGAGAATGCAACTATAATGGATGTCGATTTTGATGCGCTGTTTGACGAGATAGAAGCGAACTTGCATGAAGTAGCTGGCGATAAAAAACAGAGAGATGATTATTGTATAGAGCTATTAAGTGCTTTTGGCTCTGGCAGCTTGTTCAACAGCACTTATATGCCTGTGGCACTTGTCAGAAAGCAAAGGAATCCAGAAGTGGAACTAAGTGATGAGGATAAAATAACACTAAAAAAATTCCAAGTATGTCAGAGGCTATACATATCAAGAAACGGAGAGTCTTTACCTCATGGAAAAGTAGAAGACTGTTATATGGTTTTATACCGTCTATTACAGAAATATGCCAAAGGTTTAGATTGGATATTATTGAAGAATCGAGTAGATATATATACTATCCAAGATGACTGTAATATATATATAAAGGATGATCAGGAGCGTAAAAACAGAGACCCGTTTGACTATATAGAATTTACTGGATCAGAAAAAATTGCACAGAATTATATCACTGATTTATATAATCAGGCAAGGATTCCAGAGGAACTAAATAATGATAAGGCTAAAGGAATCTTCAGAAAGGCGATACTTGCTAATTTGTGTGATGAAAACTATACATGGAAAGAGAGCATACAATTATTGGCCTATTTTGCTGAAAGGATGAGCGGGTTTTTGAAATTAACTTATAAGATGAATCAGAATGGTACGACACAAACTAATTGGAAACCTTTTGAAACACTGTTTGAATATAAGGGGAAAAAGCAAGGAGTAAATAAGCTAAAGAACGCTAAGCAAAATTGGATGAAGAATAATTGCAAATTTGAGCCAACAGGGTATGAAAAAATAGATACTCTATTTGAATAAAGCATCTTCTCAACCCTTATTCACTCCCAACACACTGCTTTCACAACGGTGTGTTTTTTTATTGTCTTTCTTGCTGATATTTGCGCCAAGTTTAACAGGCAGCGGGGCAAGTGGCCATAACCTCAAAGCCATAAATAATAAAAATATGGAAGAGAAAATAAATAAGATATTGGTTTATTCCCTGTTGGCAGCAAAGAATGTGCTAACATTGGATGATGCTGCTTTACTGACGGGTTTGAGTAAATCACACCTGTACCGTTTGACTTGTACACACCAGATACCATACTACAAGCCCAACGGCAAGCAGATCTACTTTGATCGAGGTGAGTTGGAAACGTGGATGAAGCAGAACCGAGTAGCTACTGTTAAGGAGGTGGAACAGCAGGCGGTTGCCTATGTGGTGACAAGAAATCAGAAAGGGGGTACATTATGATACTCACGGATTACTACTGCTTTGAAAAGTTACCAGACCAAAAAAGCAAATTGAGAATAGACTGTACAGCCTCAACAGGTAAATATAACCCGTTAGAGGTATTGAGAAACAAGGCAGGCGATTTATTTCTGTATATAGGTGATAACACTCACACCAAAGCGGGGAAAGAGAGAAAGGCTGATTTGGCGTTGTCCAGAACGGAGCATATAAGCAGCGTGTATAATCCAGACGAGGATTTGCCCTATTGGTATGGGGATATGAAAGGAACGGCTGACGCTTTCTTGTTTATGCACCACAACACCGAGTTCATAAACGGTGGGATACAAGCAGGGGCGATCATAGAGTTGTTTGTTGCCCGTGGGCATAGGAATAACAGAAGCCAACTTTATAATGCCCTTTCTGATGGCGAATTGAATGAGGAAATGAACGCTTTGAGAGCACAGGTTACTAAATCAGTAACCGAGCATAAAGAGCGATGATTACTCTATATTAAGTTGCATTCTGTTACCAAATCAGTAACCATTATGTATGACACTGTGAATTTCAGATTGCTCCAGATCGAGGCGGGAGGTGTGGATTTCCTTTCTGAGATCCCTTGCTTTCTTGACAACGTGGGTGAGCATAACTACAATGGTGAAACGGTGATAACAGGAAGTCTCAACGGTTTAAAAGTCAGTTTGAGCAGATTCCAGATGAAGATCAAGGACGGTAGCTTGTGCAAATGGTATTTGGGCGATAATTTCCAGACGATGGGACGGGGTGATACTCAAAGGGCGATAGAAAGGTTATCTGATACTTTACACGTTCCTATGAGCAAAGCCTCCGTTACCCGTTTGGATATAGCACAGAACTTTATCATGAGACACCCGCCAGAGGTCTATCTGAATCATTTGGGACAGCTGAGGTTTGCCACACGCCTACAAGAGCCTAATGGTTTGTATTATGACCAGACAGGGGGACGGCTATGCTTTTATGATAAGAACCGAGAGCAGAAGAGCCATAAGAAGACGATACCTGAACTGTATGAGGGCAAGAGCGTACTGAGGTATGAGCAGAGGTACACCAAAAGAATAGCTTCACAGTTTAGGGTGAGTGAGGTTACAGGGGCGATGCTCTATTATGAGGCTTTCTATGTCAATTTGTTGAACCGTTGGAAAGATACCTACGGGGCTATCCAGAAGATAAACGATATATCATTAAATTTTCAAGCGATGAGAACTAAACAGCAACTTTACAAAATGGGGGTGCTTTCTCTGATTGAACAGGTGGGTGGGCAACTCCAGATGTTGGATCAAATCAATGAAGCCCAAAGGATGGGCGAGTTATCCAAGAAGCAAGCCTTTGATCTTAGGCAAGCGATTAACGAGGCTTGCAAGACGAGGGAGGGTTTGACTGTCCCAAACGAGGCGATACAGGAACTTGATAAGAAAGTGTGTGAGGCAGTGAAATACTATCGATGAAAGGAACAAATATGTTAGAACCCGATTTTGATGTTATGTGGAGGGAGAAAATACTACTAAAGATTGAGGGAGGCTCTTTCTTATGTAAAAGTATCTATGAGGGAGAAACCTTGCTGTTTAACAATGTAGATGGCAGGTTGAATGACATATATGCTGATTATAGGTATTTCAAAACAGGCAGATTCATGTATTGGCATATAGAACTAATAGACAATGAGAATGGCAATACTTATGTGATATGCTTTCCCTATACAAGTGCTATGTTCCAATCAATTATACTTAGGCTTGCTACGGCTACCTCATTTGAGAATATACAAATAACCCCTTACCAAGATAAAGGCGGCAAGGATTACCAAAGGAGAGAGCACAGCAAGGTTAAAGTAAGTGCAGATGGGGTAGAATTGCAAATGCTACCTTTTAAGCTACCAAAGATTGATTGTTTTAGGGTAGGTACACAGGTTAGGAAAAACTATACCCAAAGAATAGCCTCAATAGCAAAGATCATTGACACAATTCTTAGACAAGCTAAAAACGCTTCAACACGGGCGCGTGGATAAGTCAAAGAACATATTTTTGTCAGAAAAACAGTTTTTGATTTTGCAATCAGAAACCTTTACCATAACTTTGTCCCGTATCACAAAGCGTTGTGATTTTTTTAATGATTTTAGTAGCTCAATCGCCTCTGAATCACCACCTCGGAAATGAACGAGCTATATTACACACATTGAGGAGTCTTCCCTATACGGCGCAGATTTCTCGCTTAGTGTGTAATGGCTTGTGGTGAGCCAAGAGGCGTAGGCGTTTGTCTGCGTCTTTTTTTGACGTATGACTTTTGCCTTGGAATGGCAATATTGCAACAAAATACGTTAAATTTACACAGTATGAAGACTAAGATTTTATCGTTGATGCTTACAATAGCATCTTGTGTGTGCTTCTTCTCTTGTTCAGAAGATGAGACTCCTATGGACAAGGTTCTAACTAATGTAGAGGGATCTAAATGGATTACCGTTAGTAATTCTGTTAGTTATGAATTGTATTTTAAAAATGGATATTACACATTGGATTACATTTCTGGCCATGAGAGTTATTCTATAATGGGTACATATACTCAAGACAATTTAAAAATCAGTTTCCAAAGAAAACCATTTATAACCTATACCATTTTAGCTTTTAGGGATGGAGAAATATCACAATCGGGAACTTCAATGCAGGTGCCAGTGTACTATGATCATAGTTATGCAGAAACAGATATTGCAGAAACTTTAAGGTTTACTCTATGTCTTGAATAGTATAATGACGGAGGTTGTCTGTTTAGATAGCCTCCTTCTTTTAAATTACGATCTTTTCCAACTTGACGACAGCTTCAAAATGCCTATATTTGTACCAGAAAAGCCCGCCAGAGGCAATAAAAAGCCGTTTTGTTACTGAATTGTTACCCGCTTTCTTAGCAATCGGGCTTTTTGTTTTATAAATCAATGTGTTATAATTAAGGATGTAAGTTATCGCCAAACGCCCACTATCCAGATAATAGACAACAGCCCACGCTCTATACTGATATATGACTTTGCCTTAACAAAGGGATATACAGCAGAGCGCAAGCATTGTTGTCATTATTCCCGTGTTGTAAAATTTGGCGATTTTAGAAGCAAGGAATAATATCGTAACGCTTTTTCGCTTTTCTTGTACATCGTCCACCGCTGCCTCGCTTGGCTGCGGTTTGGTTGGACAGGTGCAAATATAACGAAAAGCTATGTCTTCACAAATTTTAGAGCCTCTATTTCCAAGTAAACAAAAAGCGCAAACCATTGCTCTTCTTATCTGACTTGGAGGTTCGGCAAAACCTTTTGTTGAGATAATAGAACAACAGCTCACGCTTGTGTATAGACTTACGTGAACGTTTGTTGTCTATTATTCCCCAACAATGTCCATTTGCCGATTTCCAAGTCGGGAATAATATCGTAAACGCTTTTTCGATTTCCTTAAAAATATAGGTATGGTTTCCGGCCTCGCTTGGCTTTTCACCATACTACGGCAAAGGTAAGCGAAATTGCGATATGAACCTCGTTGTCTCCTCGTAAATTTGTGAACGCAAGGTAAGAATGTTTATTTAATCTGCCTCTTTTTGCCTCCAAACTTTAGGAAGCCTTAGTTTTTGACGCAATCCTTTGAGGGATCTCCTCCAATTGCCCTGTCAAAATGTTAAATTATTTAAGATTTCCTGTCTCAAACATTCCGGCTCGATGACTTCGACTTGACGGCCATAGCCTCGGAGCAGTTGGATCAGTTCATCGGTCAGGTACATCTTATATTGGAAGAGGCGATAAGGGGCAGCGGGATCTGCGGGGAATTGAGCTTGCGTGAAGTGCAAGGGACGAAGTTGTAGCTGTTGCCATAGAGGAGCATATACCCGCAGGCGAATAACGAATAGCTGGGGCGTATCTGCTGTTAGATTGGGATTGATTTTCAAATCATTACGGAGATGCACACCATAAGCGTAGTGATAGGGGAGCAAGCGACTTTCAGGAATACGCTCCTCTTCCGATAGTTCCTCTACGGATTGGATGTGCGCAAGGTAAAGTGCCTCGAAAGAGGATTTGCCTTTCGGCTTGCCAATGACGTACCAATCTCCCGCATGTTGCTTGAGCAATAGGGGCAGAAAGAACTGCTCGGAGTAATGAAGGGTTTGAGAATCAGGATAGCTGATGCGCACATAGCGATGACGCTGGATAGCTTGTTGCAGCGCTTCATAGAGATATTGATGGGGATCCATGGCCCGATTTACTACGGAGGGTAGGGGATTGGTTTGCCGATGACCGGTGAAAAAGAGGCGAGCAAGCGTCAGCGTATCTGTCATAAACTCAGAGACGGAGACGGCGGGATCGGTCAATGGAGGAGTCTCAATGAATGCGATGCCTTGATGTCGATGCAGGGTCGCGACGCCGCAGGATTCCGAAAGGCCGGTGAGCAAACGCAATTGATCCTGCTCAGCGGACAAGCCGATGGCGCTCCCTACTTGAGGCAACGTGCCAACGGTCAATACGACATTGGGTTGCAAGGTGATCAGCAGGTGATGAAGTTCAGCGGATGAGGTGTGCGTCAATTGCACGATGGCGCAGCGACGCAGGGATTTATACCATTCTTCTAAGGAGCCACGGCGGTTGATGGAGTCGAAAGAGAGCAACTCGTCTTTGTCATAGCCATAATAATAGAGTTGTTGAATGGCGAAGGAGGTGTAAAACATTTTGGTGTAGGTAGTGGTGTGCACCGGGAAATTGCCCCAAGTAGCGCATTCTTGTAGCCATAGGGGTAACGGTCTGGTTTGCAGAGGCAAATCGCCCGGCAGTACCCATAGGATGCGTATGGCATTCTCTATATAAAGATTGGTGTCCACCAGCTCCGGAGAGACGCTACGCATCGGATTCACCCACTGCTCATAGCGCGTATAGTAGTTTTGCAAAATGGCCGCTTTGCTTAACAGCCGCTCCTTTTGTGACTCGGAGAAATAGGGCGACTGAGCTACGGCTGCTTGCCATTCGGGATCATCCACATGGCGAAAAATCTGCCTCATCGCATGCGGTGTATCGACATAGATACTTCCTGCCATTTTCTGCTCACGCATTTCCAGCGCTTGCTCTATCTGCTTGATTCGCTCTTGAATATCTGTTTGGAAAAGGTGAAATGACCACGATCCGGGTTGTTCGATGATCGCTTCCACCCATTGCTGGTAAAAGGCTTTATCCGCTTCTCGCACAAGCAGTTCTGCCTCTTCCTGCAAATCGAATCCTTCTACCCGTTTTCGCTGGAGTTTAAACACCGTCATGGGGTCGGTGATCTCGCCTTTTTTCAATAGTTTATCAATGCGATTCACTAACTCCCTGCGTTTGTTCAGGATCTGTTTTGCCTCTTCGATGGTCATGGTTGATTGGATAGTTACTTTATGTTGGCGGCAGAAACCGTGCGTGCAAATGTATGCAAAAGGGTTGAACCGGCCAATAGATGAGCAAGAATTGAAGGCAATATGGCAATCTCGATTTTTCTCTGTATCTTTGCGCACCTATAAGGGATAAATCATAAATACACATAATTGAGTATGTTTGAAAACTTAAGCGAACGGTTAGAGCGGTCGTTCAAACTGTTGAAGGGCGAGGGCAAGATTACGGAGATCAATGTGGCAGAGACATTGAAGGATGTGCGTAAGGCGTTGCTTGATGCCGATGTGAACTATAAGGTGGCGAAAAACTTTACCGATACGGTGAAAGCGAAGGCTTTGGGACAGAATGTGTTGACCTCTGTCAAGCCGAGCCAGTTGATGGTGAAGATTGTTCATGATGAGCTTACCCAGTTAATGGGTGGAGCGGCTACGGAGTTGAACTTGAAAGGGGCTCCGGCGGTTATCTTGATGTCCGGTTTGCAGGGTTCTGGTAAGACCACTTTCTCCGGCAAATTGGCTAACCTGTTGAAGACAAAGAAGAATAAGAAACCTTTGTTGGTGGCTTGCGACGTCTATCGTCCGGCGGCTATCGAGCAGTTGCGTGTTGTGGGTGAGCAGGTCGGCGTTCCTGTTTATATGGAGTTAGAGAGCAAGAATCCGGTGGAGATTGCGCAACATGCGATTCGTGAGGCGAAGGCAAAGGGAAATGATGTGGTGATTGTTGATACGGCTGGTCGTTTGGCTATCGATGAGCAGATGATGCAGGAGATCGCTGCGATCAAGGCGGCTATCGAGCCGGATGAGACTCTCTTCGTGGTCGATTCAATGACCGGTCAAGATGCGGTCAACACGGCGCGTGAGTTCAATCAACGATTGAATTTTGATGGCGTGGTATTGACCAAGTTGGATGGTGATACTCGCGGTGGTGCGGCGCTTTCTATTCGTACGGTGGTGGATAAGCCGATCAAGTTTGTGGGTACCGGCGAGAAGATGGATGCGCTGGATGTTTTCCATCCTGAGCGTATGGCCGACCGTATCTTGGGTATGGGTGATATCGTGTCATTGGTTGAGCGCGCGCAGGAGCAGTATGACGAGGAGGAGGCGAAACGCTTGCAGAAGAAGATCGCCAAGAACCAATTCGATTTCAATGACTTTATCTCACAGATCCAGCAGATCAAGAAGATGGGTAATTTGAAGGAGTTGGCATCCATGATCCCCGGTGTGGGTAAGGCGTTGAAGGACGTGGATATTGATGATAACGCATTCAAGAGCATCGAGGCGATTATCTATTCAATGACTCCGGCTGAGCGTAGCAATCCCGCGATCCTGACCGGTTCTCGCCGTCAACGCATCGCGAAGGGTAGCGGCACGAGCATCCAGGAGGTGAACAAGTTGATCAAGCAGTTTGACGAGACGCGCAAGATGATGCGTATGCTGACCTCTGCGAAGTCGGGCAAGTTGAAGCTGCCGATGATGAAGCCTTCGTTTAGACGTTAATTTAATCAAGAAAGGAGTATTCAGATGGAAGAACAACATACATATCGGTTGCTCGATGGGAAGGCGACAGCCGCCCAGATGAAGCAGGAGATGGCTGAGGAGGTCGCTCAGATCAAAGCGAATGGAGGTAAGGTGCCTCATTTGGCGGCGATTTTAGTGGGGCATGATGGAGGTAGTGAGACCTATGTGGCCAGCAAGGTGCGTACCTGCCAGGAGATTGGCTTTAAATCGTCCTTGATTCGTTACGAGGAGGATGTAACAGAAGAGGAGTTGTTGCGAAAGGTGGATGAGCTGAATAATGATCCGGATGTGGATGGTTTCATCGTGCAGCTGCCGTTGCCGAAGCATATCTCTGAGCAGAAGGTGATTGAAGCGATCGACTATCGGAAGGACGTGGACGGCTTCCACCCAATCAATGTGGGTCGTATGTCAATTGGCTTGCCCTGCTTCGTGTCAGCCACTCCGGCGGGTATTTTGGAGCTGTTGAAGCGCTATGAAATCGAGACGCGTGGCAAGCATTGCGTGGTATTGGGCCGTAGCAATATTGTGGGTAAGCCGATGGCTACCTTGATGATGCAGAAGGCTTATCCGGGTGATTGCACTGTGACGGTTTGCCACAGCCGTTCACGCAATTTGAAAGAAATGTGTCTGTCGGCTGATATAATCATTGTTGCTTTGGGTGTCCCTGAGTTCTTGAAGGGCGACATGGTGAAAGAGGGTGCCGTGGTGATTGATGTGGGTACGACGCGTATGCCCAGCAGCCATACGAAGAGCGGCTTTAAGCTGACGGGTGATGTCCTTTTCAGTGAAGTGGCTCCAAAGTGCAGCTATATCACGCCGGTTCCGGGAGGCGTAGGACCTATGACGATTATCTCGTTGATGCGTAACACGCTGTTAGCCGGTAAGAAAGCGATTTATAAGTAAAGAAGTGAAAAGAAAAAGGCGCAAAGAGTTTGGTAAATTGGAAATAATGCCTATCTTTGCGCCGTCTTAAACGATCGTAGATTGCTTAAGGCATTAAATGGTGAATGTAGCTCAGTTGGTTAGAGCATTGGATTGTGGTTCCAAGGGTCGTGGGTTCGAGTCCCATCTTTCACCCTTTTTTTTGGGAGGTGTGTCGTAATGTGCGATGCACCTTCTTTTTTGTTCATCACTCACACATCGGTTCATTTTGGCTCAGTAGATTTTCTTGGCTGCAACGCTACTGCTTCTCCGAAGCTGCTCTTATGTTCCTCCGAAGCAACAAGCTTATATCTCTACTCCCTTATTAGAGCTTCACCGAGTTTGGTTTAGAGGAGCACCGAGTTTGGTTTAGAGGTACAGTAGAGGAAGAGCGGAGGAACTTATAGGTTAATGCTATGTTCATGCGTGTGAGAATGGCTATTGAACACCTATATAAAGAGCACGAATTGGTGCTTATAAATGGCTAATTAAGCCGTAAGCTTACGAGTTGTCGAGCCGTAAGTTATTCACTACCTATAGCCGTAAGCTTACGGCTTTACAACTCGTAAGTTATTCACTTGATCAGTGCTAAATAGCTCTTTGATGACACTCTTCAATGGTGAGAATTTCCAAGCAAATTACAACACAACATTAAATTGCAGGATTTTGCGTTATTGCCTGTAAGACAAACAATAACATCTATTCTTCCTTTGCTTTTTCAAAAGATCCAAATCTTTTTTCGTGGCAGGAATGACAGTTATGCTACCAGGATCCGTCCATCTCGGATGGATGACCGTTCCTGCCGGTTGAATATCCGCTCTCTTATAAAAATTAGTATAGACTATTTTCATCTCATCAGGGAGATAAGTCAAGGCTCGCTCCTTGATTTCTCCGGGAATCCCTCAAATCGCTTCGGCAATACTGCCAACGATTGCTCCCAACGTATCGGCATCGGCTCCTAAGGTGACGGCTTTACGGATGGCATCTTCAAAACCGATGCTCTCGCTGATAATCCATAAGGCTATTGGCACCGTACCTTGGCATGTCTCGTCAAAACGATTCTGAACTTTCTTTTTATCTATAAGAATATCATATCCGGAAAATTGCAAAGCAGGTTGCAGGGCTTTTAAAATCGTCTCTTTATTCACTTTGGAACCTCGATAGCAGAAATGATTCGCACAATGAAAGATGGCGAGAGCAACTGTCTGCGCTCCCTTGATCCCTTTCGGATGGTTGTGGGTACATGCTGCTGATGCGGCTGCAGCGGCCAGCAAATCCTGCTTGTCTTGATCTCGATAAAACCAACCGACGGGGCTGACACGTATGGCCGAGCCATTACCAAAGGAGCCATACGGCTTGGGTTGATCACTCATGACCCACTGGCGAAAACTTCCGCCATAACTACCCATTGGATAGGGATAACGACGGCACCATGCATGAATTGCTTCACCAAAAGGTTTATCACTGAGTAGTGCATCGGCAACAGCTATTGTACAAATCGTGTCGTCTGTAAAATCATTGTTGTCTGAAAACAACTCGAAGTGATAATCATTTTTGATCGCGGACAAAGGCTATATCGGAAGGAATCTCTTCCAGCGTCTGTTCGTGGATGGCATACAGCTCATCACCAAACTGAAAAGCAATATGAGAGGAGCGTTGATGAGCGTTTCAGACAGGCTGCTTCTCCGCAAGAGAGCCATTATTGAGGCGGTGAATGATGAATTGAAAAACATCGCTCAGGTGGAGCATTCCAGACACAGATGCTTTGATAATTTCATCGTGAGTATGCTGGGGGCTATCGCTGCATATTGTAATTTTCCAAAAAAGCCGTGTATCAATCTGCAACGCACGTTTGGACACACAGCTCGCTTTATT
>JALFJR010000053.1 GCA_022775005.1 Parabacteroides sp.
ATGGTACAGCAATTTGCCATCGTATCTGTAGAAAAAATGACGCATCCAGAAAGTCAATGCCTGTTCCTCTTTCAGAAACCAATAACTGTTCTTCAACTCTCCCGTATAGCGATCCGCCACATAATATAGATAATCCCGCTTGCCTTTCCGATCCCATCTAAGCAACATCAAGCTATCGTCCAAACAGGCCATATCGAATAATCTCAAGTCTCCAAAAGAGAACTTCGATACAAACTTCCCCTCCTTGTTATAGGTCGTAATACGGCCGGTCGTTTGCAAAATAGAGATGTCTCCATTCTTCCATACTTGAAAATTCCACAAGTGAATATAAGATTCTGGCCCATCCCCTCGCCGATCAAGCACCCAGTCAAGCCGCCCATCCGGATGGAATACAAACACCTTATGAAGTGCACCGATATAGATCTTTCCCTCATCATCCACGAGAATACGCCGCAACTCATCCCAGTCAGGCAACATGCATTGCTCATTCGCTTCCAACTGCACGTAATGGTATTCAGAGAAAAGATCCTCCACCGTGAAGTTTTCCCGCTTCGTCAGCGGGATGAAGGTCTCTTTCGAATCCTCCATCACCGCCACCTCCCTCCCTTGGCAAGCCGCCAAGAGAAGTAATGCCATAATCGTTGTGATGTAATGTCTCATCGTATTAGGTGCTTTTTATGCATTCTTGCGGTCACAAAATTACAGGGGATTATTGGATCCATCGACAACGGAGGGGTGGACAAACGCCTTTGGAGGGGTGCTCACAGGCTACCCGCTTTCGCCCTGCTTCTCAATGGATTATTAGATAGGGCACAACAAACTGAACTGGACAAATGATTTTTCCGGATCAAAAACGACCGTTTTCCCCATAAAAAAGAGACGCCGCAATGCGACGTCTCTACAATAAATAATGACTATCCGGTTATGCCTCCGGCTCGGTCGGCATCACCGGGATCGACTCCTCCTTGCGCCGTTTCGCCGCCTGCGCCTGGGCGATGCGCTGATTGTAAGCCGCCGTAGTCTCAGCAATCAACTGATTCAAGTTGCGGATAAATGCCGCAGACTTCTCGGTCGGCTGCACGACACTGTATGACTGCGCCAACAATGTCAACTCTTTGTAATACTCATCCAGGCGGGCACGAATCATTGATCCCGCCTCCAACTTGTTGGCCGCACGACCCTCAAAGCGCACTTTATAGAGGGTATCATACGCCTCATTCTCCGTATCCAACTCTGCCATGTAGGCCGTCAAACCTAACGTAGTCACATAGGAGGCATACTCTGCTTTACGCAAGTCAAGCAGCAGGCCACGGATAGCTGCTGTCTCCTTCGCAACGGCAAGGCGGGCGATTCCAATGTAAGGCTTCACCACTTTGTAGAGTGCCTTGCCTGCGTCACGCTCTGCCTGCAAAGGCAACGATCCCGCACAAGTAATACGCGTCAAAATGTAGGTGGCGAGGTTGTCGCGGTTCTTCTCATGCTCCTGCATCGCTTCCGTCTCCTGGGCGATGGTCGTTTCGTTTACCACATCCGACATCAACAGGATCTCCTGCTCCATCTCATTGACAAACGACGCATCAACACCTATCTCAGGTACGCCCTCCTCACCAGCAGACAAGGATACGACATCCGGATTCTCAGGCTCAGGCTCCTCGATCTCATCCAGCTGATCTTTGACAAGTAGCAGAACATGGTTCATAAAAGTGACATACTCCGCTTGGCTCAAGCGCGTCAATGCTAAGAAATCATTGACCAATAAATAATTCTTCTTCATACCAAATGATTTAAAATTTACGTTCTCAAAAATAGGCATTTTCTTGGTAATTTCTCTCTTTTCTCTCGCAAGATATATAAATAACCCGCTAAAATGGCCTCGCGAAATCGCGAGAGGGGCTCGCGGGGCCGCGAAATGGGTTTGTAAAATCGCGAACCCACTTTACAAGCCCGCGAAATGGGTTTGTAAATCCGCGAACCCACTTTGCAAGCCCGCGAGGGGGTTTGTAAAATCGCGAACCCACTTTGCAGGCCCGCGAAATGGGTTTGTAAAAACGCGAGGCCATTTTGCAAGCCCGCGAAGGGGTTTGTAAATCCGCGAAACGTAATTTCAAAGTTGAAACGGGGCCTCCGGCGCTTACAACCCCTGGATGAAAGCCTCCAACTCGCCTGGCTTTTGGTATTTCCCCGCAACGTACAGATGCTGCTTCAATCGCTGTTTGCGCTTCGTGACGGCGGAGGAGGTGATGTTGCAGAAAGTAGCGATCTCCTCGTTTTTGCCGAAGCCCATGCGCAGGAGGCAGCAGAGTTCGATCTCCGCCTCGCCTAATTCCGGGTAGCGTTGGTGCAGGCGAGTGAAGAAATCATCCTGTCGGTAGTTGACCAACAGGAAGAGCGCATTCCACTCCGATTCGGTCAGCGGCTTCTCCTGCTCGTGCCGCCGCATCCGCTCCAGCAACTCCGTGGCGGGTTTGAGTTGCTGCTCTATGTTGGCCTCTTCAAGCTCCCTGAGCTGCCGAGTCAAGATCTCGATACGCTCCACCTGCGCCCGAAGACGCAAGAGATAATGGCGACGATGCCAACTCCACAGCCCACCGACCAAGAGAAGTGCCCCTACGGAAAGCCCACCGATCCAACACAGCTTTCGGTCGGATTGACGAGCTATCTGCTCCTGCCCGTAATCGGCTATGGGAGCAAAAGTGGTCCGCACCTCCTGACTCTTGATCGAGTCGGCATATTGTCCGGCCAATCGCTCATAGGCTTTTTGCTCTTTTTTCATGCCATATTCCTTATATATATAGGATAAAGCTTGGCAGGCACTATGCTTTGTGTAAAGATTTCCCAACTGAAGAGCTTGCTTCAAATAGGGAATGGCTCGTACCGTATCATCGACATGGCGATAATAATCTCCTACCACAAAACAAAAAGGGCCATCCAACTGAAAAGCAGGTATAGTCTGCACGCTTTGTATGACTGAATCAGCCTTCGAAAACGCCTTCCGTCTATATAAAATGCCTATGAATTCTTTCAATGCTGCTTGGAGCGCATCAGAAGCATCCACGGAAGTCTTTGCTAACGCAATCGCTGTTTCATACGCTTTTTCTGCCTCCGGCCACTCTTTTCTCAACGAATGCACACGGGCTATATAGGCATGGGCATAAGCAATGGAGGAGGTGTCATTCGCCGCAATGGCATAACGCAAGGATTCTGCATAATAAATCATGGCTTGATCGACATCATCTTGATAGGCATAACGAAGTCCTATTCTTGACGCGATTCTAAACAGCAAGAAATAATCCTCCGAATCCTTCCCGTAGTCCAACGCCTTGATCCAGCAGGCGACGGCTTGGTCGTTTCGATGCCAATCCTCGTAGATGCGGCCTTGCAGGTAGAGCGCCTTGGCGTAGCGGGGGTTATCTTGATGGGCAGCGTAGTAATCGGCGGAGAGACGGATCAGCGAGTCAGTGGTGTGCGTCAGGTAACACTTGTCCATCGCCTCGGTGAGCAGCAGGTAATAGTGCGCCCGGTCTTTCGCCGTGAAGTCGTTGGGATCGGTATGCAGCGTGTCGAGTATTGCCAAGGCGCTGTCCGGCCGCGTCGGTAGGATCGCCTCAATCGCGGCGAAGTCCATCGTCGGGCGGCGGTGGCAAGCCGCCATCACGCAAAGCCAAATGAGTCCTAACAGTATGTGATTACTTGTTCGCATCGATCCTTTCTTTACTTACGGCGGGCAAAAATAACGATTTCGAGCGAAAAGTTCGTATCTTCGCCGTCGGAAATTCCTAAACAGATGAGCGATATGAAATACCCCATTGGCATGCAGAGTTTCGATCAAATCCGAGAGATGGGATTTGTCTATGTGGATAAGACCGACTTGGTCTATCGGTTGGCAACAGAGGGAAAGATCTATTTCCTCAGCCGTCCCCGGCGGTTCGGCAAGAGCCTCTTGGTCTCTACGTTGAAGCATTATTTCTTAGGTCATAAGGAACTATTCCAAGGCTTGGCGATCGAGTCTTTGGAAAAGGATTGGCTGGAATATCCCGTGTTTCATATTGATTTCAACGGAACAGATTTCACGCGACCCGGCAGTTTGTTGAGCGTCTTGGAAGGTTATGTGGCTACTTGGGAACATGATTACGGGGCAAGTCCATACCAAGAAGATCTGGGCAAACGCTTTGCCTACGTCTTGAAGCAAGTACATGAGCAGACCGGACGGCGTGCCGTTGTGCTGATCGATGAGTACGATAAGCCGTTGCTGGACGTATTGGATTGTAACATCTATGCCACCGTGAACGGAAACCGGATTCGTTTAGAAGATTGGCATCGTAGCCTTTTGAAAGGCTTCTATTCCGTCTTCAAGGGGACGGATGAGCATCTGCGCTTCGTGCTCCTGACGGGCGTCACCAAGTTCTCGCAGATCAGTGTCTTCAGCGGGTTCAACCAACCAGCAGATATCAGTATGGATACTCGTTTTGAAACATTATGTGGCATCACGGAGGAGGAATTATACACTGTCTTTGCGGAGCCAATTCGGAAATTGGCCGCCAAATACAAGGTCGATGAGGATGAGATGAAGCAGATGCTGAAACAGCATTACGATGGTTACCATTTCAGTGATAACCTCTTAGATATTTATAATCCTTTCAGCCTGCTGAATTGCTTCTCCAGCTGCTCTATGAGGGACTTCTGGTTTGCCTCCGGCACACCTACCTACTTGGTGCGCCTGCTGAAGCATTTCAAGCAGAACATCAACGAACTGATCAAAGACTACCATTTCCCTGAGGAATTCATTGACTACAAGGCGGATGTGGAACAACCGCTGCCGATGATCTTCCAAAGTGGCTACCTGACCATCAAGGAGGCTGATCCGCTCACCGGAAGCTACCTATTGGATTTCCCCAACAAGGAGGTGCAGCGAGGATTCGTCACGTTGATCGCTTCGAGTTATCTCGATACTCGCACGCATAGCCTCTCCAACTGGATGCTCCGGTCGATCCGTCAGCTGCAACAAGGCAAGATTCAGGAGTTCGGCGAGGCCTTGACCGCTTTCTTGGCCGACATCCCCTATTCCATGCGCCGTAAGGATTCTGAGCGGGAGCGGGAACGTTATTTCCAATATACTTTCTTCCTGTTGCTTCGGATGCTCAGTTGCTTCACTGTCTATATCGAGAAAGAGCAGAGCCAAGGGCGGGTGGATTGCATCGTGGAGGTGCCCGACTACGTCTATATCTTCGAGTTCAAATTAGATGGCTCCGCTCAGGAGGCCCTGCGGCAGATCGAAGAGAAGGGCTATGCCCGCCCCTACGCCACCGATCCCCGCAAGCTGTTCCGCATTGGCGTAAACTTCTCCTCCGAGACGGGGACGATCAGCGAGTTTATGGTGGAGTGATGTTTTTTTCCTAAAGCAAATAAAAAATGACTGCGCAAAGCCAGGCAGCTCCCCACTGTCCTGCTTTGCGCAGTCATTTATGACAAAAGGTTATTGCGCCAAGAGGAAGCGCTTGAAGTCCTCGAAATCTTTCGACAGTTCGATGCTTTGCTTCTGACCAGCCATGAACGCACGGAGCTTCGCCGGAATCTCGATGTCCGCCCCTAAGATCTGATCAACCGTTCCCTTAAACTTGGCCGGATGGGCTGTCTCCAAGAAGACACCGGTCTCACCGGGACGCAACGTTGCCTCCAAGGCCTGATAGCCACAGGCGCCGTGCGGATCCAACAGATAGCCTGTCTCCGCATAACAACGGCGGATAGCCTCTGCGATCTGCTCGTCCGTGTAGCGATAGCCACTAATCAACGCACCAATCTGCTCATAGCTGTACAGATCGATAATACGAGCGAAGTTGCTCGGATTACCCACATCCATCGCATTGGCCAAGGTAGCCACCGAAGGACGCGGCGTATAGACACCGGTCTGCAAGTATTCCAAGAAGACATCGTTGCGGTTGTTGGCAGCCACGAAACGTTTGATAGGCAATCCCATGCGATGGGCAAACAATCCGGCTGTGATGTTGCCAAAGTTTCCGCTCGGCACGCAAACCACCAACTCATCGGCCTTACCTTGACGAGCCAACTGTGCCCACGCATTGAAATAATAGAAGGACTGCGGCAAGAAGCGGGCCACATTGATGGAGTTGGCCGAGGTCAGCTTCATGTGGGCATTAAGCGCCTCATCCATGAACGCCGCCTTCACCAAGGCTTGGCAATCGTCAAACGTGCCGTCGATCTCCAAGGCAGTGATGTTCTGTCCCAACGTCGTGAACTGACACTCCTGGATCGGGCTCACCTTGCCCTTCGGATAGAGTACATAGACATGGATGCCCGGTACACCGAGGAAGCCATTCGCTACCGCACTACCGGTATCACCCGAGGTAGCCACCAGCACATTGACCTCCTTCAAGCCCTCTTTCCGGATGAAATAGCCCAACAGACGGGCCATGAAGCGACCACCCACATCCTTGAAAGCCAACGTCGGGCCGTGGAACAACTCCAAGCTATAAATGGGATCCTTCACCTCCACCACTGGGGTCTCGAATGAAAGGGTATCGCAGACGAGTTGATCTAATGTCTCCGGCTCTACATCCTCACCAAAGAAGGCACGAGCCACCGTGCAGGCAATCTCATGGAAAGATTGCTCCTTCATGCGTTCAATCACTTGCGGGTCTAACCGTGTGATGCGCTCCGGCATGTACAGACCTTTGTCTCCCGCTAATCCCTTGACCACCGCCTCTTCCAACGTGGCGAGCGGTGCTTGTTTGTTGGTACTATAATAGTTCATGCTAAAAATTCCTTTATAAATTGATCCTTCTCTAACACATCATATTTGCCTTCGGCCACGGCAAACTCATCGAATCGGGTCACCCCATCCGGTGTCTCACCCGGTTTCCAAATCAAGAAAGGTACCGGCTGATTCGTATGGGTACGCACCGCACAAGGCGTCGGATGATCGGGCAACACGGCAATCGCCACCGGCTCCTTCCACTGCTTCACCGCCTCGTAAATCGGCCCTACTGCCCGACGATCCAAGTTCTCGATGGTCTTGATCTTCAACGCCACGTCTCCCTCATGACCAGCCTCGTCGCTCGCCTCGATATGTAGATAGACAAAATCGTTCTCTTTCAGGGCCTCTAAAGCAGCTTGCGCCTTTCCTTCATAGTTGGTGTCGTAGAGCCCTGTCGCTCCCTCTACGTGCAACACTTTCAGACCGGCATACACGCCGATGCCTCGAATCAGATCGACCGCAGAGATCACCGCTCCTTGCTCAAAGCCATACATCTCCTTCAAGGTACGCATCGCCGGACGATAACCGGGCGACCAGGGCCAGATACTATTGGCCATGTCCTTACCCTCCGCTTGACGACGCAAATTGACCGGATGAGTCTTCAGTAACTCCTGCGAACGCAAGATCAACTCATTCAGCAAATCAGCCGTGGCTTGTGCTTCGGGTACCTCTGCCTTCACCAAAAGGGGACGGAAAGGATGCAACGGAACATCATGCGGCGGCGTACAGGCCACTCGCTTATCGCCACCCTTAATCACCAAAAGATGCCGATAAGAGACACCCGTATAGAAATGAACACGCTCAGAGCTTAATTGCTCATTCAGGTATTGGATCAACGCATCCGACTCCTCGGTTGTAATGTGTCCGGCAGAGTGATTCTTCAAGATCTCCCCCTCCACACAGATCAGGTTACAACGCATCGCCATATCGCCGGGTTGCAACTCCACCCCGATGCTGGCTGCCTCCAAAACACCACGTCCCTCATACACGGTAGGCAGATCATAGCCCAATACGGCCATGTTTGCTACCTCACTACCTGGATGGAATCCATCCGCTACGGTTTTCATGCGACCCGTCACACCCAGACGAGCCAACTCATCCATATAAGGTGTCTGCGCATATTGCAAAGGCGTTAAGCCGCCTAATGACGCAATCGGCTCATCCGCCATGCCATCGCCTAAGATAATGATGTGTTTCATGCTGATTAAATATTAGCGATGGATATAATGTCCGCAAAGACACCGGCCGCAGTCACATCCGCACCTGCGCCATATCCCTTGATAATCATTGGATATTCATGATAACGCTCCGTAGAGATCATGATGATATTGTTGCTACCCTCCAAGTCGAAGAAGGGGTGGTGGCTATCGACCGCCTGTAAACCTACCTCGCAGGCTCCGTTCTCCATACGGGCCACGAAGCGGAAATGCTTGCCCTCCGCCTCCAACTGCTGACGTTGCCGCTCGAAGTGGTCATCTAAGGTCTGCACCTGACGCCAGAAATCCTCTAACGTGCCCTCAAAGAAGGACTCCGGGATAAACAGATTACGCTTCACATCGCTCTGCTCTACCCGATAACCCGCCTCACGGGCCAAGATCACCAATTTACGAATGACATCCTTGCCACACAGATCGATACGGGGATCCGGCTCTGAATAGCCCGACTCCTTCGCCATCTGAATGGCCATGCTAAAGGGAATCTCCGCACTGATCATATTAAAGATAAAATTCAAAGTACCTGAAAGTACCGCCTCTAACTTCAAGATATGATCGCCACTGTTAATCAGATCATTCATCGTATTGATGATCGGCAATCCCGCTCCCACATTGGTCTCAAAGAGGAACTTGATGTCGCGATGACGTGCAGTCTCCTTCAACTTGATATAATTCTCATAAGGAGAGGAAGCCGCCTCTTTATTGGCCGCTACGACAGAGACGTTATTGTTCATCAACGTACCATAAAGGGCCGCCACATCCGGGCTGGCCGTACAATCCACGAACACCGAGTTAAAGATGTTCATCTTCAAAATCTCGTCACAGAGATGCTGCGGATTGCTATCCTCGCCATGCAGGCGAAGCTCCTCCCGGTAATTATCCAAGTTAATTCCTTCGCGCAAGATACGTGCTTTCTTGGAATTAGAGATGCCGACAACATTCAATTTCAACCCGTTCTGCTCCATCAGTTTCGGGCGTTGAATGCGAATCTGCTCCAACAGGTTACCACCCACTGTACCAATACCGGCAATAAAAAGGTTCAGCACTTTATACTCAGAAAGGAAGAAGGAATCGTGGATAGAGTTCAATGCCTTCCGCAGGTATTTCAGTTTGATCACAAACGAGATATTGGTCTCCGACGCACCTTGTGCACAAGCGATCACACTGATACCGGCACGTCCTAATGTACCAAACAGCTTACCTGCGATACCCGGTGTACGCTTCATGTTCTCTCCGACGATTGCCACCGTAGCCAAATCCTTCTCAGCCACCGTGTCGTTCATATCGCCTTGCGCACGCTCCAACGCAAACTCCTCGTTCAAGACCTGCACAGCCAAGTCGGCATCCGCATTCTTCACCGCAAAAGTGGTGTTGTTCTCAGAGCTGGCTTGCGACACCATGAACACGCTGATGCCATTCTTAGCCAACGTCTTAAAGATACGATAGTTGACTCCGATCACACCGACCATACCCAAACCTTGCACCGTAATCAAACAGGTATCGTTGATGGAAGAGATACCCTTGATAATCGCACGGCCTCCGCCCTGCTCTTTTTCCTTTGAGATATAGGTACCCGGAGCAGCCGGATTAAAGGTATTCAAGATGCGAATGGGAATATTCTTATGATAAACGGGATAAATCGTCGGGGGATAGATCACCTTCGCACCGAAGTTACACAACTCCATCGCCTCCGTGAAACTCAAGCGGTCGATCACATATGCTGAGGAGATCACCCGGGGATCAGCCGTCATGAAGCCATCCACATCAGTCCAAATCTCCAGGATTGAGGCATTCAACGCACTGGCTAAAATGGAAGCGGTATAATCAGAGCCACCTCGACCCAAGTTCGTTACCTCGCCCGTCTCCGTACTGCTGGAGATAAATCCAGGAACTAAAGAGACTTTTGGCAATAGATTGAAGGTCTCTAATATCAAGCGATTGGTCTCATCAAAATCGACAATATGTTTGTTGAACTGCCTCACCGTCTTGATGAACTTACGGGAATCGAACAACTGTGCCCCTTTGATTACATTCGAGACGATCAATGAAGAGAGTCGCTCGCCGTAGCTGACAATCGTATCGGATGTCTTCGGTGAAAGATCATTGATCAGATAGACACCTTTAAAAATATTGCTCAGTTCATCCAAAAGGGTCATTACCTTACGCTGCACCTCCATGCGAATCCAACGATCCTCAATCACACCCTCAATCACATCCAAATGGCGTGCGATAATTTCTGACAGCTCCTTCTCATAGGCTAAGTTGCCTTCTGAAGCCATCTTGGATGTGTTCAACAGCTTGTCTGTAATTCCACCTAAAGCGGAAACCACTACAATAACCGGCTCGTCGATAGCCTCAACGATTTTCTTCACACTCAAGATACTATTCACGGAACCTACGGATGTCCCGCCGAATTTCAATACTTTCATTGATAAGAATATTTTGATAGGAACACTCTCTGCAAGCGTTCATAAATTTGATTACACGTTGATTTGAAAAATAAAAAGAAAGGTGGCAACAAAGATTGCCGAACGGCGGTGTCTCCTCCGTCACTGACTTACGGACTTTAGCACTCAACCCCCCAAGGGGTGGTCATCAAGGCCCAAGTATAATATGTAGATGCAGCACTTACCATGCGATTGTTACTCTACGATCTATTTTGTTTTGAAATCAGCGGCAATATTACATATTATTTTTCAATTCGCAAGCGTTTTTCCCAAAAGCTTACCTTTTTTACTGCTTTTCCATCGGTTCTTCACACAATAAGTCCTCCAACAAGGCCAATGCCGCCTGGATAGAGGCTTGAATATTCTCTTTCCGGGATCGAGCGCCGAAATGACAGCATTGCGAAATCAATCGCACTCCACAGGCCGCCGCAATCCAAACAGTACCTACCGGTTTAGCGGGTGTTCCTCCACCCGGTCCTGCCACACCCGAAGTGGCTACTGCACAATCCGCTCCTATCACACGCATAGCTCCTCGCACCATCTGTTCCACCACCGGACGGCTAACGGCCCCATGCTCCCGAAGATCACGCTCCGCCACACCCAGCACTTGTTGCTTCACGAGGTTGCAATAAGAAACTACGCCACCTAAAAAATAATCCGAGCTTCCCGGAACGGAGGTCATCAAACCGGCGATACTTCCACCCGTGCAGCTCTCAGCGGTGGCCATCGTCAGATGACGCTCCCGCAACAACGCTCCTAAACGTACCTCAATCGGCTGCTCATCTCCATGCATAACCCTTCTATTTTACAATTGCACACGAGAGAAAGGTGCCGCCTCCATCGGGCAAAATTCCTTATCCATATATTTATAATAACCCGTGATAGCCACCATTGCCGCATTATCAGTCGTGAAAGAGAATTTCGGGATATGCACTTTCCAGCCATATCGACGGGCATGATCCAAAAAGGCATCCCGTAAACCGGAATTGGCCGATACACCGCCAGCTACCGCCACCTCTTTAATACCCAAATCCTTGGCCGCCTTCCGCAACTTGTTCATCAGAATGTCAATCACGGTTGCCTGTAGGGAAGCACACAAATCCGCCTTATGCTTCTCGACAAAGTCCGGATCCTCTTGCAAACGATCCCGCAACGTATAAAGGAAGGAGGTCTTCAACCCACTGAAACTATAATCATAACCCGGAATATGTGGTTTGCTGAACGCAAAAGCCTTGGGATCACCCTCATTGGCCAACCGATTCACCACAGGGCCACCCGGATACCCCAGGCCCATCACCTTGGCGCATTTGTCGAACGCCTCACCGGCTGCATCGTCGATCGTTTGCCCGATCACCTCCATCTGGTTATAGGCACTGACCTTGATAATCTGCGAATTTCCTCCCGACACCAAGAGGCACAAGAAGGGGAATGAGGGCGCATGATTGTCCTCCGGACTCTCTTTGATGAAATGAGCCAACACATGTGCTTGCAGGTGATTGACCTCAACCATCGGAATATCCAATGCCGCAGCGAAGCCTTTCGCAAAAGAGGTACCCACCAACAGCGAACCCATCAATCCCGGTCCACGGGTGAAAGCCACCGCATTCAATTCTGCTTTGTCAATACCTGCTCGCTTGATTGCCTCTGACACAACAGGAATGATATTTTGTTGATGCGCACGAGAAGCCAACTCAGGGACAACACCCCCATACGCCTCATGCACCGCTTGACTGGCAATCACGTTAGACAACATCACCCCATCACGGATCACCGAAGCCGACGTATCATCGCAAGAAGACTCAATACCTAAAATTGTTATGCTCATATCTCGATTATTTTTGCGCGAAATAACGAAATCTGTCGTGATAATGTTTTATTTTTGCGCAAAATAAATCGAAAAGTTATCAGAGGACTCAAATACATAGTCGTTTTCCTGCTCATCTTTTTTTGGATAAGCTATGCGTTACCCAGCTTCCTTTTGCGGATTCCCCAAGTGCAAAACCGCCTCTCGGAAGTCGCTACGCATCAGCTGTCTGACTATTTAGGCGTACCCGTCAAGATCGGCCATCTCGACTTTGAATGGTTCAATCGGTTGGTATTGGAAGACCTCTATCTCGAAGATCAGCAACAACAGCCTCTGTTTGAGGCCAGCCATGTGTCGGCAGGCATTGAGGTGCTCCCCTTATTGAAAGGACAATTGGTCTTTACCTCCGCCCGCCTCTTTGGATTCACACTCAACCTACGCAGGGAAACACCCAAGAGTCCGCTCAACCTACAATTCGTATTGGATGCATTCGCCAGCAAAGACACCCTCAAACCAAAACCGAATATCAATCTGCGTTTCAACTCAATCCATATCCGGCGAGGCAATTTCAGTTATCAAATCGAAAGTGAGCCAGAGACACCTGGACGCTTCAACGCCAAACACATCGACCTACGCAACCTCAGTGCCCATATTGCATTGAAAGCGTTAGCAAAAGATAGCCTCAACGCAGAGATCAAGAAAATGAGTTTCGAAGAGGCCTCCGGCTTCTCCTTACAGAAAGTGGCCTTTAGTATCATGGCCAATCGGGACAGCGCACATATTCAACGATTTGAGTTGAATCTTCCTCATTCCACGCTCAAGATCAGTCGGGCGCACATGGACTTGACGCAAGCCTCCTCGCCTGCGGAATTTCTCGATAATGCCCCCATAACACTTCGTATTGCCCCATCGCAAATCGCCTTACAAGATTTGTCAGCCTTCGTACCTGCCTTCAAGAACTTCACAGACACCCTCGAACTCACCGCGGAGGCAGAAGGGAATGTGAACGATTTCAATCTACAACAACTCACGCTCCGTTTCGGCGAAAAGATGCTGTTTATCGGGCAAATGGCCCTCAGCGACATTACCCACCCCAAGGACGCTTACCTCAATGGCAAAATCAATAAGCTCTACCTGACCACCGCAGGTTTACATGACTTAGCTCAAAATCTCAGCGAACAACCCGTTCGGCTACCTGATCCCTTGATGCGGTTGGGCACCATCAATTTCTCAGGAGAGATCTCCGGTTTTGCCGACAATCTAACCGCTCATGGAAAATTAGCTTCTGCCATTGGCTCCCTACAACTTGATGTAGTCTTTGGCGCTGAACGGGAAAAACAAATCGCCGCTTTCCTGCAGGGCAAGATCGCCTCCAGCGAGCTTCAACTTCATGAGCTATTCGGTGCCAACAATCCCTTCGGAAAGGCACTCTTCCAAATAGACCTTAACGCTCAGAAACCTGTTGGTGGCCAATTTGGAGGGAAGATAGCCGCAAACATTCAAGCCTTCGACTACAAGGGATACACCTACCACGATCTGCAACTGAACGGAGTTTTTAGCAGCGACCGTTTTGATGGGAAGATCCAACTGGATGATCCTAACGTGCGACTACATGCAGAAGGTTTATTCCAACACCAGACGAACCATTCCCAATTCGACTTTACGGCCCGCTTGGATCATTTCCGTCCAGATAAACTATTTTTGACTGAAAAATATGAGAATCCCGACCTCTCATTAGCGCTCAACGCTAACTTCACGGGTGATAATATTGACAACCTATCCGGACGCATCCAAGTAGACAGTTTATCATTCCTCACTGCCCCAGACAGTTTCTACTTGAAGCAATTGGTTGTAGAGGCCTCCGGACATAGCCTCGACAGACAACTCACCATCCAGTCTGATCTGCTGAATGGCGAGATTGTAGGGGCCTATTCCTTCCAAACGTTAGTACCCAGTATGATGCAAACTTTCAAGGAATATCTGCCCGCATTGATCAACACAAAAACCACCCCCAAGCGAATCAAAGAAAACAATTTTTCGTTGCTGCTCACCATAGAAAATACAGAAAAACTGTCCAACACGTTAAAGCTCCCCTTCACGATGATCCAGCAGGGGCGCATTACCGGGCATTACAACAACCAGTATAACCGATTCCGTATCGAGGCTTGGCTACCTCAATTCAACATCGGGAAAACACTTTTAGAATCGGGCCATTTGGTTTGCGATAACCCCTTGGACAAGATTGACCTACGCCTCAAAGCGACCCAAAAGAACCTGAAAGGCTTGCGTAACTATGTAGAGCTGCGGGCAGATGCCAAAGAGAACCTGATGAACACGATGATCAGTTGGGCCAACAACAAGCAACAACTGTTCAAGGCAGACCTGTCGGTCACCACCCAATTCAGGGAGATTGAGCAACCAGAAACAGCTACGCCACGTCTTTATACAGAAATCAACCTGAACCCAAGCGAACTGATCATCAAAGATACATTATGGACGATCCATCCCGCTACGATTACCATCAGTGACGGACACTACTTCGTGGATCATTTTAAGGTGGAACGAGAGAATCAGCATTTAGCCATTCAAGGCACTGTTTCCAAGAATCCTACAGACACGCTTCTCCTCGATCTGAAACAGATTGAACTGAGCTACATCTTCGATATTCTAAACATCCCCGTGTTGCAATTCGCTGGAGAGGCCACCGGCAAATTTCGATTGAATGATCTCTTCGGCAGCCGAATCTTAAACACAGATCTTGAAGTAAACAATTTCGCATTCAATCAAGTTCGCTTAGGGCGACTCAGCCTGTTCAGCGAATGGGACGATGAGCAGCAGGGAATCCTCATGTTAGGAAGCATCTATAAGAATGACAGCACATGGACCGATGTAAACGGTTACATCTACCCTGTCGGAGCCAACGCTGGACTATCACTCCATTTTGATGCTAACGACATTAATATAGCCTTTTTGCAACCCTTCGTGGAAGCTGTGGGTAATAATTTACAAGGACATGGATTTGGCCACGTTCACCTGTATGGTCCCTTTAAGGAGCTGACGGTCGAGGGTGAGGCATACGTGTCTGATGGAGGTATTGGCGTGAATTTCCTGGACACCTACTACACCTTCTCCGATTCCATACACTTGGATTCCACATCCGTCAACCTGCGAAACGTCACCATCAAAGATGCTTTCGGGAACAGTGGCAAGGTGGATCTCACTTTCAAGCATCACCATTTCAAGGATTATAGCTTTGACGTGAACGTACAAGGTACGAACATGCTGCTCTATGACGTATCTCAAAAGAAGAATCCAATGATCTATGGCAAGGTCTTTGCATCGGGCAAAGCTGGCATTCAAGGCAACAACAAATTAATCAATTTTGATATTAACATGCAGAGCCGTCCGAAAACCAAGGTCTATTTAGACTTCATGACCAACAACACGGCTATGGAATACGACTTTATCACCTTCGTCAACAAGGACACCCTGCGCCATGCCACTGACTCCGCAGCGACACAATCCACTCCCCTGATCGCACAAACTGATGATGGGACAGAATTACGGATGAACTTCTTGTTGGAATTGACACCAGACGCAACCATCGAACTAATCATGGATCCTGTAGCGGGCGACCGTATCAAGGGCACAGCCAACGGAAGCCTACAAATCCAATATGGCACGAAGAGCGACCTGCGCATGTATGGAGATGTGCAAATTGCCGAAGGGGACTACAACTTCAGCCTGCAACAGATCATCCACAAAGATTTCAAGATTAGAGATGGCAGCACCATCAACTTCCGGGGTGATCCGTTCAACGCCAACATGAACATCACGGCAAGCTATAACCTGACAGCCAACATTGCCGACCTTGACCAAAGCCTCATGGAGGAAACCGGAAGAAGCAGCGTGCCCGTCAACTGCCTTTTGATGCTTGATGGTGCCTTGCGCAGCCCTGCTATCTCTTTCGATCTGGAGTTTCCGAACTCCAACGGGGAGTTAGAACGCCAAGTCAGGGCTTTAGTAGATACAGAAGATATGATGACCCGACAGATTGTCTATCTGTTGGTACTCAATAAATTCTATACACCTGAATATATTCGTACCAACTCCTATAAATCTAATGAGTTAAACGCCGTGGCCTCCTCGGCCATCTCAGCCCAACTCTCCAGCATCCTTGGTAGCTTCACGGATAAGGTACAAATCGGCACCAACATCCGTGCCAGCCAGGATGGTTTCGACAGCGGTACGGAATATGAGATGTTGCTCTCCAGTCAACTCTTGGACAACCGACTCTTGATCAACGGAAACTTTGGTATGCGCAACACCCTCAATACCGGAAAAGCCAACACCTTCATCGGCGAGTTCGACTTAGAATACAAGCTAACTCCATCTGGAGACATCCGGCTGAAAGCCTATAACCATGCCCGTGACACCTACTATGGCTTGAAACAAGCACTCACGATTCAAGGTGTAGGTATTATGTATAGGAAGGACTTCACCAACATCTCTGAGATCTTCCGACGCAGGAGACCTTTCTTCTCGCCCCTACCAGCCGACAGCACGCAGATCCGGAAAGACACCATTCCTTAGTCCTGACTCACCGCAGGGAACAGCTCGGAGAAAATCCCTAACAATCGCTCTTTCGCCAACTCGAAATCCTGCGGCTCACCCAACTCCATCGCTAAGGAGGTTACGCCCTTATCCGTAAAACCACAAGGATTGATCAAACGGAAATAACTCAAATCCGTATTGATATTCAAAGCAAAGCCATGCATCGTCACAAAACGGCTACTCTTCACACCAATGGCACAGATCTTTCTGGCCCTTCCCTTCACATAAGGATCTAACCAGACGCCGGTCGCTCCGGGCAACCGCTCCCCTTTCAATCCATAGTGCGCAAGGAAACGGATCACCACCTCCTCCAACCGCTCGATGTATTGTCTGAGGCCCAATGACCAATAAGTCAAATCGAAAACCGGATAGCCCGTGATCTGTCCCGGTCCATGATAGGTAATGTCTCCCCCTCGGTTGACATGATAAAACGAGACACCTCGCTCCCGCAGGGAAGCCTCTGGAATCAATAAATTCGACTCCTTCCCGCTCTTACCAATAGTCAACACAGGATCATGTTCACAAAAAAAGAGTTGGCTTTCCCCAGTCATTTCCTTCGCTTTCGCAGCCAACAAGGCCTCAAAAGCAGCGGTTTGAAGGGGCAACGCATCCGCATAGGCAATGCGTCCCAAATCTACATAGCTAAATCCGCTCTCCATTTCTTTCTCTTTTTAACCGTACCTTTTGTAGGTGATTTATAGTCGTCTGCCCCATACCCAAATGGAAGTTGCAGCAATTTGTCCATCAAAGATTGAATTTTCGCCTGACGCTTCCGCATGTAATCGGAAGGCTTGGCTGAGTTAAAACGACGAGGATTAGGCAGCGTAGCCGCGATCAAGGCAGCCTCTGCCTTCGTCAACGCTGAGGCCTCCTTCTGGAAATGGGCCTTGGCCACCGCTTGTGCGCCATAGATGCCCTCTCCCATCTCGATCGAATTCAGATAAACCTCCATGATTCGCTCCTTACCCCAGATCCACTCGATCAACAATGTGAAATAGGCCTCCAATCCTTTCCGCAGATAGCTCTTTCCCGGCCAAAGGAACACATTCTTCGCCGTCTGTTGCGAGATAGTACTGGCCCCACGCACCCGTTTCCCCCGCTCCGCTTCCTCACGGGCTTGTTGAATCTGCTCGATGTCAAAGCCATTATGATCCATAAACAGATTATCCTCTGATGCCACCACCGCCTGCGGCAAATGATGTGAGATCTGCGACAAAGGTACCCAGGTATGTGCCAACTTCAACGGCTTATCCGCTTGCCATTGCTCATACAATCGAATCCCCATCAACGGGGTGAAATAAACCGGCACAAACCGATAGACAACTACGGCTAACAGACTGGAAAGAAAGGCCAAAAGGCACAGATTCCGGCACCATACTGCTATTCTCCGAATGATTATCCTCATCTTTTTCATTTGCGATTTCAGCTTTCTAACCGACAAATGTACGAATTTAATCCGCTTGATGTTCCGGCTTCACCCCATGAATCAATACCTTCTCCCCATCAGCCGTTGTGGTAGCGAACAGATAATCCGTACCTCCCTCCGCTATCTTCAGCCGTTTACGTAGTTCATTCACGGATAAAGGGAAGTTCCGAGTGGTCAAATTAGCTTGTGGTAATTGTCGATTCAACTGCTTGCAAGCCTTACCATGGAAAGGAATCACCGCTTTCACTTGGAAACGCCTCCCCGGAAATGCCTCTACCCAGGTATCGGAAGTATAGAGATGGCTACTTGCCTGCAATTTGCGCAATCCGAAACGAGCGGCCACCGATTTAAAAGCGCCCGCCTTCAAGATAGCCACATTCGGCTCATACAGATAGGTGCCCAATGCACCTCCTATCTGGACCTCTGCCTCACGCTCCTCCGTCATTGTGAAATCGAAACATTCCTCCCTGCCAGTCGTGAAATGCACACAATGAATCTGTGTAGACTCCACTGTCCGATCCCGTTCCAAACAGAAAAGAAGCTCTTTGCACTCTCCCCTTACCGCTAACACATGGATAGCGACCGTTTGTGGCAAAAGTCCGCAGGTAAATGCAAGATCCGCCATTGGAGACAGTTTGGCTATCACCCGAGGGGCTTTCTGAAAAAGCGCAGGAAGCACAACCGTCAAATCTGGTTCACAGTCAGACAAGGCAAAGACCCGCTTGCCGGCCTCCCCTCTACGAGCTGGGTCAATATAGAAAACATCCACTGGCTCCATCTGCGCTAAATAGGCGCACGCATTCGCATGAACCACCTCGATATTTGTCGCCCCCAGTTCCCGGAAGTTATGTGTCGCAGCTTCACAATAATGCGCAAAGCGCTCCACATAGGTCACCTGAGCCACTTTACGGGACAGATAATAGCTATCCACTCCCATCCCCCCGGTCAAGTCGCAAAGCCGATCCCCAGCCTTCACCAACCGTTGCTTATAGGTTGCCGTGCGTTCACTGGAACATTGCTCCGCCGCAATGCGAGCAGGATAATACAGGTGATCATTCGCTTGCCATTCCGGTAACTTCTCCTTCAATTGACGGCGAGCCAACAACTGATCGACCACAGCCGCCATGTCCATCTCCGGATACTTTTTGGCCGAAAGCAGCAAGCGATCCACATCCTCTTGCTGATGTTGGCGCACAAATGCAAGCACTGACTCTATATCTCTTTTTGATTCCATAGCGCAAAGGTACGCATAATTTGCATTTTCCCCCTTGATGTTGTATCTTTGTGTTCAACATCTTATGCCTGTCCCGCCCAGCATCCTTTCATTTCAACAATTGTCAAACTTCTATTTGCCGACCGTTGAAAATATATTCAACGGCCGCTGAAATTATCTACGCCCTACGGTGAAACAAATTTACGTCACGAAGCGAGCGTTAGCGCATAGGTAAGCGGGGATTAGTTTCTTTCGAAGAAAGGGGAACTACGCTCGTGAAAGCATAGATGATTTATGCCTTTACTACCTCCAGAATCTCACCTAAATGGTATTCCACCACCCCATCCATAAATTGAGTATCCACCACCCGGACAAGGGCTTGGTCCCCGGTTGCACGATACCCTACGATGAGACGCAACGCATCGAAACGACGCAAGTAGCGTTTGCCATCGGCTGGATCCATGTAGGTGTAGCGGTTCAAGGTGGTTTGCTTGACCTCCCTGTATTCAATGCGTTTTGCACCCCGGATGATTTCGTCGAAATAGATCTGCTTGATGCGCAGGGTGAGCACCTTCATACCCTGCGTGTCATAGGTGAGGGATCGCTTCGCTTCCTGTTTTTCCAGACATTGCAGCTTCGGATTATACACATAATCGACAATCGAGCCATCCATGATACGTGCGATGATCTGCTCTACGATACCCAAAGGAACGATGAACCACTCACGCGGCTGGTGCTCTACCCCTTCGGCATCATACACCTTGACGATCAGTTGTACACTTCGCAACACTTGATGGATGATCTCCTCAAACTTTTGCGAGTTCATGTTCACGACTTTGTAGGTAGCTATGACTTCCACGGGAGCCATCAGATAGGTAGGATCGTTGGCCGCATTCGCAATGCGTTCCTCCACGCCGTTTGTCGTGAAACCAATCTTATACAAATTCGGCTGGCCTGCGATTTCTGGCTTCTCCGAGCAGGAACGAAGCACATAAACCCAAATCGGTCATTAGAATAAAAACCTATCATTTTCTAATGACCGCCATTAGAAAAACAGTTTTGTATATGCTTGACTCATAAATACTTACTAACTTTACCACGAAAATAGTATATACTCCGATGCGAA
>JALFJR010000070.1 GCA_022775005.1 Parabacteroides sp.
CCGATCGTGGAGAGCCACGGCATTCAGACCACACACGCTTACGTAGAGAAGGTGGTCGGGATGATGAAAGGCCGTGTCAATTTCGTGAAGGAGTTGTGGGATCTCTGTTCCTTCTTCTTTGTCGCTCCAACGGAGTATGACGAGAAGACCCGCAAGAAACGTTGGAAAGCGGATTCAGCCGCCCAACTGACTGAGTTCATCGAGCAATTGCGTCAGCATGAGCCCTTCGATGTGGAGAGCACCGAGAACGATTGCAAAGCCTGGATCGAAAGCAAAGGCTATCATTTAGGTAACATCATGAACGCAGCTCGTTTGGCATTGGTAGGCGAAGGCAAAGGACCGGGTATCTTCGACATTACTGAGGCATTAGGCAAGGAGGAGTCCATCCGCCGAATCAAGCGTGCCATCGAAATATTGGGTTGATCATGCTCTACACCGCTGCTATACAACTCTACGCCCTCACCGTATCGGCCGTTGCCCCTTTCCATAAGAAGGCAAGGTTGATGCGGGCGGGACAGGCGCAGACCACCGCTATCTTACGAGAAAAGATGGATCGAAAAGCCAAATACATCTGGTTTCATGCCTCCTCATTGGGCGAGTTTGAGCAGGGAAGGCCGATGATCGAGCAGATTCGTAAGGTCCATCCAGAGTATAAGATCCTGCTCACCTTCTTCTCCCCCTCCGGCTACGAGGTACGGAAGAACTATGCGGGAGCGGACGTAGTTTGCTATCTGCCTTTTGATACACCTGGACGTGTGGAGCAGTTCTTAGATCTGGCTCACCCATCGATGGCTATCTTCATCAAGTATGAGTTTTGGGGCAACTACCTGCACACTTTGCAACGCCGAGGCATTCCGGTTTATATCATTTCCGCCATCTTCCGTCGGGAACAACTGTTCTTCCAATGGTTTGGCAAACCCTATCGGAAAATGCTCGATTGTTTCAACCACCTCTTTGTGCAAGATGAGAAATCCAAAACACTCTTAGCGGAATATGGCATTCACAATGTGACGGTTGCGGGCGACACCCGTTTCGATCGGGTTATTGATGTGTATCACCAAGCGAAACAAATACCGGTTGTGGAACGTTTCATCGAAGGCACCAAGGGACAATCTCCCCTTGTTTTCGTGGCAGGCAGTTCATGGCCTGAAGATGAAGCAATCTTTATCCCCTATTTTGAACGTCACCCAGAGATGAAGCTGATCATCGCTCCTCATGAGATTCACGAAGGGCACTTGAAGAGTATCGAAGCCCGATTGCATCGTCCAGCAATTCGTCTCTCTCAAGCCACGGAGCAAAACGTGGCAGACAAAGATTGCTTGATTGTGAATAGCTTCGGATTGCTCTCCTCGCTCTATCGCTACGGACAGATTGCCTACATCGGAGGAGGCTTTGGCGCTGGCATCCACAACACCTTAGAGGCCGCTGTCTATGGCATACCCGTCCTGTTCGGCCCTCGCTTCCAGAAGTTCAAGGAGGCGAAAGACCTGATTGCTGAAGGAGGCGCTTTCACCTTCGATAGCGAAGCAGCCTTTGAGGCACGCATGAATAAGCTACTTACCTCGTCCGATCAGCTCCAGCAAGCCAGTCGTTCCGCCGGCCAATTTGTGCATAGCCACGGAGGAGCCACGACGACCATCCTTAAAGAGATAGGCTTATAGGATCGTCATGCGCCCTCGTCTTTGCGGGGGCCTATGACCGGACGAAAAACGGCGGTTCGAGAGCTTTCCCAAATTCCATCACGATGAAAAAAAATTCCATCACGAAGGAAAAAAAATCACGTCACGATGGAAATTTCGCCGCATCGTGATGCGAAGGGGACTCGCATCACGGTAAGATTTTTTTTTCATCACGATGCGATTTTCACGGGCTCTTTTCGGGCAATCAAACCCCGAAGCAAGGCCCACAACGGCACAAGCGCATTTCGACAGTTCCTCCTCCCTAAACCTTATGGGCTATATACGGATTATATAGGGGAAATTTTATGGAGTACAAATTATGAGGTTATCGAATTCAAACAAAACAAAGACCATTCCACAACACATCTATCTCGTTTTAGTTACTACTTTGACACTCCTGCTACTATCGGAGTACCTACCCGGCTTAGAAGCCTTGTCCACCATCGTGACCCCACCCGTCACACTGTTTGTCGGTCTGCTATTCGCCCTAACCTGCGGACCGACCTATCCACAGTTCACACGGAAAGCCTCCAAACAACTGTTGCAGTATGCCGTTGTCGGTTTAGGCTTCGGCATGAATCTGCATGCCGCCCTGGAGTCGGGCAAGGAGGGCATGGCATTCACTGTGATCTCCGTCATCGGTACCTTGGCGATTGGATGGGTGATTGGACGCAAATGGCTCAAGTTGGATCGCCACACGGCCTACCTAATTAGTTCCGGCACCGCCATCTGCGGAGGAAGTGCCATCGCAGCCATTGGACCCGTGTTGAAGGCCAAAGAGAGTGAAATGTCCGTCTCCTTAGGTACGATTTTCATCCTCAATGCGATCGCCCTCTTTCTCTTCCCGGCTTTGGGACATACGTTCCAGATGGATCAACACACTTTCGGCACCTGGGCAGCCATTGCGATCCATGACACCAGTTCCGTAGTGGGAGCCGGTGCGGCCTTCGGCGAAGAGGCGCTGCAAGTGGCCACCACCATCAAGCTGACCCGTGCACTATGGATCATCCCGCTGGCCATTGCCACCTCATTCTGCTGCAAGAGCGAGGGACAACGCATTCGCATTCCCTGGTTTATTCTCTTTTTCGTCCTGGCCATGATGGTCAACACTTACCTGTTGCACAACTGGCCACAAATCGGAGAGTTCATCCATGGAATCGCACGCAAAGCACTTACGCTCACGATGTTCTTCATTGGAGCTTCGCTCTCCACAGAGGTGCTAAAAGCAGTGGGAATCAAGCCCTTGCTACAAGGCATTCTGCTCTGGATCCTCATCAGTGGGGGTTCCTTAGCCTATCTGCTCTATCGGGCATAAAAAATCACGAACAACAGAATAATTTTTCATGGGCAACGCCTGAAATTTTCACGGGCAACAAATAAAAATTTCATGGGCAACGTTTTTGAAAAACATGGGCAATAAAATTTCATCCGATGGGCAACAAAAATCAAAGCGTTCCATAAGGCGACAAAAAAAGGGGAGGCGTGAACCTCCCCTTTTCGATTTATAGATAGAAGTGGATTACTTCCAAGGACCGGGCTGAACCAAGTAGGGCTGACCACTCTCGTCATTACCCATATCCAAGATCTGCTGATCGGGAACCGGGAACATCGTCTTGCTTGCGGGCAGATAAGTAGCACCGGCAAACTTCGGAATGTACTGTTTCTCGTAATCTACATAGGCCTTCAACTCAGCAGCCATGTAGTCACCACCCCAACGAGCGAGGTCGAACCAGCGCTGACCCTCCATTGCCAACTCCAACTTACGCTCCATGCGGATCGCCTTAATGCAAACATCCTTGTTAGAGAACGCAGCGTGAGAAGTCGGATACTCAGCCACCTTATAGTTCGCAGCAGGTGTACCATCCGCATTCTTCACGATATTCACGTCAAGCGCTGCACGGCGACGAATGTCATTCACCTGTGCCATCGCACCTGCCAAGTCACCATCGTTAGCCAAGCACTCTGCATAGAGCAACTTCGCATCGCGAACGCTCAGATACTGGATGTTCATCGCAGAACCGGGAGCCCAACCATCGTGGTAAGCCTTGCCACCCATACCAGACTCGAACTCAGCCTTGCTAAAGACATGCTTCTTCGGCATGAAGACTCCACCGTTCACCGGGTTACGCACCCAGTCTGTCTTAGGCAGACCCCAGTCTTTGTAAGGAATACCCATACGACCTACCGCAAAGTCCAAGCGAGGATCGACAGCGATTGAGTTGTCATTCTGGCTGACAGTAGCCTCATCCTTTACAGTTACTGATTTCTTTGTACGATACTCACCATTCAAGTAAGGCAGACCATTCGCATCCACCTGGAAGGAGTTCACCAACTCGAAAGAGGGCTGATAGAAACCACAGCATCCACCGGGACCCGAGTTGTGCGGGTAGCAGAGAGACAGACCTGAGTTGGCGTTGTTGTTCGCATCCACAGAGAACTGAATCTCGAAGATAGACTCAGCCGTCTTGTTATCAAAGTCTGTACTCCAGTTATTGGTCATGTTGTCCTCCAAACCGTAGTGCTTGCCTGCATTAGTCTGGCCATTCGCCAACAGATCGGCCAAAATCGGCTTCGCAGCGGCCAAATCACCCTTCTGCATCAAGATCTTCGCCTTCAAGCCCAAGGCAGCCCATTTGTTCACACGACCTACCTCCGGTTGCTTATCGGGCAGACCGGCGATCGCTTTATCAACATCCTTCAAGACATCTGCATAGATGTCGCGATCGTTGTGGATCTTCGGGTCATTATCCGTCACCGTTTCATCGAAGTAAGGAATGTAGGGACCAAACACCTTCACACCCTCGAAATAGAACATCGCACGCAAGAAAGCTAACTCAGCGCCACGAACCGTCTTCAGGCTGGCATCCATGTCCTCCGCATTACCCATTACCTCGTAAGCTTTGTTGACACGCTTCACACCTTTATAGATCCAAGACCACTTTTCGCTCAAGTAACCGTTGGTTGACAACGTACTATAGAGCTCCATCTCATTGAGCACAGACTGGTCACCCGGGTCAGAACCCTTGTTGGCATCACCACCATACATACCACCAAAAGTCCAGTTGAAGGGAGTAGCACCCCAGCCATTTTCCGTCAAGTTGGCGTACGCATTAGTCACCAACAAGTCCACGCCCGCACTTGTCGTCAATGTTGCTTCATCGATACTTCCCTGCGGAGATTTGTACAAGAAATCCTCTCCACAAGAGCCCAAGGTCAATAAAGAAGCACACCCCAGGACTAAAATATATCTTCTTTTCATGATATAATCCATTAATTAATTGATTAACTTATCCTACTTGCTCCAAATTAGAACGCAAAGTTCACACCAAACAAGAAGCGCATGGTTGTCGGCCAACCACCCATATCCAAACCTCTACTCAAGTCGGAACCGTTTCCAGCGGATACGTCGGCATTCGTGAACTCAGGATCCAAACCGGAATAACCCGTGATGGTCAAGATGTTCTCAGCCTGTACATAGAGACGCAAGTTCTGGATACCAACCTTAGACAAAACAGACTTCGGCAAGGTGTAACCCAATACCACGTTCTTCAAGCGCAAGAAGGAACCATTCTCCACATAGTATGAGCTTGAATTGGTACCTGAGTAGGTATCACCATAGTCCAATACCGGCAACTTCGCTTTGCTATTGTCTGCACCTGCCTTCCAAGAGTAGTCGCGAACCGTTGATGAGCGGTTACCCTCGAACAACCAGAAATCGGTGAAGTACTTCGTATTGTTGAAGATCTCGTTACCGATCGTTGAATACCAGAACATCGTGAAGTCCCAGTTCTTCCAGCTAACAGTAGCGTTCAAACCAGCGATCAAATCGGGGTGAGGATTACCGATGAAGGTACGGTCGTCAGCAGTCAACTTGCCATCACCATTCGTATCGGCAAATTTGAACTTACCAACCCAACGCTTCGCAGCTTCCAAGTTTTCAACGGTCTGACCCAACGGCGGCAATGCCATTACCTCTTCTGCTGTCTCATAGAAACCATTCTGCTGGTAACCATAGAACATAGAGATCGGCTGACCCTTCGTGGTGTAACATACCGCACCCGAAATACGAGCACCACTTGTTGTAATCGCATAATCATCTGCCAAAGAGAGCTTTGTTACCTCGTTCTTGTAGTGTGAAAGGTTCACAGAAACATCCCAGTTCCAATCACCCTTGCTGTCGCGATAGTTCAAGTTCAAATCAACACCGGAGTTCTTCATATCACCGAAGTTGATGTAAGGACGGCCCGCCTCACCTGCCAATGCAGAGTAGGGAGCTGTAATCAACATGTCAGTCGTCTTCTTCGCATACCACTCCGCACCGATACCGAACTTACCGTTCAAGATTGTCGCATCGATACCGACGTTAAACATCTCAGTTGCCTCCCACTTGGTATCGTCATTACCGAAACGGTTCAACTTAAATCCAGTGTTCGTAGAGGTGTTCGCACCTGTCAAGTCGTAGTTGGTTGTGCTCGGATTCGTAGCATACTCATACGCATAGTTGGTCTTACGTGCCATCTCAGAGTTACCCGTCTGACCATAACCGAAGCGAACCTTCAAGTCATCCAACCAATCCTTTGTATTCTCCATGAAGGCCTCCTCAGAGACACGCCAACCGAGAGAGACAGAGGGGAATACACCGTAACGATTGTTCTTTGCGAAACGAGACACGCCATCTCGACGTACAATCACAGTAGCCAAATACTTATCAGCAAACGTATAATCTACGCGGCCGAACAGACCGAACAAAGCGAACTCACCGTTGTAGGAAGACTCCGTAATACGACGACCGTTGTTCTCACCCATGTTCAATACCCAAGTATCCTCGTTATCCTCATACATGTAGTTGAAACGCTTGCCATACATGCTGCGGCCCAAACCATCGCGGATAGCCTCTGTACCCAACAAAACATTCAATTTATGTACTTCATTGAATGTGGCGTTGTAGGTCAACGTGTTCGTCCAAATCCAACGATAGTTGAAACCACTACGCTCTTCCAAGCTATTCTCCATCGCTGACTCTGAGAACTCAGGGTTCTTCTTGTTCATGTTGTAGGAGTAGTTGTTGGTGTAGTCCAAACCGAAGTTCGTGCGGAATGTCAAGCCTTTCCACAAATCAGCCTCTGCCCACAAGTTACCAAAGATACGATTGTTGGTCCAGTAGTTACCAATCTCTCTCTTCTTGATGGCAACCGGGTTCTGGAAGTTACCTGTACCCGCAAACTTAGAACCTGCGAAGTTACCTGCGATGTCATAAACCGGAACGAAAGGTGAAGCACGGTAAGTCCAAGAATAGATGTTAGACTCAGCAGCACCCGGCGTACGACCCAAGTCCTTCGTGAAAGCATACGTCAAGTTCTCACCTACACGCAACCAGTCACGCACGTTGAATGTCGTGTTGGCACGTACCTGATAACGTTTGTAGTAGGTATCAATTACGGTACCATCCTGTTTGAAATAGTTGGCACTCAAGTTATAGGTACCTTTCTCCGTACCTCCTGCCAAACTGATCTGATGGTTCTGCATCATAGCCGGACGGTCGATTTCATCCCACCAATCGGTGTCAGAGAAGGGAGCCAATGTGTTGTTCGGATAGCTGTAGCTATTCGGATCAATGTTCTGGCTACCCATCGCACCGGCCTGTGTCATCAAATTGGGAATGGTCGGTCTATCACCTGTACCAAACTGTACGTGTGACGGCTTCGCATCAGAGCCTAACAACGCATAGTTGTTTGCCTTCGCTTCCCACTCCAGATTCAAACGATCCATAGAGTTCAGCACGTCATACTTCTTACCGGTCTTCTGCACACCTACATAACCATCGTAAGTCAACTTCGGTTGACCACTCTTCGTACCCTTCTTCGTAGTGATCAAGATGACACCGTTGGCAGCCTGCGCACCGTAGATAGCAGCTGAAGAGGCATCTTTCAATACCTGCATGCTCTCGATATCGTTCGGGTTCAAGGAGCTCAAATCCTGGTTACGAGTAGAGACACCATCAATAACGTACAAAGGACCGTTATCGTTGATGGTATTGATACCACGGATACGAACCATTGTCTGAGAACCAGGAGCACCGGAAGCACCTACATACACACCGGCAGCCTTACCTTGCAACTGCTGCGTTGCAGAAGAACCAGAAGAAGCCAACAACTCTTTCGTGTCAATAACGGCCACAGATCCGGTAATATCCTTTTTCTGCTGCGTACCGTAACCTACGACTACGACCTCTTCCAAATTTTGGGTATCCTCTTTCAAAGTCACCTTCAAAGAATTACCCGTTACTGGAATCTGTTGAGATACATATCCAATATAAGAAACTACGAGAATGGAGTTGGGCTCTACCTCCAAAGAAAACTTACCATCGAGATCGGTAATTGTACCATTTGTGGTACCTTTCACGATGACATTTACACCCAATAAGGGTTCACCCTTGATGTCTGTTACGACACCAGTCACTGTTCGGGACTGTTGAGAAATAGCTACGTTTGCATTAGCAGCTGAAACGGGCATGCTTGCCCCTCCCAGAGCCAGTAAACACAATGCTAAACTCAAGCCGCCTGTACAAAAAGCTAACTGTTTGTTCATCATGTTACTTTTTAAAAAATAGGTCAACTAACTGTTATGTATTCACCCACTGAATACGGGGCAAAGATAAATGTTTATTTTTGATAAATGCGAAACACCCTCACATTTTTTCAAATTATTGCCCATTTCCAAGCGTTTTATGTTAAATAACATATTTTAAGCTGTCGATATGTTTCCTTTTCAAGAAATGTTTACCTTTGTGGTGTGAGTCCTACGGTATTTTATAAGCACGGAATGCGATTCTTCTTTTTCTCGTTAGAAGAGGCACGCATGCATATTCATGTTAAGCAGGCAGAAAAGATTACTTTTGCCTAATCTTTGCTCCTTTTATATATGGGCTTCTCTTCAGCTGCCATAGGAAGGGAATCAGTATCGGGCAAGGTATAGGGAGAGAAATGGGCTTGGTAATGCGTTTCTACAAAACTACGCTGCAAGAGACGAACCACCTCTTCTAAGGTGGCCTCCCGCACATCCGGTTTGAGCTGACACTCCCAGATCACCATGGTCTGCCAACCCATCGCCCGCAACTTTTCTCGCACACGCAGGTCTCGCTCTTGATTGCGACGCAATTTTTCCGTCCACCACTCTACCCTCGAACGAGGCGGACGGAAATCGGGACAGCCCTCATGGCCATGCCAGAAACAGCCATTCACAAAGATAGCTGTATGATACTTGCGCAAAACGATATCAGGGGTACCCGGCAAACGACGCACATTAACCCGGAAACGAAAGCCATGTTGAAATAGAAAACGACGTACGATCAATTCAGGCTTGGTATTCTTACCCCGAATCATCGACATGATGTGGCTACGCTTCTCCGGTGAAATCAAATCGGTCATACCTATTCAAAGCGAATGCTCTTCGCCGGATCAATACGAGTGATCAAATAAGAGGGGCCTAACATCATGGCCATGGAGATCAGCAAAGTACCCACATTGAGCAACAACCATGTCCCTATCCCCAAGTCAATAGGCACAGCCTCCAAATAATAGACGGCCGGGTCCAATTTCACAACCTGGAAATGACTTTGCAGCCAGCAACAGGCCAAGCCAATCACATTACCCCAGAACATTCCTTTTCCGATCAGGAAGAAGGAGACATACAAGAAAATCTCACGGATATGGCGGTTGGTTTCGCCCAAGGCTTTCAACATACCAATCATGTTGGTTCGCTCCAAGATAATGATCAACAAACCAGAGATCATCGTGAAGCCTGCCACAGCCAACATCAGCACCAAGATGACAATCACATTGATGTCTAACACCTCCAACCAATTAAATATCATGGGGTTCAACTCCTTGATGGAACGGGTATAAAAGGTGTTTCCATTACGGTCTTGTCGTTCTGTCAGGTCAAAATAGAGCGTTTCAGCCACCTCATCCAGATGCGCATAGTCATCCACCTGTACCTCCAAACCGCCCACTTGGTCTGCCTCCCAACCATTCAAGCGACGCACTTGACGCAAATCGGCCATTACGAACAACTTATCATAGTCGATAAAGCCTGTCTCATAAACACCTACGATCTGGAACTTGCGGGCACGCACTTCATCTTGCACGAAATAGGTCAAAAACGTGCTATCTACGGCTAACCCCAAGAGATCGGCTTGATAGCGAGAAATCAACACCTCCGTAGAGGCCTTCTCTCCTGAAAAATCAGGCAATCGGCCTGCTTTGAGATTCGCTTGAAAGAAGGTCCAATCATACCCTTGATCTACCCCTTTCAAGACGATGCCTTGAAAATCTTGCGCCGTCTTCAAGATACCCAGCTTCGTGGCAAAGCGCTCCACATGACGTACACCGACAACACTATCCAAATGTGCCATCAGCGTATCACTCACAGCAATAGCTTGTAGCTCATACGAGGAATTGCTATCAAAATTAGTAATCTGGATATGGGAGCCAAAACCGATCACCTTGTTTCGCACCTCCTTCTTAAAGCCAATGACAATGGCCACCGAAAGAAGCATTACAGCCAGCCCCAAGGCAATGCCAATCATGGCTATACGAACAGCAGGAGGGGTAACCTGCCGGCTCCCCTCCTTACTAAAATGTATCTTCCGTGCGATGAAAAGCGCTACATTCATCTACATTGTTCTTCCGGGATAAGCTTCGAGGGCCCTCCGAAGCACGATCAACGCTTTCGCCAAGTCCTCCTTCTTCAAGACATACGCCATACGCACCTCATTCTTACCCAAACCCGGTGTGGTGTAGAAACCAGAAGCAGGAGCCATCATCACGGTCTGTCCTTCATACTCAAACTCACTCAAACACCAAGCACAGAACTTATCGGCATCATCCACAGGCAGTTTTGCTACTGTATAGAAGGCACCCATCGGAATGGGCGAATAGCAACCGGGAATACGGTTCAATCCATCAATCAAAAACTTACGGCGCTCCACATATTCATTATATACCTCCAGCATATACTCTTCCGAGGTATCCAAAGAGGCTTCCGCAATGATCTGGCCAATCAAAGGCGGGCTTAAACGAGCTTGGCACCATTTCATGACATTCTCACGCACCATCTGATTCTTCGTAATCAAGGCACCAATACGGATACCACACTCACTATAACGCTTAGAGACCGAATCGACCAGCACCACATTATTCTCAATACCCGCCAAATGGAAAGCCGAGATATAGGGTGCCCCCGTGTAGCAAAACTCACGATAGACCTCATCCGAGAAGAGGAAAAGATCATATTTCTTCACCAAATCACGCAACTGGTTCATCTCCTTCTGTGTATAGAGGTAACCTGTCGGGTTATTCGGATTACAGATCAGGATGGCTTTTGTGCGAGGTGTAATCAACTCCTCGAAACGCTCAAAAGAAGGCAAAGCAAATCCTTCTTCGATGGTAGAAGGAATGGTTTTAATCACCGCACCACTGGAAATAGCGAATGCCATATAATTGGCATAAGCTGGCTCAGGAACAATAATTTCATCACCCGGATCCAAGCAGGCCATAAAAGAGAAGAAAACGGCCTCCGAACCTCCCGACGTGATAATAATGTCATCAGCAGAAACATGGATATTGAACTTGTCGTAATATTTGACCAGTTTCTCTCGAAAACTACGAATGCCTTCACTGGGAGAATACTCCAACACCTTCCGATCAATAGCACGCATCGCCTCCAAGGCAATGTCTGGAGTGGGCAGATCAGGCTGACCGATATTTAAATGATACACCTTGATTCCCTTCGCTTTGGCTTTGTTGGCCAGCGGCACCAATTTTCGAATAGGAGAAGCCGGCATATCGACTCCTCGTTGTGAAATGTTAGGCATTACTATCTATTTGTTTGTTAAATCGTCGCGAAGATAACAATTTTTCCTACAAAATGGCGAAAAAAATCCCGCTCCTCCCTATCTCCAGGGAAAAGCAGGACTACACACGCTTATTTATTGATCACTTACTCACGTTATCTGCCAAATAGACATCAGGCAAAGTCTGATAACCTAATGAACGATTGTTGTTGTTCGTGATGTTCAGCAACGTCACGTATTTGCGGTATTGCTCCGGGGTCAAAGCCTGCTTCATCAATTTCAGATTGCCATAAACCGCCTCATAACGTTTCTGGTCTTGCTTCTTGGCACATGCTCTCGCACTCTCCTCCTGCTTCTCAATGAAGTAAGCATTAATCTCTGCTACTTCTGCGATCTGCGTAGAGGTCAATTGCAAATAGTTAGCCAGCTTGCCCGTACTTACAATGAACGGCTCTCGACTCAAACTCGGTCTCTGCGCAAAACTTGCTGTCGCACACATACACAAAACAGCGACAATAAACCCAAACTTTCTCATAGTCGTAAACTTAAAAACCTAAACCTAAACTTAAAAACCTAAACTGTATAAAAAATGAATCTTCTTGCCTTAAAACCTACTTCTCAGCCAAATATGCCTCCAAGTCAGGACTGGAGATCGCTTTCGGTTGATTAGCACGTGTCACATTGATCAACGCTACGTACTTGCCGTATTGCTCTTTCGTCAACGTACGCTTCATCAACTTCAGGTTGCAGAGCAAAGCTTTCTGCACCTCCTCCGCCCGATCGCTTTGGCTCAACGCCTCCGCAGACAACGGTTGACCCAACTGGCCCTCGAAATACGCATTGATCTCTGCTACCTCAGGAGCCTGCGCCTCTGTCAACTGTAAATACTTACTCAATCGCTCGAAGCTTGTTTGATTAGCTCCTCTTCCCTCTTGAGCAAAGCTCGTGGTTGCACCCATCATCAATGCAACAGCTACACATAAACCTAAACGTCTCATAATGCCTTAAAACTTTAAACCTAAACTAAACCTTAACTTCGAATGCGTCGTTTAACGCATTGTCTTTACTCTTTCTTTTTGTTGATGCAAAGATATGCGTATGTTTTAAAACATTGTTCTTCGATACAGTTAATAAGTGCTAATCATTTGCAGATTTGATATTGATCAAGCAAAATGGACGACATTATGAAACACGTATTACGTTTTTACTACCAAAACAGCCGCAAAATGCTTATTTTGGCAAAAATTAGTAAGCTATACATACTCGCTAAGCTCCAACCAACGCATAGTTTTCTCATCAATCTCTTCCATAAGGGTAGCGATTCGGTTGGATTTAGCTAACAAATCGTCAGGAGAGAGCGTACCGCTACTCATCGCCGTTTCTAAATCGGCCTTTTCTTGCTCCAAACGAGGGATCTTCTCCTCCAATGCCTCAAACTCCTTGCGCTCTTTGAAAGTGAGCTTCTTTTTTTGCTCCGTCGTGACGCGACAATTTTTCTCTGGCGTGGTAGCAACATTTTTAGCTTGAGAAGCAGCCTCAGCCTCCTTCGCCAACTGATCTTGTATGGCCTTCCATTCCCGATATTGTGAATAGTTGCCAGGGAAATCCTTAATATCGGCTTGCCCACGGAACACCAGCAGGTGATCTACAACCTTATCCATGAAGTAACGGTCGTGAGAGACAATGATCACACATCCCTTGAAGTTGCGCAGGTATTCCTCTAAGACATTCAGCGTTACAATATCCAAGTCATTGGTTGGCTCATCGAGCACCAAGAAGTTGGGACTTCGCATCAAGACGGTACACAGATACAACCGACGTTTCTCACCGCCACTCAGCTTATAGACGTAATTATGTTGCTTGTCGGGCGTAAAGAGGAAATAACTCAAGAATTGTGATACGCCCAATTTTTGTCCGTTGCCTAAATCAACATACTCCGCAATGGCCTGCACCACATCGATCACCTTCATCTGCTCATCGAACTGCAAACCCTCTTGGCTATAATAGCCAAAACGTACGGTTTCACCCACATCAAAGTGGCCACTATCCGGAGCCACCTCTCCCATCAACATTCTAATAAAGGTAGATTTGCCGGTACCATTGTTACCCACAATACCCAATTTCTCATAGCGGGCAAAGATATAATTGAAATCTTCCGTAATCTTCAAGTCATCAAAACGCTTCGAAACATGCACCGCCTCAAAGATCTTCGAACCGATATAAGAGGCTTTCACATCTAAGTTTACCTGTCCGACCTCTCGTTGCTGCTTGGCCCGCTTCTCCAATTCATAATAGGCATCAATACGGTACTTTGCTTTCGTACCTCTCGCCTGCGGTTGACGACGCATCCAATCCAGTTCCTTACGCAACAGGTTGTTCGCCCGCTCCACATCCGCATTGATCGCCTCGATACGCTCTTGGCGCTTCTCCAAATAATAACTATAATTACCTTTATAAGAATAGATTTGCTGGCGATCGATCTCCAAGATCTCACTGCAAACCCGATCCAAGAAATAGCGATCATGGGTTACCATCAAGATGCTGATCGTCGAGCGACTCAAATAATCCTCTAACCACTCGGTCATCTCTAAATCCAAATGGTTAGTAGGCTCATCCAAGATGATCAACTCCGGATCCGTGATCAAGACATTCGCCAAGGCCACCCGCTTCAACTGTCCACCAGAAAGTTCCTTGATCTTCTGATCGAAGTTATGAATCTTCAATTCTCCCAAGATCTGCTTCGCCCGCTGCTCATAATCCCAAGCCTTCAGGCTGTCCATACGAGTCAATAATTCCTCCAACCGGCTGTGGTCACCTTGCTCCATCGCCTCCTCATAGTCCGCTATCAGCTGAACCGTCTCATTGGTAGAATAGAAGCAGGCCTGCAACACGGTCAGTTCTTCTGGGTACGAGGGAGATTGCTCCAGATAACCGACCCGCAAGTCTTTACGAAACACCACCTCGCCGGAATCGTAGTCTTCCTTCCCTGCGATTATATTTAATAAGGTAGTCTTACCCGATCCATTCTTGGCGATCAAACCGATTTTCTGCCCTTGGGCAACACCGAATGTAATGTTCTCGAAGAGGACCAAATCACCAAAGCTCTTGGTCAATCTATCTATCTGAAGGTAGCTAATCATTATTTCAAAACTATATACACGCACAAAAGTAGCGTTTTTCTGCGATACGGGCGGATTATCCTCTAAAAACCCAAAACTTTTTTGTACGTTTGCAGTATGGCAAAAAACAAAGTGTACGCATTAACCGTTCGTGGTTTGGTACAAGGTGTCGGCTTTCGCTCCTTTATTTACCGCATCGCATGTGAATTAGGATTAAAAGGATCTGTCGCATACGCACAACAAGGCATCCGCCTCTTAGTAGCCGCCTCTCCGGAAGAACGAGACCTTTTAATCAATCGCATACGCACTGAGCATCCCTTTGCCGCTACCATTACACAACTCACCTACGAATGTACACCATTAGACGAGGACGATTTTGATCAGTTTACCATTCAGTCAAATTATGCGACACCGGAGGCCGAAACCCAAGTGCCCCCCGACATCGCAGTTTGTCCCGATTGTTTACGCGATAGACAGACGCAATCTCATCGCCTCAACAATCCTTTTGTCAATTGCGCCCATTGCGGCCCTCGTTTCTCAATCACCAAGGCTTTGCCTTACGAGCGTTCACAGACTACGTTAGCTGATTTTCCACTTTGTTCCACCTGCCAAAGCGAATACAACGACCTACGTAACCGTCATTTTTGGGCACAACCGATCGGCTGCAATCAATGCGGCCCCCATTATTATGCGACTTACCAAGAGAGCATGATCACGGATTATGAGGAGTTATTGCGGTTGTCCGCACACTTGTTGCTCAAGGGAGAAGTCGTTGCATTCAAGGGTTTAGGAGGTTATTATTTGGTATGTGATGCCACACAAGAATCAGCCGTAGAGCATATCCGCCATTTAAAACAGCAGAAACGAAAGCCTTTCGCAGTTATGTTTCGCGACTTAGACCACCTAAAGGTCTATGCTTATACCGAGCCGATGGAAGAGCAATGCTTAACTTCTTGGCGACGTCCGATCGTATTGCTTCGTCAACGAGGGAATTTAGCGACCTCCGTCAATCCAGGAATGCATACCTTAGGCGGCTTACTGCCCTATCTGCCGATCCACTATGATTGGTTCTCTCGCACAGGACTGCCAGCCTTGGTCATGACCCGTATCAACGAACGAAATCTACCCATTCGTATAGACACATCAACTATAGAGGCAGATTGGAGCGAAGAGGTAGCTCTATGGCTTCATCATAACCTACCGATCTATAATCGAGTAGAAGACTCCATCTTACAGGTATGTGGTGGACAACCCTGTATGCTCCGCCTATCCAAGGGTTATGTGCCGGAGCCGCTCTTTGTAGATACCCAAACAGAAGGCATTTTAGCGTTCGGAGCTGAACGCTCCTGTACCATCGCTTTAGGCAAAGGGGATACCATCCTCACCAGTCCTTTTTTGGGAGAGATCACCCATCGAGGAACTACCCGTTACTACAAAGAGACTTTGGCACATTTGGAAACCCTTTTCCATTTCACCCCTGTACAATTGGTTTGTGACGCAGATCCCGATTACATCTCCAGTCAAGAGGCGGAACACCGGGCCATCTCACAGGCTTTACCGCTCTTGCGTGTACAACATCATCATGCCCATGCGGTAGCCTGCATGGCTGAATACGATTTACGAGAGCCTGTCATCGCTTTGGTGATGGACGACCAAGGATTAGGAGAAGATGGTACAGAATGGGGTGGTGAGTTTTTGCATTGTGATCGCAGACGTTCCCAACGATTGGCTCATTTTGAGTCTATTCCTCTTCCTGGAGGAGAACCCATCGAGCCTTGGAGAATGGCGGTAGCCTACCTTTGGCACTATTTCCAAGAAGAGCCTGAAGGTATGCCCTACCCAACCGATTTTATCAACCGAATTGGAAGAGAAAAACTAAGCCGTGTAGAGCGTACATTGGAGGAGGGAACAAGCCAACGCAGTGCCTCTGCGGGAAGATTGCTGGATGCCATCTCTTCTCTTTTAGGCATTTGTGATGTAGCCACATACCGCAATGAGGCCGCTATCCTTTTGGAACAAACAGCACTGAGCGAACGGAACGCCTACGCCTATCCTCTTTCAGCGGAAGGCAATGAGATCTCTTTCCGTCCACTATTTGAAGCCTTACTGCATGACATAGCCAATAATGTACCCACCTCACTATTAGCAGCCCGCTTCCATACGACATTAGCCACCTTGTTGTTGCAAAAGACACGTCTGCTAATTCGAAGAACGAAAACGAAACAGGTAGTCCTCTCGGGCACCTGCTTCCAGAATAAACTGTTGACAGAAACTGTCCGCAAACAGTTTCAAGCCGCAGGGATCCGTCTGTACATTCCACAACGTATCCCTTGCAACGACAGTGGTATTGCCGTTGGGCAACTTACTATCGCAGCCGCCCAACGAGAACAAAAGGCCTAAATCAACGCAAGGTTTGCTCAATGAATTGCATCAACTCCGCAAACTCCTCTTCAGTATAACCTTTGGTGGCCCGAATGACCTTCCCCTCCTTGTCAAACAAATAGCTACGAGGGATCAGACTTTGTGCAAAAGCGGCATAAATCGACCGGTTCTTATCGGGATAGAGCGGGAATGTGAAGCCCTTCTTCTCATTATACTTCGCCAACTCCACCTCATCGTGCTCACGACCAACCACAACCAACGCAAACTGATCGTTGTCTTTATACTTGGGCCACAAAATCTCTTGTACCGCAGCCAGTTCCTTCTGACAAGGAGGACACCAAGTGGCAAAGAAGTTAACCAAGACCACCTTGCCTTTGAGTTGATCTGCCGACAGAAGAGTCTCTCCCTTATCCGACAGGACACGAAAAGCAGGCATCGCATCGCCTACCTTTACTACATCGGCCTCCTGTGCCTGACCGATCCATGCGATCAACGCCATCAGGGTAATCGCTAAAAAAGTTCTGAGTTTTGAATTTCGAATCATACAGCAAAAAAATATTTCATCAACTATCCATAAATTTTTCATCAACTATCAAAATATTCTCCTTTGGTTCAAAGCCGCCCGATACCGATCCGCATTGCGATTGTGTTCAGCCAAAGTAACCGCAAAGTTATGACGACCGGAGAAGTCCTCCTTCGCACACATATATAAATAAGCATGGTGCGTGTAGTGCAACACACTATTCAAACCACGCAAAGAGGGAATACGTAAAGGGCCCGGAGGCAGACCGGTATGCTTATAGGTGTTATAGGGTGAATCCACCTCTAAGTGCGTAAACAGAATTCGACGCAAAGAAAAATCACCTACGGCGAACTTCACCGTTGGATCGGCTTGAAGCGGGATACCCTTGCGCAAACGATTCAGATAAAGTCCTGCCACAACCGGATATTCATCAGCGGCTGCCGTCTCCTCTTCTACGATAGAAGCCAAAATAGAAACCTCAATCGGTGTTAAGCCAATCTCCGCCGCCAATCGCTTGCGCTCAGCTGTCCAAAAAGCATCATACTCCCGTTTCATCCGTCGCATCAGCTGCTCCGCAGAAAGATTCCAATAACACTCATAGGTGTTAGGTAAGAACATGCAGGGAATCGTGGTCGGCGTAAAGCCCAAACTATCGCAATAAGATGAATCGTTGAGCAAGATAAGTAAATCTTCCTTACTTAACATCAACTGCTCATCAAGTCGCTCCGCCAAATCACTTTTCAGCCGTATATTATTAAAGGTAATCCGTGTAGCGACCTGTTGACCTCTCCTAAGGTTAGCCAGCAGATCCCAATTACTCATTCCTGATTCCACCGCATAACGTCCCGTCCGCATGTGTTCTGGATACTTCAACCAACTACTAAGCCATTTAAAATCGCCCAAATGCCCACAAGCAGCTGAATCCGACAACTGCTGACACAATGACGCATAATCTTTCGTTTGATCAATATAGAGGTAAACCGTTTGCCTCGGATGGAAGTTAGGAGCCCATAATAGACGATAAACCGTTACACCACCCATGATCAAACCAACTATCATGGTGATTAATAACATCCAACACAAACGTTTGGGACAAATCTTGCTCTTTTTCTTCATGAATAAGCGATTGAATATCAGAATGAGTCACAAAAATACGATCTTTTTTCGAGAAAATGATACGGCAGAAGGCTTGTTTATTCAAAAATAAGTTCTACCTTTGCAACGCAAACGAAAAAAGGATGCACAACACGGTAAGGAAGTGTGGGTGAGTGGCTGAAACCACCAGTTTGCTAAACTGACGTACGGGTTACCGTACCGGGGGTTCGAATCCCCCCGCTTCCGCATCGACAAGGAGATTCTTCGAAAGAGGAATCTCCTTTTTTTATGGCTAAATCCTCTGAAACAAAAAGGGGATGTGTCGATGACGCACCCCCTTCCTCACTCAGTTTTGGCTATTTATGTGTGATTAGAATGTGTAGTCGATACCCACACCAAACACCTTGTTCGTACGGCTATATACATTTGTTCCACTAACAACGCCTGTGTTGTAAGCCTTCTCGTAATCCGAGTACGTCGTCCAGAAATAGGCAACGTTCATCTTCAGATGCTCATTCAAGTTGATCTTCGCACCGAAGCCCAATGAATAAGAGTCGCAGGAGAAGCTGATGTCGCTCTGGAACCCATCAGACAAGCCGTAATCCGTACGCTGGTAACCACCACTCAGCGTCACATACTTATGCGCATCCCACTCGATACCGGCCAAATACTCATTCGTGCCACGCTCCAAAGTCTTTTGCTTGTCATCGGCCATCGAAGCCTGCTTGTCGAAGTAACGGTGATACTCCACGGTCGCACGCAAGTTAGGCAAGAACTCGTAGCCCAAGGCCATCGTCAACAACGCGGGAAGATCATTCGGGGTATTCACACCATCCTCGAAAGCCTTCAGTGCGCCTGTCGGATCCACCAACTTATGCGTCTTGTTCTCCAAGTTGAGATTGGTCATGAACTCATATTTCACACCGACAGTAAAACCTTTATAACGAGCGTCTACACCCAAGATCGGTGTCAAGCCCCAACCCTTCTGGTCACAATCGAGTGCCAAGTCGAACTTACCCTCGCTTACCAGTTCAGCAGGAATCATGCCTTCCACCTGACCTGCCAACTCCGGGTTGAGTTGCTGCACCAAACCCAATGCGGTTTGCAATCCTTTCTGGTAGGCCTGCAAATACTCGCCCTTAACACTGGAGTTCAAGAAGCCCTCATAACCACCAGAGAAATAGTTCATACGACCACCAGCAAAGACTGACAACCAATCGTTCACCTTATAGGTCACGCCCAATTGCAAACCATAGATAAACTGACGACCCTCCAAAGCGCTCTGGATCGTGTACATATCGCTGACCGACTTACCAGCCATCGGACCCGTAGGATTCATCATCCCGTTAGCCAACTGAGCCGCACCCAAAGCGATATCATACAACGAACGTACCGAAGAGTCGAACATAGGCAAACCCTCGTCGAAAGAGCACTTTCCACCGCCACCTACTACCGCAAAGGAGCCTGAGAACACCCAATTCCCATTCTTATAGGCAGCGAAAAGACTGGGAATAACCGGAGCAGAAGCCTTTCCTTTATAGAATTTGCTGTACTCATTACCACCCAGAGCCATCTGTCCCATACCCAGTTTGGAGAGATCCAAGCCTAAAGAGGCACCTTTATAGCGAGCATCGATATTACGATTCTGAGCTGCACTCTGGATGTTCAAGGAGAGGGTCAGTCCATCGTTCTCCATGAAAGCCAAACCAGCCGGATTGGAATAAACCGCATCGATCTCCGTAGATGCACCTCGTGCGAGCATACGCAAGAAAGAGATATGCTGATTGGTGTTCGTCAAATAACCACCGGCAAACGCCAAGTTCGAAGCCATCCACATTGCGGCTCCCATTAAGATTGTTTTCCTCATACTGTGTGTATTTATTAATCAAAATCGGCCGCGAATATACACACTTTTCCCTATAATTGCACACCAATGGGCAAATTGTGCAGCACAAAACATCTTTTTTTGTGCAAAATCAAAACGATAATTAACGAAAATCGGTGGATGTAGGCGCAAGAAGGGGTATCAGTAAAGGCTGAAGTCTTGCGGTTTGATCACAAAACCAACACGCAAAATGCTCCTGAATTGGTTATACTCCAACAGATTCTCGCCATACCCATTATAATATTGCACAAAAAGATATTGATTCTCGTTGTTATTGAACTTGTAGCTCAACTCCAACTGGGTGTTGAAGCTAAGCCACGTGAGTCGCTTGGTCAAGATCACCCCGACATTGAGTCGCTTATTGTCCGTCCGATAGTTGGCAGCCACCTGAAAGATGCCATTGTACTTCAAGATGTCGTCATTCTCCTTGCCATCAATCACGGGAATCCAACCTTTGAACTGCACCTCCCAGTTCTTATTCAGCAAAACGGCTGCTCCCAAGGTTAGCTTGTTCCAGCTACGACTATCTATACTGTCTTTGCCGTTCGACTCATGCTCGATCATCAGATAGGCCTTTCCGATGTATTTATTCTTCCGAATGATCAAGTGTCCCAGACCAATGCCCGGATTGAAATTCAGGTCACGCATCGGCAATGACTTTTGGAAGACATTCCAAAAAGCCTTCTGCGTGTATTGTAAGAAAAGATAGGAATCAAAAGGCAACTTACTCTTGGTCAGTCGTTGAGAGATACTGATCTGGAATTTCACATCCGAGTTGCGGGAGTTGATCTTCTCACCGATAGGAACTCCTCCCACGAAATAGTTATCTTTAAAGAGGGAAAAATAAGGCTGCTTATCTAAGATAGCCCGCACACTGTCCGGGTTGTAAATTTCCTCATTAGCCATGGGCAACACCTGCGCCTCACTCCAACCACACACCAACCAAATCAACCAACTGATGATGAAGATCCGTCTCATACCTTTACTATTATTGCTTTCCGCTGTTGTACAGCAAAGGTAGTAAAAGCCCTCATCCGGATTTGTCCTCATTCACGTTATTTATAGGCTAAATGGCTTCAAGAATCACCCAATCCGCCTACTTTTGCGCCATGGAACAATTATATACTTTCTATGAGGAGCAAATCGCCCTCCATCACGCACATCTTGACGCACTGAAACATCGTATTCATCAGATCGGAACCCTTCGTCTGCTCCTTGTCATTGGGGCCATCGCTTCGATCACCTACTTCCGTGCAGAATCCAGTACGCTATTAGGCATGATTTTCATTGCCTTCGCCCTTCCTTTTGGCTTGCTCATGCTTGGACACAACCGTTTAGATGCTCAGAAAAGCCATGAGGAGACCTTACTGGAACTGAATCAAAACGAGCGAAAAGGATTAGATTATGACTTCAGTGCCTTTGATGGAGCACCCGAGAAAGCAGACAGCCAACACGCCTTCAGCCTGGATTTAGATCTTTTCGGAGCACCCTCGCTCTTCCAATCGCTCAACCGAACGGTCACCTCGTTCGGTAAGGAACAGTTAGCGAATTGGTTCTTACAACCCTTGGATCGGAAAGAGGCTATCGAACAAAGACAAACCGCCATCCAAGAACTGGCTCACCTCACCGACTTCCGGCAACAGTTCTACACTTTGGGACGCACCTTCGGAAAGGAACTCACGCAGCCCTTTGATCTCCAGCGGTTGCAACAACTCATTGATCAGCCTACCTCTTTCCGTACGCATAGCCTTTGGCGCATCTTTATTTGGTTGATTCCTGCTCTATGGCTGCTTGCCGTAGGTGCCTATCTATTGGATTGGATTCCTGGCTCCTGCCTCAACCTACTGACCATTGGATCGTTGTGCGTCGCTTATGCCCCTACGAAACAGATCAACCGTCTCTACACGACTGTCAATAAGTTAGAGCATGCCTTCCGAGGCTATGCCGAGTTGATGCGCTTGATCGAACAAATGACCTTTAAGGCCTCTCCCTTGCGGGAGCTGCAAGCCAACTTGACGAACGAGCAGGAGTCTGCTTCACAAGCGATCCGACGACTCTCCCGCTATATCGGAGGCTTAGATCAACGCTTTAGTTTGGCGGGCATTCTTCTGAACATATTGATCTTGAGAGATGTTCGTCATGCGTTATTGTTGGAGGAATGGAAGGCCACCTATGGCACGAAGCTTTCCCTATGGTTCGACACTTTAGGGCAGATGGATGCCTATAACTCGTTAGGAGGTTTCGCCTTCAACCATCCTGATTACGTCTATCCACACCTGACAGATCACTACCTCACGATGGAGGGCAAAGGCTTAGGCCATCCCCTATTAGACCGGAGACGTTGTGTATGCAATGACATCCATGTGCCTAAAGCCCCTTGGTTCTTGATCATTACCGGAGCGAATATGGCGGGTAAAAGCACCTATCTGCGCACCGTAGGTATCAATTACCTTTTGGCTTGCGTGGGTGTATCGGTCTGTGCCAAAGAGCTGACACTCTGTCCCGCTCATTTGTTCACCAGCCTGCGCACCTCCGACTCCCTGACGAACCACGAATCTTACTTCTTCGCAGAGCTGAAGCGGCTAAGAATGATCATTGATCGCCTGCAAAGCGGGGAACGACTGTTCATCATTTTGGATGAGATCCTCAAAGGAACCAATTCCATCGACAAGCAAAAGGGATCGTTAGCCTTGATGCGGCAATTAGTGGCTCAAAAAGCCTGTGGCATCATCGCTACACACGACTTGGTATTGGGCGATTTAGAAAAAGAATACCCCGAAGCGGTCAAGAACTATCGCTTCGAGGCAGATATAAAAGAAAATGAGCTATCCTTCTCCTATCAACTCCGAGAAGGGATAGCTCAAAATATGAATGCCTGTTTCCTAATGCGGAAGATGGGAATCACTTTTTAGCGTATTTGGTTTTAATTTCCGGCAATGCCTTCTGAATGGCCTCGATACGAGTCGCATCACTCGGGTGCGTACTCATAAACTCCGGAGCGGAGCTACTGCCACCTGCCGACATCTTCTTCCAGAAACTGAGGGCAACTTCCGGATTATAACCCGCCATCGTCATAAAGACCAAACCCATATAATCCGCCTCGATCTCATGCTTGCGTGAGTAGGGCAGCATCACGCCATATTGTGCACCCACGCCATAGACCGTAGAGGCCAATTGCTGAACGGCCGCACTCTTGTTGCTCACCGCCTGTCCCAAGATAGCCGCTCCATATTGCGCCATTAGCTGCTGACTCATACGCTCGTTGCTATGTTTCGCCACCGCATGGGCCACCTCATGGCCAACCACCACAGCCAATTCATCTTCCGAGCCAATGATTTTCATCAAACCCTCATAGACCACAATCTTACCTCCTGGCATACAGAAAGCGTTCACTTGTTCGTCCTTCACCAAGCTAAACTCCCAGGCAAAATTCTTCACCTCACTTTCCAATCCATTCTGTTTCAGATACTGCTCAGTAGCCGCCGCAATCTTCTTTCCAACACGAGTCACCATCGCACTCTGAGTCGCATTACTCGACTTTGTGGCGGTCTTGATGTATTCATTATACTGGGTTAAACTTGAAGTAAGCACCTCCTGATCAGACACCAACAACACCTGCTTGCGCCCCGTCAGAGGAACGCTCGAACAGCCTGCCAACAGCAGCAAAGCCATCGCTAAACACATTAACTTCTTCATAAACGTCATCAATTATTATGCGGCGACAAAGATACACTTTTGTTACGAGATAGTTCCTCTTCTCCTAAATTCTTACGACTTTCATACTTTGAAGCCTCGATTAAGTATTGATTGCTTTCTACCCCGTAACGGTGACCATCGGCACGTTAGAAACTGTGTTTCCTGAGCCGCCACGGTCGCTGCGACGTTAGAAACAGCATACTCTACCTCCACAACGGCTGTCGGCATGTTATCTTCTGCGGCGTACGGAACGAACGGGAGCGGATTTCTGAGCCTTGGGCGCCTTAGTCGTAATAGCCTTAGCAGCCTTCTCTGTTGTGCTCTTGGCCACCGTCTTCTTGGCCTTCTTAGCGGCCTTCGGATCGGCGGCTACCTGCGTGGTATCGGGTTGATACCAAAGGGATTGCTCGAATCCCGTGAGCTGCGCCTCGATGCGTGCCTGCTCATTCTTGAGCGAATCGGGCGTAGGGCAATAGGCCTGCAACGGCTGGTTCATCAGGTTCTGCGTCTTGATGATCTCGCCCTCAAACATGCGGCGACGGAAATAGTCGTCCATCGTGAAGGTGGTGGCATTGTTGAGGTTGGAGGTCATGATCGTGGCGTTGCTGATGTAGGGACGGATATTCTCGTAGGGCAGCCAGAACATCGGCATCGTGGTCTCGCCCATATCGCCTGTGGAGGAGAGGATCGGGCAGATAGCCAGGATCTTCACGTCGAAAGCGGAGTTGTTCTGATCGAAATACCAAGCCTCCTTCACGTAGTAGGAGCGGACATCGGCGGAGGGCACATCGCTCTCGTTGATGACGTAGGTAGGCTCCTCGCCACCCTTGCCGGGCACCTCCTCGTAGAGGATGTAGAAGCGGTCGAGCATATCCTTGAAGCGAATCAGATGCGCCTCGTCGAACTCTTCATAGCCATCCAAGTACTCGTATGCCTTGATCTTGTTGTCGCCCAAGAGCTGGAAAATGGTGGAGAAGAGGTTTTGCTGGCCGTTCATGGGGCGTGTGGGGTAATAGAGCGGGGCGTTGGGCTCCTTCATCAGATCGACCTGTCGATAGATGACACGTTGCCAACGGGCATTGCCAATCTCTTGTGTCAAACGCTCGTTCAGGTCTTGCGCCCGGACGGTCAAGTCGGGCAATCCGCTCTCCTTCTTCTCCTGACGCTCGCCACGGGAGGCCTGGGGCGAACGGCGGCGGGTCTGCTGGGTCGTCGTCTCCGTCTCGTTCTCCTCTTGCGCTTGCAGGGGCGTTGCCGTCCACAGGGATGCCACCAAAATGGCTATGTAATACAGTTGTCTCATACCGCGAATCTTAATTTACAATTACTTCGATGGTGGGGATCGTGCGCTCGATGCCATCCGGGCCTTTCGCCACTACCCTCGTGATGTAGAATCGTTTACCCTTGCTGAGGTTACGGATGTAACTCTTCTGTCGCTGGGAGAAGTTGGTGCCTTGCGCCACCTCGGGGATGGCGTTACCCATCGAGTCGAAGAAGGTCAGCTCGAAACGAATCACCTCATATTTCACATTCAACAAATCGTCGTCGATAGCCGCCAAGATCCCATCCGCCTCGACGAGGCTTCGCTTGGCAATCATACCTCCCTTGAATTTCCGCAGGTTGCCATTGGCATCCTTATACTCGATGTAGGGCAGCGGATCGGGCAGGGCACGCACCCGGAAGGCGCTCTTGGCCATCTCCACGTTGCGGCCGTCGGCCATACGGGCATGGACGGTGATGACCGCATCGGTACCCACCTTGGAGGGACGGGCCTCCCAGGAGTCGCCCTTTCGGGTGAGGGTTCCATTGGTCATGGTGGCGGTGACGTTGCCACTCGGCACACCGGGCACAGCGATACGCATCGGGTTGGCGATACCGGCATAGAGCACGTTCATCATCGTGGGGGCAATCGTAGCGGAGGGCTCGGTCACGAAATACTCGCTCTCGAACTCCCGGCGCATGATGCTGCCATCGGCATTGGGCATCTCGATGAAACCCTTGATGGGGAAGGTACCGACCGAACCGGTGCCGGCCGTGAAGAGTCCGTTGGCCTCCGCCGGAAGCTCCTTTCCATTGACCACGATGGTGGGTCGCTTGGTGGAATCGACCGCTGAGAGGACGATATTGGCCCGATAGGGACTGCCCCGCATGACGATCTGACTCTCCGGGATGACCTGTGCCGTGATCTGGTTCACCCGGTAATCACCCACATCGACATTGTTCAAGAGGTTAGAGAGCACCTCGCCCTCCACATAGCGAATATCGCTCTGCAGCTTGGTGAGGAGGGTGACCGAAGCGGCCACCGGCATGTTCTCGAAAAGTGCCTCCTCCCAGGAGCGGGTGTTAATGCCTGCCTTTTTGGGCGGGGTAGTACTGAGGCTGGCCTCCATGACGGCCGTCTTCAGGGAATCCTGGATGAATCCACCCATCCAGGTGCGGTATTGATCAATGGCCTCACGCAACTTCTTGCCCTCGCCGGTGATGGGCGACAGCATGATGTGTGAAGCGGCCTCCAAATCATCTTTGCGGTCGATGTTATCCACATCGGCACCCTCGCCATCCGCCTCCTCGACGATCCGCACCTTCAGCGTTTGGATGTAGCTGCAGAGGCTGTCGGAGGCCTGCTTGACCTGACGAGACTTCTCGATCCATTCGCCCACCTTCTGCGGATTCTGCCGGTAATAGTCCTCCATCTCCTTCGCCACGAGCTCGTTGCGCCGGGTGGAGTTGTCGATGGAGGTGCGAAGACTGCCCTCCACCAACTCGAATCCATCCAACACCTCCGTGGAGACGTTGAGGGCCATCATCGCGATGAACACCAGATACATCAGGTTGATCATCCGCTGACGGGGTGAGTTGGGATTATTTGATACTCCTGCCATAGTTTCTCTTTTACTTCATCGGGTTGTTATAAGGTGCCTGCTGGGGCTGATAGCCATAAGGCTGCTGGTAAGCCTGTTGTTGATAAGCCGGCTGCGGCTGTTGGTAGCTCGGTTGCGGCTGATAGCCCATATTGACGGTCATCGCCTGCAACAGACGGGCATATACCTGATTCAACTCGGCCAGCTGGCGGGTCATCTTCTCGGTCTCGCCCCGGAAGACGGAGCTATCCATCACGGAGCCGTCATACATCTCACGGATGCGACGCAAACCGTTGTTGATCTGATCCATCGACTCCATCTGTGCCGTGATGCTCTTGAGCTGCATCTCATAGACCTGATTGAGGTTGGTGACGTTGCGGTTGAGCTGCTCCATCTGTGCCACATAGCTCTGCGAGCTCTGGCCAACCCCTTCGGGATTGTCGGCAATGCCCTTATAGGAGTTCAAGAGGTTGGTCGATACCTCGTTGAGTGAGCTGGTCACCTGGCTAAAGCGCTCCATGTGTTGCGAGAGGCCAGAGATCTGCTGCAAGTAGTGCTGTGTCGCCTCGGTCAGCTCAGCCATCTTGGAGAGTTGCTCGGCTGCCCCACTGAGCTTCTTGATGCTCTCGGAGAGATTCTTAGTGTCCTCCTCAGAAATATTAAGGTTGCCCTCAATGTTCAAGGAGCCCGCTCCATGGATAGTACCTTGAACGGTCACCCCCTCCTCAGAACCAGCCGTATGGGTCTCACGGGTAGCGATGGGAGCCTGCCCAAAGTCGGGACGATCCATCGGGTTCTTGGATTTCAGCACCGGGAAGACATCCTCCCAATGATATTCCCGATTGGGGTGCTCGAACGCCGAGATGAAGAACACGAAAGACTCCGTGATCATGGCGACGAACAAGATCTGGTTGCCGTAGGGAAGGTGCAACAGCTTGAAGAGCGCACCGATAATCACGATGGAGGCACCCCAGCTATAGAGGAAGTTCAGCACTCGTTTTCCCTTCTCGCTGGAAAGAAACATCTCCAGCCGATTTTTATATCTTCTATATTTTCCCATTGTCTCTTGACTTTACACTAATAGATTCGTTATTCCTGTTTAAGTGGTTCATTTCTTGCCGCCCTTGGAGCGAGAGAAACCAATCTGTGTGCGGGCACAGCGGAAGCCGATATAGGAGCGGCTCTCGTTCTGATACTCAAAGGTTCGCATATCTGAGCGGATAAATTGTTGCACATCCTTCCACGATCCTCCACGCACCACCTTCTTCTTCATGGCGTAGGGATCGTTCTTGGCCGCATTGTAGCGCAGGTCGGGGTTCATGTCGCTCATCTGGCTGGGACCTGACTCTGAATAGGCGGTAGAAGTCCACTCTGCCACGTTTCCGGCCATGTCGTAGAGGCCAAACTCGTTGGGGGCGAAAGAGCCGACACGGGAGGTAATCAAGTGGCCATCCTCGGTGTAATTGCCCTTGCCCGGCTTGAAGTTGCCTAAGAAGCAACCCTTGTTGTCTTGCAACTCATCGGTGGACCAGGGGAACTTATTCTCGTTCTTTCCAGAGCGGGCAGCATACTCCCACTCACCCTCAGAGGGCAGGCGGAAAGGCTCGATGGCTTGACCAGCTGGCAAGCTCAAGGATTCCTTGTATAAATTGGTACGCCATACACAGAAGGCCGTGGCCTGCTCCCAAGAGACACCCACCACGGGGTAATCGTCATAGCCCGGATGAGAGAAATACATACGGGTATAGGGCTCGTTGTAGGCATTCTTGAAATCGTTCACCCAGCAGTTCTCGTCGGGATAGATATTGACGATACGGGTGTTGAGGAAGTCCCACTCGCTGGTCAAGGGGCGGGTAATCGTCTCATTGATAATGCGTCCCTCCTCGTCGATGTAGGCGGTATCTTTCGAGATCATAACCACCTCGTTGGGATCAACCTGAATGTCGGTGTTGCGCACCCGGTCGGCCGGATTCAGCTGGTTCTTGCGCAAGGCGGCTGCCGTGTAGTCGTACCACTCATAGCGAAAGACCATCTGCTTTGGGTCGAGGCCACGCTCGCCCGTCACGGGGTTGGTGTAATAGACGCTCTCGATGGCACGCAACTCATCCTCGTTGGCCCGTTTCCAAGGGATCGGGCGGCTCCAATCCAAATGCGGGGTGACAGGCTCACCATACCGATCCTCGGTAATCTTGAAGAGGTCGTTACCACCATACGCCGGATCGGCCAACCGCTCACGAATGATTGAATCGCGCACATAATAAACGAATTGCCGATACTTGGCGTTGGTCACCTCCGTCTGGTCCATCCAGAAGGCATCGAACGAAACGCCCTTTCGCTCCGGCATAATGCCCCAGAGCGAATCCTTGTCAGCCGGACCCATCTCGAAGGCACCTCGTTTAATCAAGACCATCCCGTAGGGGGCGGGCTCATTGAACGCCACCGATCTCACTCCGGTTACCTCTCCTCCACTGCCTGCTCCGCGAAGCGATTTGCCACAGGAGGTAAGGAACACTACCGCCATCAGTAGAACTATTACTTTCTTCATATACTCTTATAAGATACGTACACTTTTATGTCGGTTCTTTCCTGTCGTCGTTTTCTTGAGCTTCAAGGCGTAACGCACGCAAAGCTCATGGCTTCCACTGGTTGCCTGCCCCATGGCCGTGATCGGGAAATCATAGGCATAACCCGCTTGAAAACGCCCGATCTTCACCCCAAGGAGGATACCCACCGACTCATTCACCCGATAGGAAATACCACCGTTAAACATCTTGTTATATTCCAACCTTGCGGTGATGTCCGCATGAAAATTACTCATGTCTGTCAGCAAGAACACCGAAGGCTGTAACTCTATCAACGGATTCTTGAGTTGAATATTGTATCCACCCATAAAATTAAGTGAACGCCCGATGTAGGTGGAGGCATTCTCATCGAGCTGCAACTCGGGCTCTGTAAAGTGGGTCATGCCAATGCCCGCATAAAAACGCTTGTGCTGGTAATAGAGACCGAAATTGAGATCCAAGCCCATCCCGCTGACCTGCGTGGCCGGGAAAGCGGCATCGGTCTCTTGGTGATACTCAGAATCAGGATTGAGCTCCAGCTTGGTACCATCGAACGACTGGTTAACCAACCCAATCTGTAAACCACCACTGAGCACACCTCCGAACAGTTTGTATTTGTAGGCATATTGCGCTCCTACATGGGTGTTCTGAAACAGGCCTATGGCCTCAGTAAAAACGACTAATCCGACACCATGCTGGGTCTTGCCCAAGGTGAGCGGCATGTCAGCCGTGATGAAAAAAGACTGGGGCGCCCCATGTACGCCAACCCACTCCAAGCGAGCCAACCCAAAGATATTCAAGTCTTCCGTGGCACCAGCCACCGCAGGATTGTAATAGGGCTTCGCCATGAAGTATTGGCTCAAACGGGCATCATATTGCGCCCGCAACGACCCGAAGCAGGCGCAAAAAGCGATCAACAGGGTGATAAACAGTCTTTTTCTCATGTGTGAGCTAAAAAAGCAACGAGGTAGAAGGATCGTTTCCTAACCCACCACCTCGTGCCTAATTCGGTTATTGATTTTTGGGATTGTCAATCATCCGCTCTGACAATCTGAGTGATTCTTTAGTATTCCTCCTCGTTGAAGAAGAAATCTTCTTTGCTGGGGTAATCCGGCCAAATATCCTCCATACATTCGTATATCTCGCCTTCATCTTCCATCTCTTGTAGATTTTCAATGACCTCTAATGGTGCACCTGAACGTTGTGCATAATCAATCAACTCGTCCTTGCTCGCAGGCCAGGGCGCATCCTCCAATTTTGAAGCTAACTCTAAAGTCCAATACATATAGCCATCAACAGTTAATTAATCGCCAAAAGCGATTGGGTTCTCAAATCAGCCGCGAAAGTAGAATTTTATTTATTATTCGCAAGTATAATCCCAGATTATTTCTTTTCCATTGTTACTAATACACTCTTTTCGGGCCAATACAAAGAGATAATCGGACAATCGGTTGATAAACTTCAACACGAGATCCTCCACAGGAGCGGTTTCCGCCAACCGATAGATCTCCCGCTCTGCCCGGCGGCAAACCGTACGGCAGACATGGGCCAAGGCCGCTGAACGACAACCTCCCGGCAGGATGAAAGCCCGCATCTTAGGCAGTTCCTCATCAATCCGGTCTATCTCCCGTTCGATACGTGCCACGCTCTCCTCCGTCACCCGGCTGGGCACCAGTATCTCGGTAGTCTCCTGATCCGTAGCTAAATAGGAACCGATATTGAACAGTTTATGCTGCACGAAAGAGAGAAAATCGGCATCGGGACCCTCTTCCATGGCCGTAATCAGCAGGCCAATGAAGGAGTTTAACTCATCAATCGTCCCATAGCTCTCAATCCGCTCGCTGGCCTTGGAGACACGCTGTCCTCCCACCAACGAGGTGGTTCCCTTATCGCCCGTACCTGTATAAATAACGCTTTTCTTCATCTACTACTTATTTTTAGAAATAAACGATATAATCCTTTTTATGCAATTTCTGGTTGAAAAACACGATACCCAGCGCAAAGAGATCGACCGTCACGGTCACCTCTGGATGCGCACAAACAGCCTTCCAAAAATCACGCATCTTCTGGCTGGCCTTGATCCCCTCGAACACGAAAACAGTGTCGTTGTGCACATAGCGTAAACAAGTTTCGAAGAGGGAAAGGTTATGCTCTTGCTCATAAAGCGTGTTAAAATAGACAAAATCCACCTGTTCCATATCCGCCAACGCCTTCGGTAACAACTCAGCATAACACCCGACACGCAAATCAATCGGATTATGCGCCTGCAGGAAGGTCTCCCTGGCAATTACCGCAAACTCAGGCACTGTCTCCAACGCAATGCAATGCAAGTCCTTAGCGTAGGAGGTGAGATAGAGGGTGGAAAGTCCCATGTTGGGACCCAACTGCAAGATATGGCGAGATTTGAAATAGTTGACCAAACGAAACAGCAGAGCTCCGTGGCTGGCCTTGATGGCCTCTCGATAGACAATCTCGCCTATCTGGCGCTGTTTGGTTCGCCCGGGATGTCGTCTATCGGGACAGGCCACCACCTCCTCCCGATAGAACAACTCTCGCCGAAGCAATTCGATATCGTAAAAACTGTAGTAGGAGCATTTCTCCTCGATGACCTTCGTGATCAGGTTATAGACGAAGGGTGAATGCACCCCATAGCCTTTCCGGTAACGAAGGCAGCGATAGAGCAACGCTCCCTTGCGCAACGTGTTCGCTTTCGGAATCAGTCGCATCTCGCTTTACAATTTATGGATCACCTGCATCAACTGCGCACCCAAACCAATGGTATAACCCTGTGACACAAAGACTACCCGGTTGAAGGTATCGGCGATCAAGAAGATCGGCAGTGAATGGGTGTTGGTCAAACGCATCGCCTCGCACATCTCTTTCTGGATCGCTCCGTCGATGTCGATACCATAGGTGATAGTCGAAGGTAACGTACCGAACTCCTTCGGATCGAAGCTCTTATAACCCTTCTCATCGGGGAAGAGAAGCACGATACCACGGCCCCACTCCTCTAACTGCTGGCACTCAGCCGCAATATCGCGCATCGCATGGTTGGTCGGCTCCTCACGAGCACCCAAGATAGCCACGATGTAGTAACCACGTCCAGTTGTCGCCAACAGGCTGGTCACCTCACCACTCTCTGCCAGCTTGAACTTATCCTCGGAGTTGAAGTTACCGATCACCTGGATCTGATCCTGGCTCTCACGCATCTCTAACTTAATCGGGGTAGTCTTGCCCTCCTCTACGTTAAAGAAGGTGATTTCCGCCAAGACACTACCGTTGGCCATACGGGTACCGGTTACCAACATGTAGTTGCCCTCGTCCATCGTCAACGGCTGTTTCAAGAGGCCACTCCATGTAGCGCCCAAGCCCATATCGACGTGACTGCCACTCTCGAAGTTCAAGGTCTGCAAACGACCAGAAGACAATACCTTCGCAATGGTGAAATGGCTGTAATACTTTGGATCGGGCAACGCCTTGATCGGCTGGTAGGTAGCGACCACCTTACCCTGCTTTGCGTTCACGGGAGCGGTTGCCTCGAAATCGACATCTACCCAAGCGTTGTCCTTGGCATACTGAATCTTACGGGCTACCGGCTCGATGCGAGCAGGAATGCCTAAGCTACGTGCCACAGAGACAAAGAAGATATTGCGGGAGTTGACATCCGCCACACGAGATTTCCATACACCCATCGGCATGATGGCGATACGTTGCGGATTCAGGTCGTCATTCAAGGTGATGTTTTGCTTCACCCAATCCACCAAGACCTGCGGATCGGCTTGTGCCTTCTTCGCTACCTCGGCATCGAAGTTCGCCGCGAAGAACTGCTTATAGGGGGTTATGAACTCCGTGCTGACACGGGGATTCATGACGTAGCGATCAAACCAAGGGCTATCCACCGCCGGGGTGTTGTTCAAGTGGTCGGTCAATACCTCCAACGAGACATCACGCAAGTCTTTTGCGGAGATCACATCGAGCAAAGCCATCGCTTGCGGACGCTTCTCTGCCGGCGTGCCCTTCAAGAACTGCTCGATCACCTGCCAGTTGCCTCGGCTGGCGATCATGAAATGGACGGTCTTCGCCTCATCAATGCCTAACTCCTTAGCCAACGCCTTGGCCTTCGCCTCGGTGTAGAAGGTGGCTACATATTGGTTACGGATCGCATCCTCCTCCAACATGCGTTTAGCGTTCTCCTCTTTCTGCTCAGCGGTCACCTCAGCCGGGATGGAGCCATCCACCGGCGGTACCACATCCAAAGCCACACTGCCCGTATCACCCGGATGCTTATCCAAGGTGATCGTCACCTCGCTATCCTTACCAAAAGAGACCTTGCTATAGCCAAAAGCACCTGCCTTGCTGGCCCATACCAACATATCACCCTTGCCGGCAGAGAGTGAGCACTGACCCGAAGCATCGGTCTGCTTGGTCGCCACACTGTTGAACTCGGCATAGTTGTAAAGCTTGAACTCCACGGTAGCGCCCTCCACAGCATTGCCCGCGGCATCCTTCACCGTGATCATCGCCTTGGCACTCGGCGCATAATTGTCGATCACGTTGATCTCGGTGTAACCGCTCGTGCGAGCCATCACATCCTCCGGACCATTGTATTTACCGAACACCTTGGTGTGCATCAACATACCTCGGTAAGCGGGGCCGTTAAACCAACCCAAGTTCAAGACCGGCTCCGGCTCGCAAGCGCCCAAGAAGTACCATTTACCATCTACCCAAGCCTCTACCCACGCATGGTTGTCGTCGGTATGTGCCCAACGAGGGGTATAGACCTGACGGGCGGGAATACCCACCGAACGAAGGGCAGCCACTGTGAAGGTAGATTCCTCACCACAACGACCATAGGCGGTCTTAACCGAAGCTAAAGGAGAGCTGGTGCGGGCATCCGAAGGGGTATAGATCACCTTCTCGTGGCACCAATGGTTCACCTCCAACACCGCATCATAAAGCGACAGGTCCTTCACACGATCTTTCAACTCCGCGAAGAAAACCGAGCGGCTGTCATCCAGGTTCTCGTTGTTCACACGAACCGGGAGGACAAAATGGCGGAAGATCTCTTCAGGAATGCTCTTTCCCCAAGGCATTTGGGCTTTGGCCTCGAAGGTAGCACGCACATTACGCAAATAGAACGCCCCACTGTAATCGGTCAGGTCGCCGATCGGCATGTAGGCATAGAGGAAGGTCAAAGCCTCCTTCTCAGCTGGCGTCATTTGCTCGTTAAACACTTCGAACAGATCGCCATTCGGCAAAGCAACCTGTTTCGCTTGGAAATCCTTCTCTACCTCAGCCCGATAAGCGGCATCCGAGATGAAATGGGAGTTGTCGCCACAACCAACCAGTAGCAGCAGCGCACACAATCCTGTGAATAGATGTTTTTTGTTCATATCGTTGATTAATAAATGGAAGCCAAAAGTAGGCATTTTCTGTCTAATTCAGTACTTTTGCGCTACGATTTTAAATTATAGTGTTCACTTTAATAATATTATTCTTATGCTTAGTAACCCTGAACATATTCTTTTAATAGCTTCTATCATCTTATTCTTTAGTATATTAGCCAGTAAGGCAGGCTATCGTTTCGGCCTTCCCTCGTTGTTGCTTTTCTTGGGCGTGGGTATGCTCTTCGGCAGCGACGGGTTAGGCATTCAGTTTAGTAGTCCGAAAATCACCCAGTTCATCGGCATGTTGGCATTGAGCATCATCCTGTTCTCGGGTGGCATGGACACCAAGGTGGCGGAGATCAAGCCCGTCGCCGGGCCCGGTATCGTGTTGGCCACGTTCGGCGTGCTGGCCACGACCTTCATCACCGGTTCTTTCATCTACATCCTGTTCGACGTCCTATCTGATAAGATCTCGCTGACCTACCCGGAGGCACTGCTTTTGGCGGCGGTCATGTCATCTACCGACTCGGCCTCCGTCTTCTCCATCCTGCGTAGCAAGGGGGTCTATCTGAAGGAGCGGCTGCGCCCCACGTTGGAGCTGGAATCGGGTAGTAACGACCCAATGGCCTACATGCTGACCCTCATCCTCATCGAGGTGATCACGAGCGGAGGCATGAACATCGCTGAGGCGGGCTTGTCGTTGGTCATCCAGTTGGCCGTGGGTGCCCTCATGGGCTACCTGCTGGGACGGGTATCGGTCTGGATCATCAACAAGATCAATATCGACAACGAGTCACTCTACCCGATCCTCCTCTTATCGTCCGCCTTCTTCACCTTCACGGCCACCACGCTCTGCAAGGGTAACGGCTACTTGGCGGTCTATTTGGCCGGATTGGTGGTGGGCAACGCCAAGATCGTGCACAAGAAGAGCATGGGTACCTTCTTCGAGGGTTTCACCTGGCTCTGGCAGATCGTGATGTTCCTCACGCTGGGACTCTTGGTCAATCCGCACGAGATGCTGCCCGTGACGGGAGTGGGCATCTTGGTGGGTGTCTTCATGATCCTGGTCGCACGTCCTATCAGCGTGTTCCTCAGCTTGATTCCCTTCAAACATTTTTCGTTCAAGGGTAAATGCTACATCTCATGGGTCGGCTTGCGTGGAGCGGTGCCCATCATCTTCGCCACCTATCCTTTGATCGCGGAGATTCCGCATGCCCGGATGTTCTTCAACATCGTCTTCTTCATCACGATCCTCTCATTGGTGATCCAAGGAACGACCGTGACGGCTGCCGCCAACTGGTTCGGCATGGTGGATGAGCCGGAGCGGAAGGATGCCTTCGGTATCGAGCTGCCCGAGGAGATCAAGAGTGCCATGAGCGAGATCGACATCACCCCTGCCGTGCTCTCCCATGGCAACAAGCTGATGGAGCTGACCCTGCCCAACCACACCTTGGCGGTGATGGTGAAACGGGAGGGTCGCTACTTCATCCCGAAGGGCAACACCGAATTGCAAGAGCGGGATAAGCTCCTCATCATCTCCGACAACGACGAGGCCCTCCTCCAAGCCTATGAGTCCTTAGGGGTCAAGGATTATACGATGAAGAAGAATTGAATCCTATTCATACCTCAACGCCTCGGCGGGAGTAAGACGGGTGGATTGACGGGCGGGATACCACGCACCGGCAAAGGCCATGCCCCACAACAGCAGGAGGGTGATGCCCTCACAAAGGAAGAAGCGGAAGCGGGAGATCGGCATCGCATGCACCTCGATCAACTCGGCGATGGTGATGTTGAAGGTAATGGGGAGCGTGGGCAGGAAGGCGATCAACACCAAGCCTAACGCCTCACCAATCTGGAGCCGATAGAGCGACCGACGGGAAGAGCCCATCGCCATGCGCAACCCCATCTCGCCTCGCCGATAGGCCGTGCGGAACCAGAAGGTACCAATGATTCCCAAGAAGATATTAACCAACAGGAAGCCCGCCAACGCCAACTGGGTACGCACCTGATTGCCGGTACCATTCGCCTTGAGCATCTGATCGCGCGACTCGGCGAGAGGGACGACCCGCGAGAGGTAACGGTTGCCCACACGCAACGATTCCTTCAGCTCCCGAAAGAGGCGACCCGCAAACTCCGGGCTGTCCACCTCCGGACGGACACGCACACAGAAGACCAATTCATTCAGATGCACGGCCCAATCAAACGGCATATAGATCTGCGGAAAGGGAATGTCATAGGCCGTCCGCCGAATCTGGGGCGTGACTCCCACGATGCGATGCTGCACAGAGTCTTTCGCACCAAGCTGATAGAGCGTCTGTCCCAACAGCTCCCGATCGGGGATAGATACCTCTGGGTTCGTGGTTAGGATGGCGGCATTCGGTTCCCGCAGCGCCTCGTCTAAGGAGGCGGCAGAGCAGGCGTTCGACACAATGCGGAAGAGCGAGAAGTAACCCGGTGTGACTGCCCCATAAGAACTGACAAACAAACAGGTATCGGCTCGAAAGGCCATAGACATTCCACTGGAGTTATAGGGGCAAAGATTGCTGGTCATCGCAGCGGCCACCTCCACACCGGGATAGCTGCGAAGGCGCTCTAATACCTGCTCGCAATAGTCCGCCCGGGCTTCCGCGCCCTCCGGTGCTCCCTCCTGATAGGCAGGGCTGTTCTGCGAGAGCTCCGCCATATGCACCTCATAGACATGGTCGATGTCAAACCCCATCGGACGGTAATAGACATTGCCCATCACGTAGAGCCAATCCACCAAATACCACAAGAGGATCGCCACCAAGAACAACTCCGCGGCGATCCAAGCGTTCTGCCGCCGTTGGTTCCAAATGAGTGTAAAGATATGCTGTAACATAACGTATATATATAAGGTATAGGTTCAACGATGAATGCTTAACGACTCCACGATCGGGTTATTGGCCGCACGCCAAGCGGGAATGCCCGCGCTCAGCAGGTTCAGCACCAAGCAGGCCACGAACGCCAAGAGGAAGATGAGCGGGTTGAAGAGCATATCCGCCCCCACGAACACCTGGCCTAACCCCTCGACGGTCTCCCCCGTATCCAACAGCCAGCCAGAGAGGCCGAGCACCGCCACATAGGAGAGGCCGAAACCTATCGCACCACCGATCAGGGTCTGCAACAGGTTCTCCAAGAGAATCTGTCGGATCAGCTGCCAACGGGTCGCCCCGAAAGCACGTCGCACACCCAGCTCCTCCATGCGCTGCCGCATCCGGCTCTGTGTCAAACCGCTCATATTGATGGCCGGCACCAGCATCAGCAGCAAGACGATCAAGCCATAGCGCAACACCAACAGCCCGGTCTCCGCCTCGCCGAACGCCCCATTGTCACGAGCCAACAGATCGAGGCGGCTATCCGGCTGCCCGGAGAGCAACAACTCCCAGTCCCGTTTGCTGGCATTGAGTTTCTCCACGTTACGGGCCACCTCCGCCCGGATGGCCGGGAAGTCGGACGCTGAGGGAGCCAAGATGTAGCAAGCGAACGTGCCCAACAACCCCTCCGTATTGTTGTCATACAGGGTAGAGTTGGACGTATAGGGCACCCACACGTCGGCATGGCTCGCCTCCGCCATCACCGACACGTCGCCCACTACGGCACAGATGCGATAGGGTACATAGTTGAGCTGCATTGTCTGCCCCACCACCTCCGTCGTGCCGAAAAGCTGACGGGCCAACGAGGCACTCACCACCGCCTCCTGCAGACCACTATGCACCGCCTCCCGCGGATAGGGCTTGCCCTGCAACACCTCGAAATCGAAGAGCTCCCAGAAGCCGGCATCGGTATAGCGCACATCCGCCCGCAACTCCTTGGTTTGATCCATCGTGCTGGCTAAACTACTCCAGGCATCGGTCGCCATGCCCACTGCCTCCGCTGTTTGCAAGGGGTAGAACACCTGCTTCACCACCGACGAAGAGAGGCGGTAGCAATTATTAAACTCATGATCCGTCTTGCGGGAAGCCCGTCCGTCTTGCACGAACAGCATCCGCTCCCGGTGCGTCTCTGGCTTGAATCCGGCCGTCCGCACCTGCCATACGATGACGATCACCATCACGAGGCTGATCGCCAAGGCGGTACCCAAGATGGATACCATTGATAGCAGGCGGTTCTCCTTGAGTAACCGCCATGCTTGTTTGAAATAAACTTTATTTATCATAATTCCTCATTCCTCATTAAAAAGCATCATTCATCCCCATGCCGCAACGCCACGGCGGGATCCTCTTGGGAGGCACGGGAGGCCGGCAGCCAGACAGCGAGACAGATCACCGCCGCCACCAACAGCCAAGCCATGAGGTTCGTGAGCAGGAAGCGGAGCGGACCGATGGCCGGGAGATAGCCCGCAGGCGTATCGCCATAGGGCAGATCCACTAAGCCGATCATCGCCAAGTGCATTTCGATGAAGAGCGCTACCGGCGTAGCTAAGGCCAAGATACAGATGCCCTCACGCATCAGCTGGCTCCAGACACCCCGACGACTCGATCCCATCGCCATGCGCAGACCGATCTCGCCCCGCCGTTGCCGCACCCGATACCAGAAGCTGCCCATCACGCAGAGCAGGATGTTCAACCCCAAGAAGATCAGGAGAGAGATGCGGATGTTCCAGTTGTAGGTGGTGCCAAACAACAACTCTGAACCCTTCCGGATCTGCTCATAGCTCCGCACATCGTAGAGGTAGCAGTTACCGATGCGCAGCTGCCGCCCCATCTCCAACTCAAACCGCTCAGCGAAGCCCACGCCTGCCACGGCGGGATCAATCCGGAAGGAGATATAACGCTCGGCCAATTCCTGGCCCGCTCCGTTCGAGGGCTGGAAGGCATATCCCATAGGCAGTCGGTCATCCAACCGCTTCACATCTTGTAGCACCCCTTTCACCAGGTAGTAGTTGTCCGGATCGCTCCATGAAAAGCGTACCTTCAAGCCTACCGAAGCCCCGGCCTGCACATCATCGCCCATCAACTGCTGCTCCACCCGACGGGTGATCACAATGGCGTGCGGATCTGTCCAGTCGAACTCATCCATCCGCACCGCATGGCCATCCACCGCCGACACATGACGGAACACCCCGAAGAAATCCTCCCGTGGATCAATGTCATAAATCGCCATGCTTGCCGTACGGCTCGTGTCCTGCATATTGATCAAGCCACCCCCTGAATAACAGGGCGAATAGGGTTGTGAACCGCAATCATAGCTGATGCCTACCACCTGCACACCGGGATAGGCCTTCACCCGTTCCACCACGCGGCGCAGGTTGGCCTCCATCGCAGCTGAGTCCGCCTCCGCCACTTGATAGGCCGGATCGCTCTCCGGCAGGGAGGCCACCCGCAACACGTAGGTATCGTCGAGGGAGCGGCCCGCCGGGAGGCAGCGGTTGTAGATTTGCACAAAGAAATAGTCCACCATATACCACGCCACACCAAGCACCAAGATCAGCTCCACGAAGATGCCAATGTTGCTCCGCCACGTGTTGATCAGCTGTTTCGCCGCATGTATCCAATATTTCATAACCTCTTCTCTCCTCTTATTTTAAATTCAACGATTCCACGATCGGCCTCCGCGCAGCCCGCCATGCCGGGATCATCGCCGAAAGCAGATTCAACACAAAGCAGACCGCAAGGGCGATCAAGAAGACCCACGGATTGAGCAGCGAGCCCGTAGGCAACGCCATCGCCGACACCTCCGTGGTGGTCACATCCATCGGTGAGCTGAAGAAGATCCAGCCCCGCACCAACTGCACCAAGCCGAAGCTGACCAACAGGCCCAACGCCCCGCCGAGCAGTGTATAGAGCAGGTTCTCCGTCAGGATCTGCCCGAAGAGCGTCGTGCGTGGCGCACCAAACGCCCGCCTTACCCCTAACTCCGCCATGCGGCGATTCATCCGCGAGTCGGCCATACCGCTCAGGCTGACCGCCGGAATCAGCAACAACAGCAGGAAGATCAAGCCATAGCGCATCAGTTCCGGACCCACCTCGGGTGCCTGGTTAGAATATTTCCGAAAACTACTCACCCAGAAGGGATCGGGCGCACCCAACGCATCGAACGAACCCTCCGGCTGCAACTCCCGGTTGAACTGGGCGATCCGCTCAGCGACCTTCTTCCTCACGGCCTCCGTCGAGGCCCCCTCCTTCACCAAGGCCACCGAGGCATAAGGACCTAAACCCGATTGGTTCCACACCCGATTCCATTCCGGATCGACCGTGAAGGGCACATAGATGTCGGCGTAGCAGTTGCCCATGAAGGGCGAGGCCGCCTCCACCACGCCCACCACCCGATAGGCCTTGAAATGGAGCTTCACCTCCTGCCCCACCGCCGGCTCCGTACCAAACAGCTGACGTGCCAACCGCTCCGTGATCACCGCCACTGGCAAACCGCTCTGAAAGGCCTCCTCGCCGAAGGGCTTTCCCGACAAGAAACGGAAGGCATAGACCCGCCAATAGCCTGCGTTGGTCTTCTGCACCGTCACCGGCAACTGTGTCGGCCTGTCGGCGGGCTGCACGAAATCCTCATGGTCGAAGCTCTCGTAAATCGCCACAGCCTCTACCTCTTCTATCCCCTCGTAGGCTCGTTCGAGCAGGGCATACGACAGCGAGGAGCTGCTGATGCCATCCCCGTCCGCCTTCTTATAGACACCATATTCCCAAACTAACTCCCGCCCCCGGTTCATATCCGGATAGAGCGGGGCAAATTTCACGTAGAGCACAATGCTAAGCACCATCACTAAGGAGATCGCCAATCCCGTCCCGACAATATAGACCATGCTGAACAGCCGCTCTTGCTTGATCAAAGCCCAAGCCTGCTTCATATATAATCCGATCATCTCTTTATTTCCATTACCTTTGTGGCACATTATTTCTTTTTAAACAAACATCACTATGGACAAAGCTCTTCCCGACTCCGAGATGCGCAAGAAGGTGAAGCCGCATCGCGTCATGATCAACCTCACCCAGGGACAACCCCTGCCGGGGATGAAGCCCTTCTATCGCGGCTCCATCCCCTTCCGTCGCACCCTCAGCCTCGACGACATCGCCGAAAGCATCTTCAAGCAACGCACCGAATACCGCAAGGAGACACTCGTCACCACCTATCGGCTCATGAACGACGCCATCTACGAGGCTTTCGAGCAGGGCTTCAACGTCGATTTCGGCTTGGGTCGCACCGAGCTGACCGTCAAGGGGCAATTCAGCGCACCTGCCGATCCCTTCGATCGCAAGCGACACAGCCTGCAGGTGCATCTTCGCCCCTCGCCCCGTTTCCTCCAGATCGCCGACTCGCTCCCCGCCGAGACCCGCTATACCGATGTGCACAAGCTCTTTATCAACGAGGTATCGACCGTTCAAGAGAGCTATCGCTACCAACCGGAGCCGAAGCTGCCCTTCAACCAGCTGCCCGCCGGAAGCCGCTTTTTCTACCTCCACGGCGGCAACATCCGCCTGTTGGGAGAAGATGAGCGGGTAGGCATCACCCTGCGCAACTTGGAGAGCGGCGAGGAGTGGTTCTTCCCCCTCAGTCCACGCTACTTCCCAGTGAATGAGGCCTCCGCTGTCACCCTACTGCTGCCGGAGGATTTCCCTTTGACGGCGGGGGAATGGGAGCTTCAACTCGCCACGCAATTCAACCCCTCGTTTCGGCACTACAAAATCCCTCGTACGGTGGTCCACTCCTTTATCGTATATGAATAGGCCGCATCCCCATGCGGTGTAGGAACCGCGTCGCCATGCGGGGTATCAACTGCGTCAGCATGCAGTGGATAAACCGCATCCCCACGCGGGGAATAGGCCGCATCGGCATACGGTGGATAGACCACAGCAGCTTGCGGTATATCCATCACTGAGCGGTTATCGGGAGCCGCACCGCTCGATCAGGCTTTGACCCTTAGTGAAGGAATATCCGTACCGATCTGGCGGCCATCGAAGAAGCGGATGATGCGTTGCGTCTGCTGCGCCTGACTCTCGTTGTGCGTCACCATCACGATGGTGCGGCCATCCTCCTGGTTCAGTTTGTGCAGCAGATCCATCACCTCGATACCCATCTTCGAGTCCAAGTTACCGGTCGGCTCGTCGGCAAGGATGATTTCCGGATTGCCCACGATGGCACGGGCGATGGCCACACGCTGACACTGACCGCCGGAGAGTTGCGTCGGGAAGTGGCGCATACGGTGGCTCAGCCCCACCTTCTCCAACACCTCCTCCGCCTTCTGCTTGCGCTCAGCCGCCGTCGAAGGACGATAGAGCAGCGGCAGCATTACGTTGTCGATCACATTGAGCGAGCTGATCAGGTGAAACGACTGGAAGACGAAGCCCAACTGCTGGTTACGGAAGGCGGCAAGCGTCTTGTCGTCCATGCCGTCGGTCGTCACGCCGTTGATCATCACCTGCCCAGAGGTAGGCAGATCGAGCAATCCCATGATATTCAGCAGCGTAGATTTACCGCAACCGGATGGTCCCATAATACTCAGAAATTCCCCCTTGTTCACTTCGAGGTTCACGTTCTCCAATGCCATTGTCTCGATCTCTTTCGTACGATACACCTTGTGCACGTTCGTCAGCTTAATCATCTCCATTTTCTTATTTCTTTTAAGTGTTCACTAATGTACAATTTTTTCCCGATTATGCCGGGTTACTGAATATAGTGCAAAAGCCGTGCCAAACTCGTAACTCATTGAAAACAAATAATACCCTTTAAAAATAGGTGTTCGAAAACGAACACCTATTCACAAAAGCGGACACTTGGGGGCCGTAAATCCCAATTTATGGTTATTTTTGCCCTCCTAAAATATATATCCTATAAAGTCATGAAACACTACAACTTTGATGAGATCATCGACCGGCGAGGCACCGGCTGCGTGAAAGTGGACCAGCTGAAGGCCGCTTTCGGACAGGAGGACTTGATGCCGCTCTGGGTGGCCGACATGGACTTCCGCACGCCCGACTTTATCGTCGAGGCGATCCGTAAACGGTGTGAGCATGAGGTGTTTGGCTACCCCTACCCCACGGACGAATATTACGAGAGCATTATCAACTGGGTGAACTACAAGCATAACTGGAAGATCCAGCGGGAGTGGCTCTGCTACGTGCCGGGCATCGTGAAAGGCATCGCTTTCGCCCTGCATTGCTTCACGCAGGAGGGTGACAAGGTGATCATCCAGCCGCCCGTGTATCATCCCTTCCGCCTCGTGCCCGAGAAGATGGGCCGTGAGGTGGTGTATAACCCCCTGAAGGAGGTGAATGGCCGCTACGAGATGGACTTCGAGCAGTTGGAGTCGATCATCGACGAGCGTTGCAAGGTGCTGATCCTAAGCAGCCCGCACAATCCGGGCGGCGTGGTATGGCCGAAAGAGACCTTGATCCGCTTGGCGGAGATCTGCCATCGCCACGGCATCCTCGTGATCGCAGACGAGATCCATTCCGAGATGGCCTTCCCGCAATTCAAGCACCATCCTTTTCCCACGGTATCGCCTGAGGCAGCGGCTTGCAGCCTTACCTTCATGGCTCCAAGCAAGACCTTCAACATCGCCGGCATCGTCACCTCCTATGCCATCGTCCCCGACGATCAGATCCGGGAGCGCTTCTTCCGTTTCATGCAGGCGGGTGAGTTCGACTTCGGCACCATCTTTGCCTTCACGGCTACCACGGCGGCCTATACCTACGGAGCGGAGTGGCTGCAGCAGATGCGTACCTACGTGATGGATAACGTGCGCTATGTAGAGGATTTCTTGAAAGCCAACATCCCTGCTATCAAGGTCTATCCGCCGCAGGCCTCCTTCTTGGTATGGCTTGACTGCCGGGAGTTAGGTCTCTCTCAAAAGGAGTTGGTGGATCTCTTCCAGCGGAAAGCGGGCTTGGCGCTCAACGATGGCACGATGTTCGGCCCCGGTGGCGAGGGACACATGCGGCTCAACGTGGGCTGTCCGCGCAGTGTGCTGCATGAGGCACTGACCCGGTTAAAGCAGGCGGTGGATCAAAAATAAATACTATCTTTGCCGACCTAAAGTCGGCGAAGATAGGCTGCACCTCAGCATAAAGCACAAGCAAGCTTGGCTTTATGCATTCGGTTTGCAGGATCATTGCCAATCATTATTTATACATTATATATATAGCAAAACATGAAGATTACAGCGAACAAATACGTGGCGGTCACTTACGACCTCAACGTGGGTGAAGGCGACGAACGCGAGTTGATGGAGAAGGCAACAGCAGAGAAACCCCTCCAGTTTATCTATGGCATGGGCATGATGCTCCCCGCCTTTGAGGCAGCCCTGCAGGACTTAGCCGTAGGTGACAAGTTTAACTTCTCATTGGCTCCGGCCGATGCTTATGGCGAGTATAAAGAGGAGAACGTACTGAATTTGCCGAAGAACATCTTCGTTATCGATGGCAAGTTCGATTCCGAGGTGATCAAGGAGGGCAACACCGTCCCGATGATGGACTCTGACGGCCGCCGCATGAATGGCTCTATCTTGGAGGTGAGGGATGATGTAGTCGTGATGGACTTCAACCATCCGTTGGCGGGTGAGACCCTGCATTTCAGCGGTGAGGTGATCGAGGTGCGCGAGGCCAGCGCTGAGGAGATCGCACAATGCACGACGATGGCCGACGGCGGTTGTGGCTGCGGTTGCGACTGCGGCGATGGCGAGTGTGGCAGTGGCTGCGGCGGTTGCGGCGGAGGTTGCCATTAATCCAGCAAACAGACAATGAGCAATACATTTGGAAGGATATACACATTGACCTCGTTCGGCGAGTCGCACGGCCCCGGCGTAGGTGGCGTGATCGACGGTTGTCCGGCCGGCATCGAGCTGGACACCGCCTTCATCCAACAGGAGCTGAACCGCCGCAAACCGGGGCAGTCGCGCATCGTGACTCCCCGTAAAGAGGATGATGAAGTGCAATTCCTCTCCGGCATCTACGAGGGGAAGACCACCGGCACCCCGATCGGGTTCATCGTTTGGAACAAGAACCAGCACTCGGCCGACTACGACAACATGAAGGAGGTCTATCGCCCCTCCCATGCCGATTACACCTATCAGATGAAGTATGGCATCCGCGATCCCCGTGGTGGCGGACGCTCGTCGGCTCGCGAGACCATCTCGCGGGTGGTAGGTGGTGCGATCGCTAAGTTAGCGCTGCGCCCCTATGGGGTAACGATCCAGGCCTATACCAGTCAGGTGGGCGACCTGATCCTGCCGGGTAGCTATTCGGATTACGACCTCTCCGTAGCGGAGACCAACGCTGTGCGCTGTCCCGATCCCGAGATGGCCGCTCAAATGGAGGAGCTGATCGCCGGTGTCAAGGCGAAGGGCGACACGGTGGGCGGTGTCATCACCTGCGTCGTGAAGGGGGTACCCGTGGGATGGGGCGAGCCGGTCTTCGGCAAGCTGCATGCGGCGTTAGGCCATGCCATGCTGACCATCAACGCCGTGAAGGGCTTTGAGTATGGCGATGGTTTCGAGGCGGCTCGTTATCACGGCTCCGACCGCAACGACATCTTCTTCAACGATAACGGACGGATCAGTACCCGCACCAACCATTCGGGCGGCATCCAAGGAGGTATCTCCAATGGGCAGGACATCTACTTCCGAGTAGCGTTCAAGTCAGTGGCTACTATCCTCATGGAGCAACCTACGGTGAACAAACAGGGCGAGGAAACGATCCTCAAGGCGCGTGGCCGTCATGACCCCTGCGTCGTTCCTCGTGCGGTTCCCATCGTGGAGTCCATGGCAGCGATGACCCTGCTTGATTATGCGCTGATTAGCAAAGCGTGAAAAAATTAAGAATTAAGAATTATGGATTATGAATGGTAGGTCAGTAGTGTTCCTCTCTCCTAATTCATAATTCTTAATCCATAATTCAAAACTCAAAATTCATTCATGGTGATACGGTTCCCCGTTCAAGATGGTCATCGCCCGATAGAGCTGCTCGATAAAGATCAGGCGGATCATCTGATGCGAGAAGGTCATCTTGCTGAGGGAGATCTTCTCTGACGCTGCCCGATAGACCGCCCCGCTAAAGCCGTAGGGCCCTCCCACCACAAAGACCAACCGCTTGGGCACGGCGTGCATCTTCTTCTCGATATAGGCAGCAAACTGCATCGAGGTGAACTCCTTGCCATGCTCGTCGAGCAAGACGAGGTAATCGCCCGGCTGCAAGGCCTTCAAGATTAGCTCTCCCTCCCGCTCCTTCTGTTGCGCCTCCGAGAGGTTCTTGGCGTTCTTAATATCCGGGATCACCTCCATCTCAAACGGGAGGTAGTGGGTCAGTCGCCCACGATACTCTTCGATGGCCTCCGCAAAATAGCGGGCATCGGTCTTACCAATTACGATCAGTCCTATTTTCATCGCTGCTCAATTCTCTTTGAGCGGGCGAAAATACAAGAAAAATACATACCTTCGCGCATCATCCTACAGAAATAAAAGAAATGTCTATGAAACGATTCCTACTCACCTGCGCATTGCTTTGCGCTTTTTGCAGCCTGCAAGCGGCCGACATCGCAGGCATCACCCAGGCATTCAAAGAGGGCAAGGCGGAGACACTCGTCGGGAAACTGGCAGCGACGATCGACCTGGCCCTGCCGGAGCAGACGCTCACCTGCGAGGGCGAGCAGGCTATCCAGGCGCTCAACCGCTTTTTCGGGCAGCACAAACCGGCCACTTTCACGGTCGTGCATCATGCCGATAAGTCCGACAATGGCTTCGTGGTGGCCAAGCTGCACACCGAGGCGGGCGACTACCGGGTGAACATCACCTACAAAGCTGACAACAATACCGCAATCATACAATCAATCAGAATAGAATAATATGGACAAACTTATTGACGACTTAATTAAGTTGGCCTTCGCTGAGGACATTGGCGATGGCGATCACACCACGCTCTGTTGCATTCCCGCTACGGAGATGGGCAAGAGCCAATTGATCATCAAGGAAGACGGCGTATTGGCCGGTGTTGAGATGGCACGCCGTGTCTTCAAGGCTTTCGACCCGGAGCTGAAGATGACCGTCTTCATCGAGGATGGCGCAGAGGTGAAGAAGGGCGACATTGCTTTCGTTGTGGAGGGTAAGGTACAATCGCTGTTGCAGACCGAGCGTTTGATGCTCAACATCATGCAGCGCATGAGCGGTATCGCCACCACCACCCGCAAGTATGTGAAGCAGTTAGAAGGCACCAAGACGCATGTGCTCGACACCCGCAAGACCACTCCGGGTATGCGCATGATCGAGAAGGAGGCCGTGCGCATCGGTGGCGGCATGAACCACCGTATCGGCCTGTTCGACATGATCCTCTTGAAAGACAACCATGTAGATTTCGCAGGTGGCATCTCCAAGGCTATCAACCGTGCCCATGAGTACCTGAAGGAGAAAGGTAAAAACTTGAAGATCGAGATCGAGGTGCGCAACTTTGACGAATTAGAGGAGGCGCTTCAAACAGGCGGCGTAGATCGCATCATGCTCGACAACTTCACCCCGGAGAATACCCGTGAGGCGGTCCGCCGTGTGGCTGGCCGAGTAGAGTTAGAGTCTTCGGGAGGCATCACCTTCGACACCCTGCGCGACTATGCCGAGTGTGGCGTGGATTACATCTCCGTAGGCGCATTGACCCACTCTGTCAAGAGTCTCGACATGAGCTTTAAAGCCTGTTGATCAACAGAGTTGATCGAATTATGAATTATGAATTATGAATTATGGATTGATTTAATTAAGGGTTATGAATTATGGGATGAATTCATAACTCTTAATTCATAATTCTTTTGTCATTTCTGCAACATCTTAAATCAAAAACACAAATAACCCTTCTCAGAATCTCTTTACTTTTGCCACCATTGAGTTCTAACCTAAAAATAGAATAGCATGAAAGAATTGAAAATGTTTATCGACGGACAATTCGTCGAGAACGAATCCGGGAAATGGATCAATGTGTTGAACCCCTCCACCGAAGAGGTGATCTCCCTCATGCCCGACGGCACTGCCGAAGACGCACGCAAAGCGATCGAGGCCGCTGAGCAAGCGCAACCCGCTTGGGAGCGCACACCGGCCATTCAACGGGCTGCTTATCTTAGGAAAATCGCAGAGGGCATCCGTGCCAGAGAGGCGGAGTTGACCGACATCATCGTCAGAGAGGGCGGTAAGACACAGGGCTTGGCCAACGTGGAGGTCCTGTTCACAGCCGATTATTTAGATTATATGGCCGAGTGGGCACGCCGCTATGAGGGCGAGATCGTGCAGAGCGACCGCCCGAACGAGAGCATCTTCGTCTTTAAACGTCCGATCGGGGTGACTACCGGCATCCTGCCTTGGAACTTCCCCTTCTTCCTGATCGCACGCAAAGCGGCTCCCGCCTTGGTGACCGGCAACACCATCGTCATCAAACCGAGCCAGTTGACGCCGGAGAATGCTTACGTCTTCGCACAGATCGTAGCGGAGAGCGGACTGCCAAAGGGCGTATTCAACTTGGTGAATGGCCGTGGCTCCGTCATCGGCCATGAGTTGGCCGCCAACCCGAAGGTCGGTATGGTTAGCCTCACCGGTAGCGTAGGGGCCGGACAGCAGACCATGGCTGCCGCTGCGCCCAACATCACGAAGGTCTCCTTGGAATTGGGCGGCAAGGCTCCGGCTATCGTCATGGCGGATGCCGATCTCGACTTGGCGGTGAAGGCCATCATTGCCTCTCGTGTGATCAATACGGGACAGGTTTGCAACTGCGCGGAGCGTATCTATGTAGATCGTAAAGTGAAAGCGGCCTTTATGGAGAAGCTGATCGCCGGGATGAGCCAGGTGAAGGTAGGCGATCCAAACCAGGTGAAAGAGATCGACATGGGTCCGCTGATCGAGGCAAACGCATTGGCCTCCGTCGAGGCAAAGGTGGCGAAGGCTGTCGCACAGGGTGCCAAACTGGTGTTAGGCGGCAAGCGCATCGGCACGAAAGGCTACTTCTTCGAGCCGACTATCTTGGACGAGGTGACGCAGGAGATGGACATCGTGCATGAGGAGACCTTCGGACCTGTGCTGCCAATCGTCGCTTACGACACGATCGACGAAGCCATCGCTTGGGCGAACGACTGCGAGTATGGCCTCACCTCTTCCGTTTATACCGAGGGGTTGGAGAATGCCTTCAAGGTGATGCGTTCGCTGAAGTTTGGCGAGACCTACGTCAACCGCGAGAACTTCGAGGCGATGCAAGGCTTCCATGCCGGATGGCGCAAGTCAGGCATCGGCGGTGCCGACGGCAAGCATGGCTTGGAAGAGTATCTCCAAACGCAAGTCGTTTATTTAGAGACGAAAAACTGAGTTTAATTATGAATTATGAATTATGGATTATGGGATGAATTCTTAATTCATAACTCTTAATTCATAATTCTTAATCCTTAATTCAAAATTCATTTAGTCCAGCTTTAGGTCGAACTCCTCTTTCAGTTTGCCTAAGGCTGGATTTATTTTCAGCAGCAAGGCAAACTTCTCCGCCGCCGTGACGGCGATCTGCTTCTGATTTCCCTCCTCAATACGCACACGCAGTTGCACATGACTGTTTTGTAGTTGCCGACGGATGAACGGAAGGATCGACAAGGTCTTTTGCAGCAACTCATCCTGCTGGGCAGGATTATGCACCACCACCTCAAACAGATGCGCGTCCAGCAGCTTCGGCTCGCAGTTGAGCATCGTATGCTTCAGGTGCACCTCCTTCTCGATGCCCTGCGCGAACTGTGTCCACGCCGCCCGGAGGCTCTCCTCAGTGAAAGGCGTGTCCAGATCCTCTCGCACGGCAGCTGAGGCAGAGGGCATCGTGGCCGCTTTTGCGGGCCCCTCCCGCAGCTCTCGCAGCGACAAACCCATGGGGCGACTGGGGCGCTTCTCCGCCGGGGCGACTGTTGAGGTAGGCACGGATGCCATCGGTCGGGCAGTGGCAGGGCGAGCCATCGGTTGCGGCGCAGGCGGCACGGCGGATGCGGCAGAGGGTACGCTGGCGGTTGTCGGTTGGGGAGCGGCCGCAGGAGCAGGAGCCACCGGAGCCAACGGCTCAATCAAGGCTTTTTTTTTACGCTCCTCCGCCTGAGTCAATTGGCAGAGCTGGATCAAGGTCAGCTCTAACAGCAACCGCTTGTTGCGGCTCACCTTGTAGTTCAGGTCGCAGCTGTTCGCTAACTCGATCGCCCGAAACAGCACCTCGTCGGCACATTGCTTCGCCATCGCCTTATACCGTTCTCGGATAGAGGCACCCACCTCTAAAAGCACCAAGGTCGCCTCATCCCGGCAGACCAAGAGATCGCGAAAATGGCTGGCCAAACCTGTGATAAAGTGCTGCCCGTCGAATCCCCTGCTCAATATCTCGTTCAAGATCAGCAAAGCGGTACGCACCTGACCCCCCAGGATTGCTTCCGTCAGCCGGAAATAATAGGCATAGTCGAGCACATTCAGGTTGTCGATCACCGCTTGGTAGGTAATGTGTCCGTTGGTGAAGCTCACCACCTGGTCGAAGATCGAGAGCGCATCGCGCATACCTCCGTCTGCCTTCTGGGCAATCACGTTGAGTGCCTCCGGTTCCGCCTCCACCCCCTCGCAGGAGGCGACATAGGCCAGGTGCTCCACCATGTCGGCCATGCCGATGCGATTAAAGTCGTAGATCTGGCAGCGGGAGAGGATCGTCGGGAGCACCTTATGCTTCTCCGTCGTGGCTAAGATGAAGAGCGCATGATGGGGCGGCTCCTCCAAGGTCTTCAAGAAGGCGTTGAAAGCGGCGGTCGTCAGCATGTGCACCTCGTCGATGATAAACACCTTATACTTTCCGATGGGAGGCGGGATGCGCACCTGGTCGATCAGCGTGCGAATATCATCCACCGAGTTGTTGCTCGCCGCGTCCAGCTCATGGATGTTATAGGAGCGTTGCTCATTGAACGCACGGCACGACTCGCAAGCGTTGCAAGCCTCGCCCTCCGCCGTCGGGTGCAGGCAGTTGATCGTCTTGGCGAAGATACGGGCACAAGAGGTCTTGCCCACGCCCCGTGGCCCACAGAACAGATAGGCATGTGCCAGCTTGTTTTGCTCGATCGCATGCTTCAAGGTCGTGGTCAACGCACGCTGCCCCACTACGCTCCGAAAGGTGGAAGGACGATATTTCCTGGCCGATACGATGTAATTCTCCATTTGCTGTCTGAGTTTGATAAAAGGTTCGGCAAAGATAGCACAAACCGAATGCAAAAGCATCATGCAGGCTTGAAAAGTTATCTTGCGTAGTGACTAAAGATTTTATTTCCGGGCAATAAAACTTCGTGAAGCCGGCACATAAACTTTCTGATGTAGGCACATAAACTTGTCGAACCTGCCTCTCAAACTTCAATTCATGGCTTGGATTTGAGTTTTACTCGGCATTTCGACAAGTTTTGGTGCGGGATAGGTAAACTTTTGGTATCGACATCGCTAAGTTTTCATGGGCAATTTTTTTCCTAAGGAAATAGAGGCAATCTGAATATGCTTTTCCCCGACGAGGGCTTCACGCTGATCAACGACCAAGGCGAAGTGATCTACACTTATAGACGTGCTCTATAAAGGGATAAAAATTATCTGTTTGCAAAGAAGATACACATGTTTTACATTTGCTGTCAGAAAGAAAAGCGATTCTAATAGTAACAGTACAAACCAATCAAAAGTAAAAGGAGATTAAGACATGAGAAGTATCACGACATTTGACTTGCAGTATGCACACCGTTTCTATGGCTTCCAGGGCGAGGCACAGTATCTTCACGGCCACACAGGCGTTTTGACCATCGAGGTGGAGGACAGCGTGAACATGGGTGTAAACATGGTTTATCCCTGTAACGAGATCCAGAAGGTGGCTTGGGATGTGTTGAAGAATTTCGACCATGCCTTGGTGCTGCGTGAGGACGATCCGTTGCTCCCCGCCGTGCTCGACGTGTATGAGAAGCAGGGCATCAAGGATGGCCACCCGCAGAACACGATGAAGGGGGCCGCTTTCCAGACGGAGCTGTGCACGGCTTATCCCGACTGCCGCTTGGTCGTAACGAAAGAGACCATGACCGTGGAGGGCATGATCAAGATGGTGTATGCGTTGTTGAAAGACAAACTGAACATCGCGAAGATTACCTTCACCAGCGGTGTGAACGCAGCCTCTTGCGAGTTTAGCGACCGCAAAGAGATCGACCGTTGCCCGCTCTGTGGCGTAGCGCTCGACGAGCATGGTGTCTGTCCGAAGTGCGGTTACAAGAAGTAAACCTTCCTTTTTAACAAGTAGAGACGTAGCGCGCTACGTCTCTATCTTTCAATGTACGCTACGTCTCTACTGCTATTATATATCCGTACCCCCTATTTCTGCTTGAACGGCAGGAAGGGAAGCACCAAGAAGACGGGAACGCAGCAGATCATCACCCAGATGAAGAAGTGTTGATAGCCGATCTGCTCCTGGATCCAGCCGGAGATCATGCCGGGCACCATCATGCCCAACGCCATGAAGCCCGTACCGATGGCATAGTGCGAGGTCTTGTAGTTGCCCTCCGCAAAAAGCATCAGATACATCGTATAGGCGGTAAACCCGAAGCCATAGCCAAACTGCTCGATCGCCACGCAGGCATTCACCACCCAGATACCCTCGGGCATTGTATAGGCCAAATAGAGATAGACCAAATTAGGCAACGAAATAGCGAACGCCATCGGCCAGATCCACTTTTTCAATCCACTCTGCGCAATGGCCATGCCGCCCAACACACCGCCCAGCAAGAGCGAGATCACCCCGACCGTGCCGTAAGCAAAGCCTACCTCACCGGTACTCAACGCCAAGCCGCCCACCTCGCGGCTATCCAACAGGAAGGGGGAGGCTAACTTCACCAACTGCGACTCGCCCAGGCGATAGGTCAGCATGAAGAGCAGGGCCGGGAGAATCCCCTTTTTCTGGAAGAAGGTGACGAAGGTCTTGCCAAACTCCGTGAGGATCGTAGCCGGCGTGATGTTGCTGCGGCTTACGTCTGAGGAGGGCTTCGGGAGGATATATTTGTGATAGAGCGCCAAGCCGATGAAGGAGCCGGCCAGGACAAAGAAGACTAAGCTCCAGGCAAAGGCGATACGCCCCGTGGTCTGCTCCAAATAGCCGGCGAGCATCACTAACAAGCCCTGACCGGTGAGCATCGCCACCCGATAGAAGGTGTTGCGGATGCCGATGAAGAAGGCCTGTTGCTCCTCGTCGAGCCCTAACATATAGAAGCCGTCGGCAGCGATGTCGTGCGTGGCGGAACTGAAAGCCATCAACCAAAAGAAGGCCAAGGTGCAACGCAGGAAGAGATCGCCCGGAAGGGTGAAGGCCACACCCGCCATACCGGCCCCGATCAACAGCTGCATCGCATAGATCCACCAACGCTTCGTGCGGATCAGATCGACAAAGGGGCTCCAGATGGGCTTGATCACCCACGGGAAATAGAGCCAGCTGGTGTAGAGAGCGATGTCGGTGTTCGACACCTCCATGCGTTTATACATAATGACGGAGAGCGTCATGACAACTACATAGGGTAAACCTTCCGCGAAATAGAGAGAGGGGATCCAAGCCCAAGCGTTACGATTTTTCATGATATGCCTATTTTATGTGTTATTCCTTCGTTGATATAGGCACAAAGGTAGCCCTTTTTAGTGATTATTCACTATCTTCGCCCGGCAAAAACAAAAAGAGCACGCAATGGATATACCTACCGATCAAACGCCCTATACACTGCGCAGGGCGACACAGGCAGATTTAGACGCAGTGACCGCATTAGAAGCCGTTTGCTTCCCGCCGACAGAGGCGGCAGACCGAGCGGCTTTCGACTGGCGTTTGCGCTGTTATGCCCACCATTTCTGGGTGTTAGAAATGGGGGGACGAATCATCTCGTTCGTCAATGGCCCCGTCACCAAAGAGCGAGACTTGGTGGATGAGATGTTTGCCTCGCCCTCCTTCTGCGATGACCACGGCGAGTGGCAGATGATCTTCGGGGTAGCCACCCATCCCGACTATCAGCATCAAGGATGGGCCAGCCTCGTGATGCGCCGCTTCATCGCAGACGCAAAGGCCAATGGCTGCAAGGGAGTCGTCCTCACCTGCAAGGAGCCCAAGATCCCCTTCTATGCCCGCTTCGGCTACCTCGACGAGGGGCTCTCCAGCTCCAACCACGGTGGCGTGCCCTGGCATCAGATGCGATTAACCTTTTGACAAGACTGTCCGTTGCCGCCAAGAAGTGTGCACGAAAGCGAACAGTGTGTTCGTTTTCGAACACTTTCTTTCGCATGCGATAATTCATTCTCAGCCTGTTACGATCTTGGCACGAATTTTGCATGTGTTTAGGCAAAAACGAACGGACATGAGAAAGATTTATCTATGGATAGGCCTCGCTTGCATGGTGCTTAGCCCCATGAAGGCCCAAGAGCAGAAAGACACGATTCGCTTAACCTTGAAAGAGGCGATTGAGCGGGCACAAGTGTATTCAGTGGATGCGGCAGTCGCATTAAACGAGTTGCGAACGGCTTATTGGGAATATCGCACCCATCGGGCGGATCAGCTGCCGGAGGTGATGTTCAGCGGCACATTGCCCTCCTACTACAAGCAATACTCGAAATACCAGCAATCCGATGGCTCTTATACCTACGTGCAGAACAATGCGCTGGGCTTGAATGGAGAGATCTCCATCGCGCAGAACATCGCTTTGACCGGTGGTAAGGTCTCCTTGATCACCTCGCTGGATTTCACCCGTCAGTTGGGGCACGGAGCTTTCAGCGAATACATGAGCGTGCCGGTCAGTTTGATGCTGTCGCAGCCCATCTTCGGCGTAAACAATCAGAAGTGGAAGCGTAAGATTGAGCCGGTGCGCTATGAGGAGGCGAAAGCCGCTTTCATGGAGAATGTGGAGCAGGTGACGCTTTCGACCATCACACACTATTTCAATTTGTTGTTGGCCGAAGAGAATCGCTCGATCTGCCAGCAGAACCTGCTAAATGCCAACAAGCTGTATGATATAGCGTTGGCCAAACGAAAGATTGGCCATATCTCGGAGAGCGAACTGATGCGGTTGAAGCAATCGGCTTTGCAAGCGAAAGGTAAGCTGACCGAGGCGCAAGCCACCTATGACGCCAAGATGTTCCAATTGCGCTCCTTCTTGGGATTGAGCGAGCAGGATGCCATTGAGACGGTGGTGCCCGAGGCGGTGGAGGGCATTCGGATGGATTATCAGGAGGTGTTGCTGAAAGCCCATGAGAACAATGCGTTCGCGAAGAACATCCGTCGCAGGCAGCTGGAAGCTGACTATGATGTGGCCACGGCCAAGGGAAACCGAAGAGACATCAACCTGTTCGCGAAAGTGGGCTATACCGGAAAAGACCGGAATCTGGCAGGTGCCTATAATCCGTTGAAGGATAATCAGGTGGTTGAGGTTGGCCTCTCCATCCCTATTTTGGACTGGGGAAAGCGCAAAGGCAAAGTGAAGGTGGCGGAATCCAATCGAGACGTGGCGCTCTCCAAGATCCGCAAGGAGGAGATGGATTTCAATCAAGACATCTTCTTGCTGGTGCAGAATTTCAACAACCAGGCGGCTCAATTGGAGATCGCCGCGGAGGTGGACACCTTGGCGGAGAAGCGGTATCACACATCGATTGAGACCTTTATGATCGGAAAAATCGACATCCTCGACCTGAACGACGCGCAAAGTTCCAAGGATGACGCCAAACAGAAACATATCCAAGAACTCTACTACTATTGGTATTATTTCTATAACATTCGAAGCGTCACCTTGTATGATTTCATGAATAGATGTAACTTAGACGCCGATTTCGAGGCTATCGTGAAACGCTAAAAAAAGAGATGGATATGATATTGATTATCGATGATGACGCGGGAGTTCGCTCTTCGTTGAGCTTTCTGTTGAAGCATGCCGGCTTTCAAGTGGAGGTGGCGGATGGACCGAAGGCGGCTATTGCTTGTGTCCGTGAGCAATCACCTGATTTGATCTTGATGGACATGAACTTCTCGATGACCACCACCGGAGAGGAAGGGCTTCAATTGCTACGACAGGTGAAAGCGCTCTGCCCGGATTTACCGGTGATCCTGATGACGGCATGGGGCTCTATCGCCTTGGCCGTAAAGGGGATGCAGTTAGGCGCTTTTGATTTTGTCACGAAGCCTTGGAACAACTTGATGTTGCTCAAATCCATTCGCACGGCATTGGCCTTAGGAGAACAGCGCAAAGAGGCTATCCGTCCGTTAGATCGTGCTGAGGCCGACCAGAAGTTCCATTTCGATCGGATTATCGGCCGTTCCCATGCGTTGATGGAGGTGCTGGGCACCGTGGCTCGTGTCTCTTCGACCAACGCCTCCGTCTTGATCACTGGAGAGAGTGGGACAGGCAAGGAATTGATCGCAGAGGCCATTCATGCCAACAGCCCTCGCCGCAAAGAGGCGTTTGTGAAGGTCAACTTGGGTGGCCTTTCCCAAAGCCTATTCGAGAGTGAGATGTTTGGACACAAGAAAGGAGCCTTCACGGATGCCTATATGGATCGGACGGGACGCTTTGAGCTGGCGCATAAAGGAACGATTTTCTTGGATGAGATCGGCGATTTGGAGCTTTCTTGCCAGGTGAAGCTCTTGCGAGTCCTGCAAGATCAGACGTTTGAGGTGTTGGGAGACAGCAGGCCTCGGAAAGTGGATGTACGTGTGGTGAGCGCGACCAATCGGGATCTCTCCACGATGGTGACCGATCGCTCCTTCCGGGAAGATCTGTTCTATCGCATCAATCTCATCTCTATCCATTTGCCTTCTTTGCGGGAGCGCCGAGAGGATATTCCCTTGCTGGTGCGCTATTTTGCCGACAAACAGACAGAGATCAACGGCCTAACACGGGTGGATTTCTCCGCCGACGCATTGGAATATTTGAGTCGTCTGCCTTTCCCTGGCAACATTCGGGAGCTGAAGAACCTGGTGGAACGAACCCTCCTGGTTTCCGGCAAATCGGTATTGGACACAGAGGATTTTGAACGTCAAGGTCTCTCCGTGTCTGCGGTTCCCTCCTCTGCCGTATCGCTGGATGGATTGACTTTGGATGAATTGGAGCGGCAGAGCATTCTCCGTGCCTTGGATGCGCATGAAGGCAACCTCTCTCATGTGGCTTCTGCCTTGGGCATCAGCCGGGCATCCCTCTATAGACGCTTGGAGAAATATGGCATTCCTGTAGAAAAATAAAAGAATTGAATCATGTATATCCGAGGACGGTTCATATTATTGACCTTATTATTAGCGGCGGGGCAGACGACGATCATGTATAAGGTATATTATGCCACCTCCATGCGCACCTTTATCTGGTTAGAGCTGATCGTGGTGATCGCCGTTATCCTGCTCATACTTTTCTACAAACGAGTGGTAAAGCCCATCTATCTGATCGGAAATGGAATGGAGCTACTGAAAGAGCAAGATTTCAGTTCTCGGTTAGGGAAAGTCGGGCAATTAGATGCCGATCGGGTCGTGGAGGTATTCAATCGAATGATGGACCAATTGAAAAGTGAACGCCTACACGTGCGGGAACAGAACCACTTCCTCGACCTATTGATCAACGCCTCCCCCATGGGAGTCATTATTTTAGATTTGGATCGACGCATCCTCTCGCTCAATCCAGCGGCTTGTCGCCTCTTAGGTGGCATTCGGCTGAAAGATTGTTTTGGCAAACCACTCACGGCGATAGAGAGTCCCTTGATCGAAGAGCTATGCGCATTACCCATATTCGGGAGCCGCACCGTGCGCTTTGGCGATGCCAGCATTTATAAATGTACCCGTTCCTCATTCGTGGACAGCGGCTTTAACCATTCCTTCTACCTGATCGAGAGCTTGACGGATGAGGTATTCAAGGCGGAACGCAAGGCATACGAGAAGGTGATCCGCATGATCTCGCATGAAGTGAACAACACGACGGCAGGTATCACCTCGACATTGGACACGTTGGCAAGCACTTTCCAAGGCGCACCAGAGATGGACGATGTCTGTGAGGTGCTTCAAGTCTCGATCGACCGTTGCTATAGTTTAAGCCGCTTCATCACGAACTTTGCGGATGTAGTGCGTATCCCCGAGCCTTGTTGCCGTCCGATAGCCTTGAACCAAGTGGTGGATTCCTGCAAACGCTTCATGGAGACGCTTTGCCAAGAAAAGTCGATCGAACTCCACTTAGAGCTGGTGGAGCCCTCTCCTATGGTCATGTTGGATGCGGTTCTGTTTGACCAGATCTTGGTGAACATCATCAAAAACGCAGTGGAATCTATCGGTGAAGAGGGACAAATCGTGATCCAGACTTACGCTGATCCGCCCAGCATGGAAATTGCGGATAACGGCAAGGGTATTGATAAGGATACTGAATCCAAGTTGTTTACGCCCTTCTTCTCTACCAAGCCCAACGGGCAAGGATTGGGCTTGATCTTCATCCGAGAGGTATTAGACCGCCATCGTTGCCTCTTCTCCTTACGCACCTATCCAGATGGCTTCACACGGTTTAAAATCGCCTTTCCACAGAACTAAGGGCTCCGTCAGCGTATAAGGCTGAGAAAAAAGGTGAAACCGAGAGGACAACGAAACGGCCTTTTCTCTATATTTGCAGCACAATTGAAGTAAAACGAACGGACATAACAATTTAAAATAGTAATAATATGGTTTTAAGTAAAGAGTTATCAGAGGCTTTCAATGCCCAGGTGAATGCGGAGATGTGGTCAGCTAACTTGTATCTTTCAATGGCTGTTTATTTCAAAAAAGAAGGCTTGAACGGTTGCGCACATTGGATGGAAAAACAATTTGAGGAGGAGAACGAGCACGCACAGAAGATGATCGACTTCGCTATTGAGCGTGGTGGTAACATCGAGATCGGTCAGATCAATGTAGTTCCTACCGGTTGGGGCAATCCGTTGGAAGTGTTTGAGCACGTTTACAGCCACGAGTGCAAGGTATCTGAGATGATCGACAAGATGGTTGATATCGCAGAGAAAGATCGTGACCATGCGTCTCGCGACTTCTTGTTTGGTTTCGTACGCGAGCAGGTTGAGGAGGAGCGCACAGCAAAAGACATCGTTGACCAATTCAAGGCTTACGGTGAGCACCACTATGGCATTATGGATCACAAATTGGGTAAGAGATAATCCTTCTCATTAGAAGATTTTTGAGGATGAGGAACAAACGATGAGTTTGCTCCTCATTTTTTTTTGTACATTCGCGGACAAACGAGAAATTTATGAGACTAAGTGACAAATGGTTTATGGCGCTCTCAGAAAACGAGGCGGGACAGCTGATCACCGTGCAGGGGCGGGATGAACTGAATGAATTCATGGCATGTGGTAAACTGAAAGAACGCGTAGAGATCACTTGGCCCTACGGACCAGACAGCAAGGGACTTCCATCAGAGACATTAGCAGAGCAAATGGAGACGGTTGAGCAAGCCTTACGTAAGGCTGTAGAGAAGGATAAATTGGCTATCTTGACTGGAGTCTATACCGGAGGCGGAGAGAAAGTCTGGGTCTTCTACACCCGCACAACCCGTGTCTTCGGAGAACGGCTGAACGAGGCCTTAACTCCCTTTGAATTACTTCCAATCTCTATTTACACAGAGTTAGACCCTGAATGGGAAGAATATCAAGACCTCTACGAAATGAAACAATGGGCTGTCGATTGATAGAATGAAAAGAACCCATTTCTTTTTAATGTATTTAACATGTTAAGAAGATTGAAAGTGGGAATATAATTTTACTTTTGTCGAAATTATAAAATCAACTTTTTACAATATACTACAATGCAGAATAGACGTAATTTTTTGAAGCAAGCCTCTTTGATGCTTGCAGGTGGTTTGGTCGCTCCGCAGTTGTTAACTTCTTGCGGTGGTGGTAATGGCTCAGCAGCAGGTGCTGCTACTGAGGCTGCGAAGAAGCACATCGGTCTTCAGTTGTATTCTTTGCGTGACGATATCAATGATCTGGGTATCCAGAAGGTATTAGAGATCGTATCTAAGATGGGCTATGTGAACATCGAGACAGCAGGCTACAGCGATGATGGTAAGATCTACGACGTTGAGCCGGGTGAGTTCAAGAAGATGTGTGCTGATCTGGGTATGCGTTGCACCAGCGCTCACCTTTCTCACTTCATGAGCGATGATATGCAGGCTGACCTGAGCTGGTGGAACAAGGCTATCGAGGCTCACAAGAAGGCTGGTATGAAGTACATGGTTATGCCGGTTTCTCCGATCAACGAGAAGGCTTCTTTGGATTTGTTGAAGAAGTATTTCGGTGACTACTTCTATCAGATTGGTTTGGCTGCTGCAGGTGCTGGCATCAAGTTTGGTTATCACAACCACGATTATGAGTTCAAGCAGATCGAGGGTCAGACAATCTACGACTTGATGTTGGAGAACTCCAGCCCCGACCACGTAATGTTTGAGATGGACGTTTATTGGGTAATGCGTGGTGGCCAGAATCCGGTTGACTACTTGAAGAAGTATCCGAACCGTTTCCCGATCCTGCACATCAAGGATGAGAAGGCTATTGGTGCCAGCGGTACGATGGACTTCAAGTCTATCTTCGATCAGGCTTATGCTAACGGCGTTAAGGATTGGTATGTAGAGGTTGAGCGTTACGATGGTACTCCGCAGGAGGATGTACAGAAGAGCTATGACTTCTTGAACAGCGCTGAATATGTGAAGTAATCAATCCTCTTTATTAAAACAAAGAAAGCCATCCGCATTTTAACGGATGGCTTTCTTTTTGCCCTTCAAGCAACATCGCCTGATATTACAAGATGAAGGAATAAAAAAATCTCCGATAGAATATCTACCGGAGATCTCTTAAGAGCGGAAGACGGGACTCAAACCCGCGACCCTCAGCTTGGAAGGCTAATGCTCTATCGACTGAGCTACTTCCGCATTGATTCGAATTAAAAGGAGTGGGCAGTGATGGATTCGAACCACCGAAGGCGTAAGCCAGCTGAGTTACAGTCAGCCCCATTTGGCCACTCTGGTAACTGCCCTTTTCCTTAATTGCGCTGCAAAGGTAAATCTTTTTTTTGAATCCGCAAACGATTAGGCTGAAAAATTCGCCATTTTAATTGCTGTAACCGCAGCTTCATCACCCTTATTGCCATATTTTCCTCCCGCACGATCCTCAGATTGCTGCATCGTATCGGTAGTTAACAGGCCAAAAATAAAAGGAATATCATACATGAGATTCAACTCCGTAATACCCTGTGTCACACCTGAGCAGACATAATCGAAATGAGGTGTATCTCCTCTCACGACACATCCCAAAACAATGACTGCATCCAAGTCTTTCGACTCCGCTAAACGCTTCGCCCCAAATGTCAGCTCGAAACTCCCAGGTACACGCTTCACAATGATATTTTCCGGTTTTACACCATGTCGTTCCAAGGTATTACAAGCTCCTTCTAATAACTTCTCTGTGATATTACGATTCCACTCTGCCACCACGATACCGACGTTCAAATTTGTCGCATCGGGCACGCTGTCGAAATCATACTGAGATAAGTTTTGATATGCTGTAGCCATACCTATTTATTTTGCCGCAGCTGCGCGAGTGATGTATTTATCGATATCAGCTGCCTCCATGGAGTTATAATAGTTCTCCTTGATGCTCTTGTAAGCCTCAACAGCCTTGCCATACTCTTTCAAGTTCTCATAAGCCAAGCCTGCCTTCTTCAAGTAAACCGGACTAACCACCTCGTTATTGGCAGCCTTCGCCGCTTTCTCGAAATAGCTAACGCCCTCTTTTACGTTGCCCATGTTCACATAGCAATCCCCAATCAAGCCGGTGATGGCCGGAGATACCATGTTATCGCTTCCGCTGAAAGACTTCAAATAATCCAACGCCTTCTCGGTCTCACCCAGCTTGAAATAGCTGATACCTGCGTATGCCTTGGCCAAGTTGCCTGCATCGGTGCTACCATACTCATCGATAATAGCCTCAAATCCTAAATAATCCGCACCATTGCCATTCAATGCCAATGCGAAAGAGTCTTTTGCAAAATATTGCTCACCCTTGAACAGCTCAGCGGCTGCTTTTTGCTCACGAGGGATCACATAACCATACTTAATACCCAAGACCGCACCTACAACAACAACAACGGCAACAATGCCCGTAATGATTTTTTTTGAATGTTCCTCGATGAACATTTCTACCCGGGAGACAAGCACCTCCACTTCTCCCACCTCGTCGTAGGTCTCTTTTTCTGTAGTAGCCATAATGTGTTTTATACGTTGTTATTAATTTATCAATGCATCTCTCGCAACATGCCAGATGGCAGGCGATTCAGAGCGCGAAAGTAGTTTTTTTTGGCGAGATAATCTATACTTCGGAGTATATTTTTTACTTTTGCGCCATTAATACATCCGAGATGATACTGAACAGGCTTTCTATTCTCAATTACAAAAACATACTGCAAGCAGAAGTCGCTTTCTCCCCGAAGATGAACTGTTTTTTCGGTAATAACGGCATGGGAAAGACGAATCTGCTCGATGCCATCTATTACCTCTCCTTCGCCAAAAGCCATATCCATACGCAGGATAGCCAAATCATACACAACGAACAGGATATGTGTGTATTACAGGGGCAATATGACTACGAGGGGAGGCAGGAGGAGATCTTTTGCGCCATCCGGAGGAAGCAACGCAAGCAGTTCAAGCACAACAAGAAGGAATATGACAAGCTGTCTGAACACATCGGATTACTGCCCTTGGTGATGGTATCACCGGCTGACGTAGACCTAATTCGCGGAGGTAGCGAAGAGCGCAGACGTTTTCTCGATCTCATTATTTCACAGCAAGATAAGAGTTATCTACATGCATTGATCCAATACAACAAGGCCCTGATGCAACGGAATTCCCTTCTAAAAGAACAATCGCCCGACACCTCGCTCTACGAAGTGTTAGAGATGCAATTAGGCATGTATGGACAGATAATCTACGAGATCAGGCAACAACTGGTGGAGGATTTCACTCCTATCTTCAATACCTATTACCAACGCATCTGCGAAGCAAGCGAAAATGTAGGACTGAAATACATCTCACAGTTGGAAAGTGGAGAGTTGACCGAGAAATTAGCCCTCAACAGAGAGCGAGATCGTATCCTGGGCTATACCTCCGTAGGCATTCACAAAGATGAACTGGAGATGACACTAAACGGCTACTTGATCCGTCGGGTAGGCTCACAAGGGCAAAACAAGAGTTATCTAATCGCCTTGAAATTAGCACAATTCGCATTCCTCAACCAACGGGGAAAGACCACTCCCATCCTTCTATTAGACGATCTGTTCGATAAATTAGATGCCATACGGGTGGAACAAATTGTAAAACTGGTAAGCGGTGAAGAGTTTGGGCAGATCTTTATCACAGACACCAATCGTAAATACCTTGATGCGATCTTAAATGCCATGGGAGGTGACCATGCGCTATTCAAGGTGGAACAGGGGGTGGTAACGCCTATGGAGGAATGAGCCCATGCGTAGAAGAAACGACCAACCCATCGGAGCAGTTATACGAGAATTCTTCGAGGAGAATCCAGGAATACGACAAAAGATCTTGGAGGTTCGGGTAGAACGGGCATGGGGAGCAACCTGCGGCCCCACTATCCTGCGTTATACACGCAACCTGTTCATGAAAGGGACCGTACTCCATGTTTCGCTCTCCTCTGCTGTCCTCCGCAACGAGCTCTTAATGAGCAAGACTCACCTCATCGATGTCTTAAACAAGGCCGTTCAAGCCTCAGCCGTCACCGATATCCAATTTCATTAATCGAATAAATTCCTCTTTCCGCAACAACATAATCCATCTGCCTATCAAAAGGCTCGACGGGAACAAAAGGAACTAATTGGAAATCAAAGCAAATACCCACTTTGGGCGCATGCAAGGAAGAAAGCAGGCGATCATAAAAGCCACGGCCACGCCCCAAACGATGACACTGGGCATCGAAAGCCACGCCAGGAACAATAATCAATTCAATCTCATCCTCTTCCGCCTCCTCACCATCGGGCTTAGGCTCCCAAATGCCAAATGCTCCCTTCCGCAACGACTCTGGACCCGTATAACGCAAAAGACGCAAATTATCACCCTCCACCAACGGCAAGAAGAGTTGCTTCCGTAGATACCATCGCTCAATGAAAGCAGCGGTCTGTACCTCACCGGGCAGCGCATGATAAAGAGCTACCCGCTCTGCCGACTGAAACAGCGGGCACTCCTCCAGCCGATTCAAGATAAGTGCTGATCGATCAAGCAACTCCGTCCCTGTAAATGCGCTCTTCTTGGCGGCCATATCTTTTCGTAGGGCCTGCTTGGCTTTGTAGATTTTCATCTGTCATTCCGTTTTGAGATTCAAGCAAAGGCAACGATTTCCCCTCCTTCAAGAGCTGAACCGCCTTCCTTAACGTAATATCATCCTCCAAGAAGATAGGATAAAAGCCCTCGTCATCAAAGAAGTTACGTACGATGTAGGCCTGCAACTGATTCTCGATCAGCTTGCCGGAAATCTGAATCAACGTAGGACGCCTCTTTATTCCCTTCGTAGCCGCAAAATTCACAAACTCCTCTAATAAAGGTTGTTGAAGCAAATAAGCCTGCAACGCCTTCCAATCGCTATAAGCCGCAAAACGCTCCCGGTTACGGTCGGAATACTCTAACGCAAAGAGATAGAGCACCCCGCTATTCACCACATTCGAGAAATAAGAGGTAATGCCGCTCGTGTCGCGCGGGATGAAAATATCCGGCATGATGCCGCCACCGCCATAGACCACACGCCCACCAATCGTCTGGTAACGCAAAGAGTCATCTAATTTGATGCTATCCGCAGAGTCAAACTCTCCATGCATATAACGGTTGTAAATATCCTGGTCATACTCTTCGTTGTTGCCCTTCTCATATTTCTTTTGGATGCAACGGCCGGAAGGGGTGTAATAACGGGCAATGGTCAAGCGCATCTCCGAGCCATCACTCAGTGCCAATTGCGTCTGCACCAATCCCTTACCGTAGGTACGCCGACCCACAATCATGCCGCGGTCGTTATCCTGGATCGCCCCGGAGAAAATCTCACTGGCAGAGGCTGAGGTCTCGTCCGTCAAGACCACAATCGGATCCTGCTGGCAAGTGCCCGTCCCATTGGCATAGACATCCGAGCGAGGAAAAGCCTTGCCCTCTGTATAGACAATCAGCCGTCCCTTCGGCATAAACTCATTGATCATGTTAATAGCCGCCTCCATATAACCACCCGTGTTTCCGCGCAGGTCCACTACAAAGGCATGGCAATCCAACTGCTTGAGCTTGGCGATGGCCGTAATGAACTCATTATAAGTATTGCGACCAAACTTGCTCACCTTGATATAGCCAATGCCTTTCGCCACCTCATAAGCCACATCAACCGAATTGACCGGCACGTCGCCACGGGTCACCTCAAAAGCCAGCAGATCAGGCTCGTTGCCGCGCTTCACGCCCAAACGCACCGTGCTGTTCTTCGCACCCCGTAAGGTCTTCATGATCTCGTTTTGATTCTTCTTCACACCAGAGAAAACCGAATCGTTGATCGTGATGATCCGGTCGAACGGCAACAGACCTGCCTTCTCAGCAGGGCCACCATTGATCACACTGATTACCAAGATCGTGTCGGTCTGCATGTTAAAGGTAACACCGATACCACTGAAAGAGCCCTCCAATTCCTCGTTCACCGCCGAAGCCTCCTCCGCAGGGATATACACCGAGTGAGGATCCAACTCGCCAAAAATCTTCGGGATCGTGCTCTCCACCAAATCACGCATATTCACCGTGTCCACATATTGCTCGTCGATCATGTCGAGAATAGCGTTGATCTTATTACCACTCATATAGTTGCGACGCTTCCCTTGGGTGATGGAAAGATAATGATTACCAATAAAAATACCCAAAGCGATGCTCGCCGCGATAATCACAGGCAACCAAACGCCCAACCTACTCTGTTTACTCATACTTTCAATAGAAATTTATTAATCCTTTAAGTCGATATAATCCACGATGACGCCCGCTCGCCGCAGCAACTCGATGCCATCTGCCAGGCGATAATCCTCCGAATAAACCACTCTCCGAATGCCAGATTGGATGATCAGCTTCGCGCACTCGATGCAAGGCGAGGAGGTGACATAAATCGTAGCGCCCCGGCTACTGTTGGAAGAGGCTGCTACTTTTGTAATCGCATTTGCCTCGGCATGAAGCACATAAGGCTTCGTATGGTTCGTTTCGTCCTCGCACACATTCTCGAATCCAGCAGGTGTGCCATTGAAACCATCAGAGATAATCATCTTATCCTTCACCAAAAGCGCCCCTACTTGGCGACGCTTACAGTACGAGTTCTCGGCCCAAATAGCGGCCATACGAAGGTACCGCTTGTCCAATTCATGCTGTTTATCTGCTTTCTCGCACATTTTATCTTTCTGTCTATATCCGTGAGGCGCAAAGTTACAGAATAATTCGATTCCTCCCCTCCTTTCACGATTTCATTTCTGATACTACGGGGAAAAAATCTCGTGCCTACGGAATTTTCGCCACATCGTGATAGAAAATTTTTCGCATCGTGATGGAAATTTCTCCGCATCGTGGAGCGAGCAACCTTCGCATCACGATGAAATTTATTTTCCATCGTGATGGTTTTTTGAGCCCCCTATTTTGCGTTAAAATCATGTTAATTGCGGCCACTTCCACAAACATACATTAACCATTCACGGCCAGATTGAAAAAAAGACGATTTTGACGACACCATTCCCTTAAGGGTAAATAGCAGGAGCTGTCACCCGAAAAAGGGGCAAATCGAAAAAAAGACGATTTCAACGCCACCATTTCCTTAAAGGTAATAGCAGGAATTGGGTTCCGATCGTTTCAAACTTTTTTCGGCAACAGACCGCTATTCGTAAATGTAAAGCCGGGAAGTGGACCAGTGGCCCGATCAAGGCGCTAGAGAAGGCAACTGAGAAACTCGGCTAAATACTAACCTAAATAATATTTATATGGTAAAACAGCAATGGCCAACAAGTTGGCAAAGCGCAAGACGGAGCGCACAAGAAACCGTTAAAGCCCCTAAAGAGGACCGGGGTGGTTGGTGTCCTCAGAGTAATACACTATTTAATTCATTCGTAATATGGCATTAAGAACCAGAAGAGTGAAGAGAGTGTTCGCATACGAGAAGACGAACACTGAGAAGTACGTGTTGGTGCCCGATCGGGCAACCACCGTAACGTTTGAGAATCTATGCAGTGTAGCCGCAAGATCGACTACGCTCAGTCCGGAAGTAATTCAGCTTGTGACAAACGCTTTAGCTTACGCGATGAAAACCTTCATCCAAGAAGGCCATCCCGTGCAGATAGAGGGCATCGGAACATTCACGCCCTCATTTAGTGCGAAAAGTCAGCTGGTCGAGGAAGAGGCCAACATCGCCTCTATCCGCACTGTGCGTCTGAACTTCTTGCCCTCCGTCGCCTTGAAAGAGGCGTTGAAGCGGATGAACTTTGTCTTCGACAAGACGGACAGCACGCAAGATTCCGTAACGCAAGAGGAGCCGAATGCAACAGAGCCAAAACCGGAGAATCCGGATGTAGTCTGAGGCTGCTCACTGCTGAATGCCAGGGTCGAACCTATCGTACTACAACGAGGGTTCGGCCCTTTTTTGATTGAGATAAACAGCTTGTACAGATTGGAACAGGGCATCCCAATCACAAGAGCCGGTTAATGCGCATCAAAAAAACAACCAGTAGGGATAATAAGAAAAAAGGCGACCTTTCGATCGCCTTCTAACTTTTTATAGAATTGTAGATTACTCCCACTCAATCGTCGAAGGTGGTTTAGAGCTGATGTCATAGACAACGCGATTGACACCTTTCACCTTGTTGATGATCTCATTGGAAACCTTCGCCAAGAACTCATAAGGCAACTGTGCCCAATCTGCTGTCATTGCATCTGTAGAAGTAACGGCACGCAAAGCAACCGTATTCTCATACGTGCGCTCATCGCCCATCACACCCACGGAACGGATTGGCAACAGGATCGCACCCGCCTGCCATACCTTATCATAAAGGCCCCACTCACGCATCAACGACATATAGATATCGTCCGCATCCTGCAAGATACGTACTTTCTCCGCGGTAATGTCGCCCAAGATACGAATACCCAAACCGGGACCGGGGAACGGATGACGTTTGATCAAATGCGGCTGCATGCCCAGCTCCATACCTACCCGACGAACCTCATCCTTAAACAACAGGCGAAGCGGCTCGACCAATTTCAAATTCATCTTCGCAGGCAGACCTCCTACATTGTGGTGGCTCTTGATTACCGTACCCGTGATAGACAATGACTCAATCACGTCAGGATAGATGGTACCTTGACCTAACCATTTAATATCTTTCAGCTTATGCGCCTCCTCGTCGAACACGTCGATGAAGCCCTTGCCGATAATCTTGCGTTTCTTCTCCGGATCGCTCACGCCGGCCAGCTCACCATAGAATTTCTCCTTGGCATTCACACCAATCACGTTCAATCCTAAGTGCTCATAATCTCTCAGCACATTCTCAAACTCGTTCTTACGCAGCAAACCGTGATCCACGAAGATGCAAGTCAAGTTCTTACCGATCGCCTTGTTGAGCAATACCGCTGTAACGGAAGAATCCACTCCACCAGAAAGTGCCAGGATCACCTTGTCGTCGCCCAACTTCTCTTTCAACTCTTTCACGGTTGATTCGATAAACGAAGCCGGAGTCCAATCTTTCGCACAACCACAGATATTCAAGAAATTGTCGAGCAATTTCGTGCCATCTTTCGTATGGAACACCTCGGGATGAAACTGTACGCCCCATGTCTGCTCACCCTCTACATGATAGGCAGCAGCTTGTACATCATCCGTGCTGGCAATGATCTTAAAGTTTTCCGGAAGAGCGGTGATCGTATCACCATGCGACATCCAAATCTGCGAACCGACTGGAATATCCTTCAATAAAGGATCCTCACCCTGGATGGCTGTCAAGTTAGCCCGACCATACTCACGCGAGTTTGCCGGCTCCACCTTGCCACCCGACGTATAAGCCAAGAATTGCGCTCCATAGCAAATGCCTAACACCGGATATTTACCCCGGATCTGCGTCAAGTCTGCCTTGAAAGCATTCTCATCATACACCGAATAAGGACTACCGGAAAGAATCACACCCTTTACGTCTGTCGCATCATGTGGGAATTTGTTATACGGAACGATCTCGCAATACATATTCAACTCTCTGACCCGACGGCCAATAAGCTGTGTTGTTTGCGAGCCGAAATCTAAAATAATAAGTCTCTCGTGCATGAAGTTATGATTAAAGGAGAGGTTCCTGGCGGATTCGAACCGCCGTACACGGTTTTGCAGACCGCTGACTAAGCCACTCATCCAAGGAACCAAGATATATTGCCTCTAACGTAAAAAACCCTCTCGTGGAGGTTCCTGGCGGATTCGAACCGCCGTACACGGTTTTGCAGACCGCTGACTAAGCCACTCATCCAAGGAACCAAAGCATCACTTGCGGATCCTTCCGCTTTTGCGAGTGCAAAGAAAGAGATTATATTTGGATTACACAAACTTTTTGGTTGCTTTTTTGAATCGTTCTATTTCATGAAGACAAAATAAACAGCCAAAATCAAACAGACACAAGCGGCCACATGATTCCAATGGAAAGACTCGCCCTTAAACGCCGTGGCACTGAAAAGGACGAAAACGATCAAAGTAATAACCTCTTGTATCACCTTGAGCTGCATCAAACTGAACGGACCACCATTGTCGCGAAACCCGATGCGATTGGCCGGTACTTGGAAGCAATACTCGAACAAGGCCAAAAACCAACTGAACAAAATGACACCGAACAGCGGCAAATGGTCGAACCAGCTGAACTGCTGGCGCATCTTCAAATGGCCATACCAAGCGCACGTCATAAAAATGTTGGATACAATCAATAATAAAATAGCATAAACTCCTTGCATAGTGTTGTTATCTCAATTTATGGGGTAAATAATCGGTTTGTATATTTGTCATGCTGCTCCATAGGCTGTGTCGGGCATCGGGACTGATTTCCTCCATACGAGCCAACAGTCCCTTCATCTCCGCCCGATTGGAGGCTGTCTCATAAGGGCATCGTTTCAACTGCTGCCGATAGCCTCGTAGGACTGCCACCCGATGTAGCTCTTGCTCTGTCACGAGGCAGAGCGGACGAATGATTTCCATGGCAAATTTATCCATCTGAAGCCGAGGTGGCATCGTACCAAACGCACCTTGGTGGATTAGGTTCATCAAAAGTGTTTCCAAGATGTCATCTTGATGGTGTCCTAACGCCAACTTGCCACACCCTTCTCGTTTAGCGATTTCAAAAAGGGCCTTCCTGCGCATCCAAGAACAAAGAAAACAGGGAGATTTCCGTCGGTCGGTAGAGGGATCAAACTCCGTCTCCTCCACAATAAAAGGCAAGCCTTGCGCTTCTACCTGCCGGCGCAAATACTCTAAATCGGAGTGATAAGGGATATTGCGCATAATCACATGCGCCACAACCACCTCAAAACGAGGGTTAAATATCTTAGATCGACGGCCTAACAGCTCCACCAAAGCCAAGGAATCTTTTCCTCCAGACAGGCCAACCAGCACCCGATCGCCTGTTTGAATAAGCCCATAGTCGAAGATCGCTCGTTTCACTTTCTCCTCCACACGCTTAAAAACCTGTTCATCTTCCGTCAACTGCACCATCTTCTTTCTTGCCATTGAGGGCGCAAAAATAGAGAATTCTCTCCTCATTTGAGATGTCAATCAAAAATATTCTTACCTTTGAGACGTGATCAAACGAAATAAATAAGATAAAGATGGAACGGTTACCCCAAAAAATGCTTTGCTTCTTGAGCTTTACACTACTCTGTGGTGGGTCTATGCTTCTTGGGCAAAGCCTGGATCAAGCCAAGAAACTCTATAACGAAGGGCAATATGCGGAGGCAAAGCCCGCTTTCGAGCGTTTAATCAAGCAAGCACCCAGCAACCCATCCTATAACTTATGGTATGGAGTATGCTGTTTTGAGACCGGAGATTTGACGACCGCCGCCAAGCATCTTAAGGTAGCGGTTAAACGACGGACACAAGAGGCTTACCGCTACTTAGGGGAAGTTTATCTCCTAACCTATAAATTTGACGAAGCCGCAGAGATGTTCGAGGAATATATCAGCCTGCTTACCAAAAAGAAACAAGATACCACTCCTTTTGAGGCCCGCTTGGAAACGGCTAATGAAGGAAGCCGTTTGTTAGACAAAGTGGAGGCTGTGGAGATCATTGACAGCTTGGTGGTGGACAAAAATGATTTCTTGTCGGCTTATACCTTAAGTGAGGAAGCCGGAAAACTCAACTATTACAATGAGTTTTTCCAGACGGGGCAAGACGTGGACGCAACTGTCTATACCAACCAAAAAGGCGACAAGATCTACTATGCGCATCCCACGGGTGAGAATCAGATCTGTCTTTTTACCCAATCGAAACTGATGGATCACTGGGGCGACGAGAAGCAGTTGCCTATGAACGTGAATAGTGCCACTAACGACAACTATCCTTTTGTGTTGAGTGATGGAGTAACACTCTATTACGCCTCTGAAGGCAATGGATCATTGGGAGGGTACGACCTATTCGTGACTCGCTATAACACCAGTTCGGATTCCTATTTAGCTCCTGAACAGTTGGGTATGCCTTTTAACTCCCCCTTCAACGATTACATGATCGTCATGGATGAGGCCAAGCAGTTGGGGTGGTTTGTCTCCGACCGTCATCAGCCAGAAGGTAAGGTCTGCGTTTACCTCTTCATTCCCGATGCCAACCATGCACGGGTGGAGAGTGACGACATCGAGCTCAAGCGTCGGTTAGCTGCGGTCAACGCCATCCAGGAAAGCTGGAAAGCTGGCGCAGATTATTCCGCACGGATTCAGTTGGCACATCAAGCCGTGCCCTTTGGCAAACCGGAGCTACGCAAAGATTTCACCTTTGCGATCAATGATCAGCTTACCTATTATATATTGGATGATATACAAAGTCCAGAAGCCAAGAAACTTTATCAAAAAGTGATCGCTTTGCGCAAGCAGATCCAGCAGCAAACGGATAAGTTGGAGACGCTTCGCACCAATTACCACAAAGGGAACAGTAGCAAGCGGGCACAATTGACCCCCACCATCCTGCAAGCGGAACAGCAACTGGACGAGTTACTCACGCAACCGGAAGAGTGGGAAAAGAAAGCACGCAATGCGGAGGTACTTTTCCTGAGCAAGAAAAAATAAGATTGTCGAACGATTAAATTTGCTATCCATGGAAACTGAGTTTTTTCCTCTTATTCTCTTAGGCGCAGCTGTACTGTTGCTGTCTATCTTTTTCTATTATGTGCCGTTCCTACTCTGGATCTCGGCAAAGGTATCCGGCGTGAATATCTCGCTGATTCAACTTTTCCTGATGCGCATCCGTAAAGTGCCTCCCTACATTATTACCCGTGCGATGATCGAAGCCCACAAGGCTGGCTTGAAATCATTGACCCGTGATGAGCTGGAGGCGCACTATCTGGCAGGTGGTCATGTGGAAAAGGTGGTGCATGCCTTGGTCTCTGCCTCCAAAGCAAACATTGATCTTCCATTTCAGATGGCAACCGCTATCGACTTGGCTGGTCGTGACGTGTTCGAGGCCGTACAGATGTCGGTCAATCCAAAAGTGATTGACACACCTCCGGTAACAGCCGTAGCGAAAGATGGTATCCAGCTGATTGCCAAAGCCCGTGTAACGGTCAGAGCCAACATCAAGCAGTTGGTAGGTGGTGCCGGTGAGGAAACCATCCTGGCCCGTGTAGGCGAGGGCATTGTCTCTTCCATTGGTTCTTCCGATAGCCACAAGACTGTATTGGAAAACCCCGACTCTATCTCTAAATTGGTATTGCGCAAGGGCTTGGATGCGGGTACGGCCTTTGAGATTCTATCTATTGACATTGCGGATATTGATATAGGTAAGAACATCGGTGCTTACCTGCAAATGGATCAGGCACAAGCCGACAAGAACATCGCTCAAGCTAAGGCTGAGGAGCGTCGTGCTATGGCCGTAGCCTTAGAGCAAGAGATGAAAGCCAAAGCACAAGAGGCACGTGCAAAGGTGATCGAGGCGGAGGCAGAAGTACCTAAAGCCATGGCTGAGGCGTTCCGATCCGGCAATTTAGGCGTGATGGATTATTATAAAATGAAGAATATAGAGGCGGACACATCCATGCGCGAATCAATCGCAAAGCCTACGTCTGCACCTTCCAATAAACCTTTAAAATAAAGTGTCGTATGATCTCACCCTCAGAATTGATCATCAACAAAGACGGCAGTGCGTTTCATTTGCATCTTCGTCCGGAACAGTTGGCTGATCGCCTTATCTTGGTGGGCGATCCAGCCCGTGTTTCCGCGGTGGCCAGCTGTTTCGAGGAAAAGGAATGTGAGGTGAGTAACCGAGAGTTCCACACCATCACAGGACGTTACAAAGGGAAACGGATTACTGTGGTTTCCCACGGTATCGGCACGGACAACATCGACATTGTGTTGAACGAGCTGGATGCCTTGGCCAACATCGACTTCACGACCCGGGAGATCAAGCCGGATTTCCGTCAACTCACCATGGTACGCATTGGAACTTCGGGTGGTTTGCAACCTTATGCACCGATTGGTACCTATGTGGCCGCAGAACATTCCATCGGATTTGATGGAGTGCTCTATTTCTATGCCAACACGGAATCCGTGCGGGATCTACAAATGGAGAAAGAGTTGCTTCGACAGTTGGATTGGAAGGTGGAAGGATTAAGGCCCTATGTGGTTAAGGCTGACCCATCACTCATTGAGCAGATCACGCAGGGAGACATGGTACGAGGCATGACCATCGCAGCCAATGGCTTTTATGGCCCGCAAGGAAGGTTGCTTCGCTTACCTTTGGCGGATCCACAACTCAACCCAAAGATCCAAGCTTTCAATTTCGAGGGGCATCAGATTACCAACTACGAAATGGAAAGCTCAGCCTTGGCTGGTCTTGCTGCCCTGATGGGCCATCGAGCCATGACGGTCTGTTGCATCATTGCAGGGCGTGTCGATAATAACATGAATACCGACTACGCCTCTGCATTAGACAACTTGATTGACACGGTCTTGGAGCGTATCTAATGCAGTGCTTATTCCGTCAGGAAGCCCTGCTTTTTCAATACCTCCAAAAATGCGGTAGAGAAATACTCATTGTTGGCCTTTGTGTAGCGTACTTCCGTAAACACCTGGGCCAACGTTTCTTTCCCGTTCTCGGCCACAAAACGTTGGTTGACTTTCAGTGCCTCCTTCTCGGCATAGAGCGCATCGATGCGTGCTGGAGTGTAATCAGCATAGGTCTCTTCATGCAGAATAGCAGCCAAGGGCAAACGTTCAGATTGCGCAGGGAGTGGATTTGCGGGATAGCCTAACGTCACCGTCACAATGGGCACTACCAAACGAGGCAGGTTCAATGCCTCGATAATCGGACCAGCATTATAAGTAGTCGTGCCTAAATAGCAAATACCCAACCCCTTCTCTTCTGCGGCTGTGCAGAAACTTTGCGCAAACAGCATCGCGTCAATTGTAGCCGCAATAAAAGTCTGGAAATTAGCAAAGCCCGCCTCCGTCTTCCGGCAAGCTGCCCATTGCACAAAGCGATTCACATCCGCACAAAAGGTCAACACTACAGGAGCATTGGTCACCATGGGTTGATTAAAATGAGCAGGAGCCAGACGCTTCTTCTGCTCCCCATCCCGGGTGACCACCACACTATAAAGTTGCATGTTACCGGTGTTTGAAGCCTGCATAGCCACAGTCAATAACTCATTCAGCAACTCTGCCGGAACATCCCGGTCACTATATTGGCGGATGGTCCGCCTGGTTCGCATACTTTCCATTTCTTCTTTGTATAGATGATATTATGAATTTTGTTTGTACTTTTGTGGTCGCAAACATAGCATAAAATAAACAATAGAGCAACTAAACATTGCTCCTAAATCCAAATAAAATATATGGCATCCAAAGTTTATTTCACCAATCTGCGCACCAATCCCAGCAGCAACCTGCTTGACAAGATGGAGCGTTTAGCAAGAAAAGCTGGTATCGCAGATATCGACTTCAAGAATCAGTTCGTAGCGATCAAGATCCATTTCGGAGAGCCGGGCAACTTGGCCTATATCCGTCCGAACTATGCCGCTCGCATGGTTCGACTGATCCGCAGTTTAGGTGGCAAGCCCTTCTTGACCGATAGCAATACGCTCTACTCCGGTGGACGCTCCAATGCGGTCGATCACATGAAAGCGGCCATGGAGAATGGCTTCAACCCCATTTCAGCTGATTGCAACGTGATCATTGCCGATGGTTTGAAAGGTACGGACTATCGGGAGATCGAGATCGACGGAAAGTATTGCAAGGCTCCGAAAATTGGTGCAGCCATTGCGGATGCCGACATCGTGATCAGCATGAACCACTTCAAGGGGCATGAGCAAGCCGGCTTTGGAGGTGCGCTGAAGAACCTGGGTATGGGTAGCGCCAGCGTAGGTGGCAAGTTGGAGTTGCACAGTGCATCCCAACCCAAAATCAATACTGACAACTGTATTGGTTGCAACATCTGCGTGAAACATTGTGCACACGACGCCATCCATTTGAACAATCGCAAGGCCGAAATCGACTACACCAAATGCGTAGGTTGTGGCCAGTGCGTTGCGCTTTGCCAGCATGAGGCTGCTGTCGTAGCCGATTGGGACACCTCCGAGCACTTGAACTACAAGATCGACGAATACTCGAAAGCGGTCCTGAAAGGTAAGCCCAATTTCCACATCAGCTTCATCATGAACGTCTCTCCCGAGTGTGACTGCTGGAACCACAACGACGCTGCCATCGTACCCGACCTGGGTATCGCAGCCTCTTTTGATCCGGTAGCTCTCGACCAGGCATGTGCCGATATGGTGATGAACGCCCCGATCTTAGGTGGAAGCAAGTTGGCAGAAAGCCATCCGCACGAGCATTTGGTGGGAGAGGACAAGTTCCACTTGATCCACCCGGACACCAACTGGAAGGCGGGTTTGGACTATGCGGAAAAGATCGGCTTGGGTACCAAGGCGTATGAGCTGATCAACGTCTAACTCAAAAACAGACTGAATGAGTACCATTTGTGCCATTTCCACAGCTCCAGGCATAGGAGGAATCGCCGTGATCCGCATCTCTGGCGCAGAGGCGATTCCTTTCACCGGACGTGTCTTTCACCCCCGCAACCCAAAGAAGCAACTCTCGCTTTGTCCCGCCAACAGCCTCACCTATGGGCAAGCTTTCGACAAGCAGGGAGCTTTGATTGATGAGGTCGTGGCCGCACTCTTCCGAGCACCTCACTCTTTTACGGGCGAGGACACTGTTGAATTGAGCTGTCATGGTTCGCAATTCATCCAGCAACAGCTGCTGCAAGCCTTGATTGATGCAGGATGTCGGCTGGCTGAACCGGGTGAATTTACACGGAGAGCCTTCCTAAATGGCAAAATGGACCTAAGCCAAGCGGAGGCTGTGGCCGATTTGATCGCCTCCACTTCAGCAGGACAACATCGGTTGGCGCTCAACCAAATGCGAGGAGGCTTCAGCCGAGAGTTGGCTCAACTGCGAGATCAACTCCTCCACATCACCTCACTCATGGAGCTGGAGCTGGACTTCAGTGATCATGAGGAACTGGAGTTTGCCGATCGTGGAGAGCTAATCACCTTGGCTCGACAGATCGAGGATAAGATCACCTCCTTGGTGCGCTCCTTCAGCTTGGGCAATGCCATCAAGAATGGCATCCCCGTAGCCATCATTGGTGAGACAAACGCCGGAAAATCAACCCTGCTCAATGCGCTCTTGGGTGAAGAGAAGGCTATCGTCAGTGACATTCATGGCACGACACGCGATGTGATCGAGGACACCATCAACCTCTCCGGCCATCTGTTCCGCTTCATCGACACAGCGGGTATTCGTGAGACCACCGACACGATCGAGTCTCTGGGTATCGCCCGTAGCTTCAAGGCTTTAGACGAGGCCCAGATTGTCATCTTGATGGATGATCTCTCCCGTCCTGCAGCTCATTTTGCGCAATTTGTGGCTCAGATCACCCTACACCTGAAGCATCAGCAGGTGATCGTGGCACACAACAAATGCGATCTCCATAGCGAAGAGAAGAATCAAGGCTCCCTCCCAGAAAATTGGTCTCAAGTGCGCATCTCCGCCAAAGAGCAAACAGGCATCGACCAGCTCCGTCAGCGATTGGTGGAGGCTACCCAACTACCCGATCTGCAAACGGGTGACGTCATCGTCAGCAATGCCCGCCACTACGAGGCCCTTACCCATGCGCTGGAAGCCATCCAACGTGTGCAAGAGGGATTGCAATCCCAGCTCTCCGGAGACTTCATCTCGCAAGATCTTCGAGAGTGTATTTTCCATCTTAGTGATATTATTGGCGAAGTTACTACAGATCAAGTACTTGGCAACATATTCAGTCGATTCTGCATCGGGAAATAAGAACAGCAAGTTCAAATACTAATCAATAACACGGAGACAATCGGAAACAACATGAACTTGTGAAAGTTATAAACGCAATTCAGGTTGTTTCCGTTAGTTTTGTTTTATACATACATATTTGAAATATAGTAGACTTGGCACACGTTTTGGCACACGTGTGCCAGCGTGTGCCAAATTTCTTGTTTAAATCAGTCAAGTTTACCAATGGTATTTGAATTGATAAGATTCTGAAAAAGACATAGAACCCCATAACACGCATTTTTTTAACAACTCTAGCTTATAGGAATGCTCTACAAATATTTATAAGCACTAAGTTTTGCACTCTTGTATATTGCGCTATCATGTTGATATTCTGCAAAATGTGTGATTCTAAGAAAACTCAGCTTCATTCAAAACAGATTAATTCCATAAGATTAGCTACAACTTTTGTCTCTGCATTTACAGAGAATATTATTCAACATCTCATCAGTGGTTATTTATAGCTATTAGCATCAGATAAAATTTCCAAAAAAGAATATTCAACGGAAAAATAAAACTCTCATAAAGCTATTATATAGTATTAATAATGATGGATTCTATTAATTTGTACTTTATAATCAAGCGTTATATGTTAACCAAAGTAATAATATGATAGCGGTATTCCTTGGTGCTGATCGTATGAAAGATCTTGATATAATTTTTGAGCAACTAAGTATTAATTGAACTCATACTATTGCTTATACGAACGATAAGAAGAAAAGGTAGTGTAAAATAAACTGTGTCACGCATTGATTCCTTTTAGAAAACTCATCGGTCGGGGAACGGCCAGCGCCAAGGGGCGGGACCACCCGTCCCGACGAGCGTAAAATTACAATAATTTAAATCGTTCTCCAAACTTTA
>JALFJR010000071.1 GCA_022775005.1 Parabacteroides sp.
GTATTGGCGATAGAGACCCGAAACAGATCCTTGCGATTCAGCTTATTACAAAGGAATATCACCAAACGTTCCCAGACAAAACGCAAGAAGTTCAATCTTCGTTGGAACCAAGACTGATTGACCGAGATTACTCGTTCATCATCACTCTGTTTGTCTCGCACCAACATCTTGGCCTCTACACCCTGTTTACAAAGCGCATGCATCAAACGATTGGCAGCCACCGCCGCACCACCCGTCCGTTCCGAAGTATTTAGAATCAGTACTTTCATTCCAAGCAGTCAGATACCGCAAAGCTACACCATTTTGCTGAATCAGCCAAATGCGCTGTACATTATTGCCTTCTATGATTCCGCTCCTTCTACATATCGTAATCAGTAGAAGTCAATATACACTGCGGTAGCAGTCACTCAACACTCCAGTACCAGCCAATATAAACTCCAGTACCAGTTGACATACACTAAAAGAGGTACTGACAACGTGCCGATAAGGTGTTAACAGACTATCTCTTATAGCCGTACTTCGAGGCATTCCATAGTCTTACGTTCATAGGTTCTATGCTCGTACGACCAGAGAGGCTATGCACGTACGGCCTTGGCACCTATGGACGTACGTCCTAAGGACGCATGAACGATGGTGAACCTATCGAATGAACGATTTTTGAACGGCAATGAATCGTAAACGACTAATGCGATTATTGATCCACAATAACTAACATATCCAACTCTTCAAAAGTAGTGTCAATAAACGTGTAGTTTATCATTTTGCTTGTATTGATAGGTTGAATGCTGGCATATTGTTTACGGAAATAGCGCAGTTCAAAGGCGAGACGAAGGTCATTGGTATCTTCATCTCCCTCTATTTGCTTCACTTCCTTTGACGTGATAGTTCTAACACTCATTATCTCATAGGCATCACGAATGCCTTCTCCTTTAAAGTACGGCATGAAGTAATGTAGGTTTTGTAAGGCGATAGTTGTTGGGAAATGGCGACCAGTGTAGTATAGGGTGGCATTACCATCCTTAAAACTTTGTAAATAGCCTTTTCGGCTACTGTTGGTCACAAGCCCAATGAGTACACGGTTACCGACTTCTACAAATGTTCCCTTTTGGGGTATCACTTTGAAGATTATCTCTTGTGATTTTTTGTTGATAAGTTGTTCGATAAAGTCTTCTAATAGCTGACGATTGCACTTGTCCTTAGGACGCAACGGAAACGCCCCGATATTCACCTCCTCGATGCTCTTATGGAATCTCGCCATTTCCACATCAGCAGGCTCGCCATCTCCCGGGAAAAGTATATATCCACCTATCACTTCCTTTTTCAACGTGTTTTCATCATGTTCTTGGTAGTAGATGGCATCACGATAGCGGTGCATTTGATTGATTGCATCGTCAGGTGGAGTATCAACACCATTTTGCCTGTCTGCTATGCGGTATTTGGCATCGAACAGGTACGTCATCTTCATGCCTTTACTCATATCATTCTTGGTTAGCTGTAAGACAATGTCTGGTTTTTGTGGCACAGTGCGCACCACAAGGCCTTTCATTCCCATATCTGAGTTTTCACGTTCAGTGTTTTTGGGATTATAGACTAATTCTGCTAATTCCACGTTGTCTTTTTTGAAGAGTATGCGTGAATGTTCACCCTTGCCCAGTTCCCAAGTGAACAAACCGTTCATCTCCATGCGGTTGCGATGATCTACATCCGTATCCGAAAGTTGCAGCTTTTCTTTTACAATATGGCTTACCTCAATGAAACACCAGATCTCGTATAGAGTAGCGATGTCCTTCGTCTGAAGTCTGTACATACCATCATATAGTGAATAACCACGTCTTAGTAAGTTCCAAGTGCGATACACCTGACTATAACCTGTTGCCTTGTGCAGTACCAAGCTTTCCTGACTCATACCCTTGTATCTGCCCACTGAACGGAAAAACGGATTGTGCTGCAGATGCTGTAAGGTTGATAGCATATTGCGCATTTCTTGCTTTTTCACCTCCGATACGTTGTTCAGATTTTCGATTCGCTGCTTCAAGGCATCATATTTAGATGTTATCTGACTGAGGGCGAATTTCAGAAATCGGTTTTCCTGCGTGTCGTTGGTTTGTATCTGTTCTTCTACCCTATAAAGATGTCCGTTTTCGTTCCGATGTTCAGCAAGTGTATTCTCAATCTCACGAGGCACAATCTTCAGTTGATCAGCACGTCTATAGCTCTCTCTTCCGTGCAACCTGTGACGTGGACGTTCGATGATATTCTTACACGCACGTACGAACTTTTCCTGTTCGCTGGCAAATACGCTCCACCATACTATCTCGGGGGTCTTTCCGTTTTGGTCGGGTGAAAAACCATGAAATGTCCTTCGCATGTAATCCAAGGACAACATGCGGTATTCTGCCTCAATGTCCTCGATGATGCGTCGCCAATGCTCATGATAATTGAGTTTTGTACTCAATACCTCAAAAGAAAAAGTAAAGCGTTTTGTTCTCTCTTTTGTCTCATATATAAGGTGTATCTCGCTCTTTCCTATTTCGTTGCCATAGTTAAGAAAACCCGCCAGTATGTGTCTGCGGAAAGTAAACCGCTCATTATCTCCTTGCAGCTCCGAGCCAAACTGTGCATCCTTCACGTAGTCGGCAAACTCCACCCATATCGGATAGTCGGCATTGTCGAAGAAAATGGCTGATGCCGTTTCACCTTTCTCTATTGGCCTTTCACCCTCGTCCGTATTCAAAGTTACAGACACCACACCCTCTGTCCAAGAATAAGTGGAATGCAAAGCATGCTCTCCGATGTTATTCTTGGCTTTCGTCCAGATGCTATCGAACTTACCGCACTCGATAGTCATCGTGAAGTCTGCGTGTTGTATGGTCAGGAGTTCCATAACTGTGTCACATTACTTTAGAACCTATTAAGACCAGCCTGACTTTTAATTGTGGCGAATTCGCCATAATTAAAAGAGGGGTTATAGACTTTTTCCCATATTCCGATGAACTCAAGTGTATTTCTATTGCGAAGCCAATCTGTTACAAAGAAATCGCCATCTTTTGCCCTTATCATATCTGTCAAGCAGATATAATCTTCTCCATTAATGCTTGTAACGGTTACTTCTGTATCTTGTACCTTTATTTTTGCCATAATTCAAATTCTAATTACACCGAATTCGGGATGTATAAATGTGGTATTATGTTTTCTGATATATACATCCATTAACTCCAGAAACTTGTATAACCCGAATTGAGTCTATCCTTCATTTCCTTCAACTTGGCTATTGAAACGGATTCCACAGGATTCTCCTCACCCGCTATTTTACTCAGTCCCAACTTGATAGCATTCATCAGATTGTCAAGCAGACTTTCCTTTACCTTGGTGTCATCACCCTCAATGCGAGAAAGAATCTTCATGCTCGTTATCTCATCCAAAGCTCTGGCTATGACGTGGCCTTGCGGAAGTTCATTACCGTCCGCATTTTTGTTATATGGTAGATTGTTCACCACATAGAGCAGGAACTCGTTGCGTGTGCGGTAGGCCACCTTGAACGGTGTGCCTTCCAATATTTCGTTAAGTTTAGTAAGATAACCGATAGCTATGTCACAAACATCCTTGTTATCGCTATATACGTCCACTCCTTCCACAGCGGTGCCCACCAGCTCATTGTTTCCAATCTTCCCGATTCTTTCGTGCCTGTCTATCAGACCTCCATATAAATCCACCTCGTTCATCTCGATGGTCATGGCACGGTCAAGTACCTTACGCGAGAAAGAGAAGGTTGTCTCGTCCATATTGACTGTGCCCACCACGATAAGGTTTTGTGGCAAAGAGATACCTTCATCGTTAAACTGTTTACGTATCTCCTCATCCGATGTCAATGAGGCAGTAAGGTTGAAGTACCATTCCTCATTCGCTTTTTTCAGTATGGGGTCTGTCACAACCATCCCGTCGTCATTCCTCTTTCGAGACTCCACTACGCTAAGGTATTCGGCAAAATACTGTTCTACGGGTGCAAGGTTCATCTCGTCAAGACACAAGAAATAAGGTGTTTCGAGGTCTTCCCATGCCTTTGCCACGAACTTCAGGAAGTCGCCAGCCACAAACTCCGCCTTTCCACTCACACGGCTTACATAACCTATCAGCTCACCTGAATCATGCCAGTTTGGCTTTACCTGCACCATCTCAAAGTTCTTTGGCTTCTGCGCTTTATATTCTTCCGAACCTGTCTCCCAGCAAGCACGAGCCAACTCCCTAACGATACGGCTCTTTCCCGTTCCCGAAATGCCAGCCAGCAACAAGAAGGGCTTCGACTTAATGGCGGTGAGATAGGGACGATATTTTACGTTGATCTCTTGTTTATCTTTTTTGGCAATGATCTCTGTTTGCATGGCTGTTTTTCCTAATAAATTTGCTTCTTTATATTTGTAATACATAGCAAAATAAAGCCTTAGAAGAGCAAGCCCATTAGCTTCATTCTCTGTATCCCATAATGAATAGTAAACGGCTCCAATTCTATACCTTTCATCTGCAATATCTGCCTTGTCATCTTGTTTTAATAGTCTATTGCTTTCATGCAGAAGATTCCTTATGGCTCGTGTGTTCTTTGCTATCTCCTTTTTTCCCATTCTGGGGCCAAATTGATCTGGGACAGTGGTCCCTTGCATGAATGTTAAATAAACATGCTCATAATCTGAGGAGAATAGGAAAGCGATATAAATGCCCCTACGGGTTGAATCGGTTATATCTTTATCCATAATAGCAATCCAAGGCGTTTTTGTCGCCCTTCCCACTCCTACCGAACCTTTAATCACATACTGGTTAGATTTATCTCCTAAGAATTGCTTAAATGCAGCAGGAAGCTTTTGGCGTACTATCTCGCTAACTTCGCTGTCAATATCAGAAACTATCTCAGCATGGTTAAACGTCTGTGGATTCGCAAAAACCTGACGAAAAAGACTATTAATTTCACTTATTATGCTCATACGTTCTCTCAATTTTGGTCACCGTTACTTCATGCAAAATAAGAACTATTTTCGTTTATACACAAGATTGTAGGCTATATTGGTAAAATATACCTATTTCCTTCGAAAATAGCGCAAGAATTAACTTAGGGGTTCGAATGGGTGTGATTAGTAATAATGTACCAACTACATTAGTAATGACGAACCCCTTACATTAGTAATGATACGCCCCTTACATTAGCAATGACGAACCTTTAGTCTGAATAAGGAATGAACACATTGCACATCTCCACCCCGACAAGTACCCCGTCAAGCACCCCGACAAGTTTAGAGAGCCCACATGCAAACTCAAAAGCAACATCTTTATGAGCCTACGTACCACCATAATGTCCAGCTTTATCCTGTAAAGAAATTGCATTGGTGTGTTCTGACGCAACATGTGCCATCCATTGCTTGAATGGCTCTGCCTTGGGGGACGAAATGGATTGGATGATACGGGCATGTTTCTCACATCCCCCAATTCTCCCGGTCGAGGCTGCGATATTGGATGGCTTCGGCTAAGTGGGGAACCTCTACTTGCTCAGAATCGGCTAAGTCCGCTATGGTTCGGGCAACCTTCAAGATGCGATCGTAGGCACGACCGGATAGGCTGAGTTTGTCCATGGCCCGCTTCAAGATCTGTAGGCCGGCGGCATCGGGTATCGCATACTGATGGAGCATTTTGGAGGTCATTTGCGCATTGCAATGAATCCCTTCATAGGCGGCGAAACGTCTCTCTTGAATGGCTCTGGCCTTCACAACCCGCTCCCGAATCACCAAACTGGATTCAGCGGGAACCGGATCTGAGATTTTCTCAAAGGGTACAGGTACGATTTCCACCTGAATGTCAATGCGATCCAGCAATGGGCCTGAGATGCGATTCATATAACGCTGCACGGCTCCAGGCGCACAGAGACAGGGACGTGTCGGATGATTGTAATAACCACATGGACAAGGGTTCATGGAGGCGATCAGCATAAAACTGGCTGGATAATCTACCGACAAGCGAGCACGTGAGATATGGATGGTTCGATCCTCTAAAGGCTGGCGCATGACCTCCAATACGCTGCGATTAAACTCAGGTAGTTCATCGAGGAACAGAACACCGTTATGCGCCAGGCTAATCTCTCCCGGCATAGGATAGGTTCCTCCCCCGACAATGGCCACATTAGAAATCGTATGATGGGGCGATCGGAACGGGCGTTGTACCATCAACGAGGTGCCATCGCCCAGTTTCCCTGCCACAGAATGGATCTTCGTGGTTTCTAACGACTCTTGCAGGGTAAAAGGTGGCAAGATGGTAGGCAAACGTTTAGCCAACATGGATTTGCCACTCCCGGGAGGGCCTACCATAATCAGATTATGACCACCTGCTGCCGCCACCTCTAAAGCACGCTTTACATTCTCCTGCCCTCGCACATCGCTGAAATCACAATCAAAAAACTGTTGGCGATCATAAAACTCTTTTCGGGTATCAATCACCGTAGGTTGCAGCGCATCTTCTCCTTTCATAAAAGCTATAACTTCTTGAATGCGTGAGGCTCCATACACTTCCAACTTATTTACCACAGCTGCTTCCATCACGTTGGCTTTCGGCACGATCAATCCCTTAAAGCCCACCTCTCTTGCCTTAATCGCTATCGGCAAGGCCCCTCGGATCGGTAGCAACGAACCATCCAACGACAATTCACCCATCATCATGTAATCGGCTAATCGACTGGCATCTAACACACCCGATCCCGCCAAGATGCCGATTGCCAAAGGTAGATCATAGGCAGTACCCTCCTTCCGTATATCTGCTGGAGACATATTGATGACGATGCGCATACGAGGAAACTTAATGCCACAAACTTCCAAAGCAGAAAGAATACGTTCGTGACTCTCCCGCACAGCCACATCGGGCAACCCCACTAAAAAGAATTGGATACCTTTCGAACAATTAACCTCAATGGTCACAATCGTCGCCGAAACGCCTTGCACAGCAGCAGCATACACTTTGACTAACATAGTTAAGTATTTTAAGTAATTATATGGTTCGTAATCAAAGAGATCGCCTAAACAATCTCCATTGAATACTACTCTATTCCGCAATCAATCTTTCCAAGGTCTGACGGATCTCCACCTCATTATCGGTTTTCATGATGATCCGCTTCTCCTCATCAATCAAGAAACAACGAGGCAATACACTGACATTATACAAATCAATCAGTTGCATGGCCTGACCTGCTGAATCTGTCACCACATTCCAGGGAATACTATCCTTGGCCACACTCTCACGCACACTGGCTGGCTGGTCATCCAAGCTGACCAATAAGATAGCTAATTGATCTGTAGAATAGCGCATAGCCACCTCATCCAACGAGAGATCCTCCGTCTGGCACATGTCACACCATGGAGCCGTGAAAGCCAATAGTAAATGCCGATTGGCAAACGAATCCAAACTCATCGACTTGCCATAGATATTCTTCACCGTAAAATCGGGAGCCTCGGCCTCCAGTGCTATACGTTGAGAACGAATGCTAAATTGCTCCAACTCCCTCACCAAATAAAAATCATTCAATCGAGGATCAAGCAATGCCAAAAGTTCATCTATCTTTCGAGTGTCATCCGGATCCGCAAAGAAAGTCTGAATGAGCACAACCGAAGCCTCCTCATCCGGATGAGCTTTCACATAAGCTGCGGCCTCCTCTGAAAGACGCAAATTCACATCTGCCAGCCGAGCGGCAGCATCTGTCTGCTCCACCGTATTTGCTTTCTCTCCCAACTGTTGGGTAAGCGTGCTCATCTCATTGAACAGATCTGCCTGCTTCTTCTTGAATGCAGCTAACCGGTCATTGATCTTACCTCCTTTCATCTGTAGCAAAAGAGGAGACTGCGCATCCCCCTCAATGGAAACGGTCGTTCCTGGCTCCAAATAAGCGGTCACCCAGCGTGATCTGCCTTCAAAGAAAAGCGTAACAGAGTGGAAACCATCTATTTGCTCTTCCAATTCAAACGTGCCATTGTCAGCGCAAAGAAGGGTATCAACCTTCTTCTCCTGCTCATTCTCAAAAACTGCATATACTGTCGGCTCGGTCAAGTGGCTCAATTTACCCTCAATCCGATAGGTGTAATCTTTGCTGCAGGCTGCCAAGCAAAGCATCCAACCAACTATATATATCCAATTTTTATACATAATCTACTCCATCTCACAGATTCGGGCTAAAGGTAGGCATATTTTTTCACATATTTAATATTTAATCTAAATATTAAGAGGAAAGGCATAAAAAAAGCGTCAGATGAACCACCTGACGCCCTTTTATGTTGATTTTGCAATCGTTGATTACAACTTCGGACCAGCAGCAACCAAAGCCTTACCAGCCTCGTTACCAGTGTACTTAGCGAAGTTCTTGATGAAGCGGCCTGCCAAATCCTTAGCCTTCTCCTCCCAAACACTTGCATCAGCGTAAGTGTCGCGCGGATCAAGGATAGCCGGATTCACGTTAGGCAATGAAGTCGGAACCTCGAAGTCGAACATCGGGATCTTCTTCGTCTCAGCCTTCAAGATAGAACCGTCGAGGATAGCGTCGATGATACCACGAGTATCGGGGATAGAGATACGCTTGCCTGTACCGTTCCAACCTGTGTTCACCAAGTATGCCTTAGCGCCGCTCTTCTGCATCTTCTTAACCAACTCCTCAGCGTACTTCGTCGGGTGCAACTCCAAGAATGCCTGACCGAAGCAAGCAGAGAATGTCGGAGTCGGCTCCGTGATACCACGCTCTGTACCTGCCAACTTAGCGGTGAAGCCAGAGAGGAAGTAGTACTGAGTCTGCTCCGGAGTCAAGATAGATACCGGAGGCAATACGCCGAATGCATCAGCAGACAAGAAGATCACGTTCTTTGCTGCAGGTGCAGAAGAACCCGGCTGGATGTTGTTGATGTGGTCGATCGGATAAGATACACGTGTATTCTCTGTCACGCTCTTATCGTTGAAGTCGATCTTACCGTCAGCAGCTACAGTTACATTCTCTAACAAAGCGTTGCGCTTGATAGCGTTGTAGATGTCCGGCTCGTTCTCCTTGCTCAAGTTGATAACCTTCGCATAGCAACCGCCCTCAAAGTTGAACACGCCATTGTCATCCCAGCCGTGCTCGTCATCACCGATCAAACGACGCTTCGGATCAGTTGACAACGTAGTCTTACCTGTACCAGACAAACCGAAGAAGATAGCTGTGTTCTCACCGTTCATATCGCAGTTAGCAGAGCAGTGCATAGAAGCGATGCCCTTCAACGGCAAGTAGTAGTTCATCATAGAGAACATACCCTTCTTCATCTCACCACCATACCAAGTGTTGATGATTACCTGCTCGCGAGAAGTAGTGTTGAATGCAACACAAGTCTCAGAGTTCAAACCTAACTCCTTGTAGTTAGCTACAACAGCCTTAGAAGCGTTGTAAACAACGAAATCAGGCTCGAAAGCAGCCAACTCCTCAGCTGTCGGACGGATGAACATATTCGTTACGAAGTGAGCCTGCCAAGCAACCTCAACGATGAAACGAACAGCCATACGAGTATCCTTGTTAGCACCGCAGAAGCCATCTACAACATACAAGTTCTTGTTGCAAAGCTCCTTAACAGCGATCTCCTTAACAGCAGCCCAAACCTCCTCAGACATCGGCTTGTTGTCATTCTTATATTCGTCAGAAGTCCACCATACTGTGTTCTTTGAGTTCTCGTCCATGACGATGTACTTATCCTTCGGTGAACGGCCTGTGTAGATACCGGTCATCACGTTGACAGCACCCAGCTCTGTATTCTGACCTACCTCATAACCTTCCAAACCTGCCTTTGTCTCCTCAGCGAACAAAACCTCGTAAGAAGGGTTGTGAGCGATCACTGTAGCACCGGTAATGCCATACTTGCTTAAATCCAAATTTGCCATTTTGCAATTAATTTAAATGATTGACTTATATATTATTTATTTCTCTCTGTACATCTTATAATCGAAATTGGATGCTTTCATCTGCTCTTCAATAGAGCTTGCCTAAACAACACCTTTTTTCCGCGGTACAAAAGTAGCATTTTTTTCAATCGGACAGGGCGTATTAAGGAAATTTTTCAGTCAGATTTGCGCTTTTCCAAGCTATTAACAGAGAGGGCTCTTGTTTTGCAAACTACACATAGCAAAAGCGACTGGATAGGAATAAAAAAAAGAGAGCCACATTGCTGCGACTCTCTCTTCGAGTGATTCGCTTGGGGCTCGAACCCAAGACCCCAACATTAAAAGTGTTGTGCTCTACCAGCTGAGCTAGCGAATCATCCACATGCGTTACTTATCGTAAGCGGGTGCAAAGGTAGTGTTTATTTTTAAACTCGCAAGCAATGTCCTCACTTTTTTTCTTTCTCGGCATAGTTATCCAATAATACAGGGGGGGTCTTGAGGCTTCTCTGTTTCACTCATCCCTATTCCTTTACCATCCTGCAAGATGAAGCGTTTATAATAGGAAAGGCAAAGTGTGGTCAGTGGCAAAGCGATAATTAAACCAATGAAGCCCAACAACGTACCCCAAATCGATAGAGAAAGCAAGATAATCGCAGGATTCAACCCCATGGCTTTCCCCATGATACGCGGCGTCAAGAAGAGATCTTGGATCATCTGCACAATGCCTAACACCAAAAGAGCCAAACCGAAGATGATCCAGAAATTCTCGCCCGTTTCCGCTGAACGCAGCAACGCCAAGATGAGCATCGGGATAATACCTATTGTCTGCATATAAGGAATCAAATTGAGCATACCAATAAATAATCCCAAGGTAACTGCCAAAGGAAAATCTATAATCTTAAATCCAACAGCCAATAAAACGCCAACACAAAAAGCGATCAAAGCCTGTCCTCGAAAATAGCGGTTCATGTTGTATTCCACATCCTCCACCAAACCCTCCATGAAGGGACGATACTTGCCGGGGATCAATTGTGGCCATCCATTGGCGATCTTCTCATAATCCAACAGGATAAAGATGAAGTAAAGCAAGATCATAAAAACAATCGTGATACTCAGCAGCACAGAGAACGTATTGCTGAGGAACGACCAAACCTGCGGTGCAATTTGTTTGATCGCTTTCAATAAGCTATCTTTATTTAGATAATCCATCAGCTGCGTGAAATCCACATTGGCCTCCAAATAGTCTAACCAAGCTTGCGGGATGAAGGGAATATGCCCCTCACCTGGATCATGCGTGCGTAACAGTTCAATGGTTTTATCGGCTTCCGCAGCAATAGAAGGGACTACCATCACGACCAAGAGCGTGATGGCCAGTGCCATACTGACCAACAGCGCCATAATCGACAGGACACGGCTTCGAAGCCCCAACTTATACTGAAAGAACTTCACGAAAGGTTGCATCATATAAGCCAATAACCAAGCAATCAAGAAGGGCAACAATGCGTTGCGCAGCAGCGTGACTAAATAGACCAAGCCGCTTATCAAGGCGATGCCAAAGACAATACGCATCACTCGATCGAATGTGAATGGTTTATTAAAGAGTGTATCCATATATTTTCATTACCTTTGCTCCAGACAAAGGTAGTATAAGTTTTCTTAAAGTGGCAGAGGAATGATTCATAAATTAATCTATGGTCTATTCGGGTTGCTTGTTTGGGCAACTTGTGTGGAGGCACAAGTGCCTCAACCTATTCGCAGACTTTTACGTCAGCCCTATATGGAGGGAGCCTCTTTCTCGTTGATGGTAAAAGAGGTGGAGAGTGGCCAAGTGCTGTTTGCTTACGACACGTTGCGGCAAATGGCCCCTGCCTCCGTCATGAAATCATTGACTACGGCTACTGCCTTGGAGCTATTAGGGGCAGATTACCGTTTCCCCACAACAATCGAATACGACGGGATCATCGAGCAGGGTTGTCTTCACGGCAACCTATATATTAAAGGTAGTGGCGATCCCAGTTTAGGATCATCCTTTCTCGAAGAGGAAATCGATTTCATCGGTGAATGGATAGCCGCCATCCGTGCCGCAGGGATTCAAGCCATCGAAGGGACCGTGATCGCCGACGAACAACTATTTGATACAGAAGGCACCTCCATGAAATGGGTTGTGGAGGATATGGGCACCGATTATGGAGCTGGTAGCTATGGCCTTAATGTTTTCGACAATCGTTTCAAATTGGGCCTGCAGACAGGCGAGGCAGGAAGCCGTCCGCAAGTGAAGGGCATAGAGCCCTGGATCGACCTGCGTTTCCATAATTATATGACCGCACAAAAAGTAACCACCGATAGTTGCTACATCATAGGGGCACCCTTCTCGAATGAGCGTTACCTATATGGTGTCGTTCCAGCCGGGAAGGCCTATCACGAGCTGCAAGGCGACATCCCCGATCCTCCGACCTTTTTGGCGAATTACCTCACGAAGCAGTTGCGTAAGGCGGGTATCGAGGTGAAGGGAACGCCCTCTTGCCACCGTTTGCTGCAAGAGGCGGGACAATGGCCTGCTGGTTCCCGTGAGGCCCTGATCACCACCTATTCCCCGCCGTTAAGCGAATTGGTCCGCATCACCAATTTTGTTAGCCACAATCTCTTTGCGGATGCGCTCTTGAAAACCATCGGTTTGCGTTACCAACCCAAGAAGGGCGAGGTCATCTCCTCGTTTGGTCGAGGCGTGAAAGTATTGCGGGCCTATTGGGAACAGCAGGGCTTAGACGTGGCTACACTCTATCAGGTTGATGGGAGCGGGTTAGCAGCTATCAACAAGTTATCAACAGCCTTTATGACTGATTTCCTATGTTATATGCGCAAACATTCTACACAATCCACCGTTTTCAACAACTCATTGCCCAGGGTAGGCATCGAAGGCTCTGTGCGCAATTTTTGGAAAGGGAAGATCTCCGCTAAGCTAAAAAGTGGCAGTATGACACGAGTGAAAGGCTATGCGGGTTACGTGACGAAAGCAGGTAAAGAATATGCCATCGCCCTTTTTGTCAACCATTATGGATGTGACGGCAAAGAGATGAATCGAGCTATCGAGAAACTGTTGACCGCCCTGTTCATCCCATAAAGTTCCATCAAGTCTGTCCTATTATCCTGCTTATCCTCCATAATTTGCACTTACAAAGTGCAAATTATCGCACAAATTGCACTTAGAAAGTGCAATTAACGTTACCTTTGCATCTAAAAGCAAGGAGATATGGAGAGATTGATGCGCTTACATAAGAAGTTAGTGAAAGAAACAAAAACAGATTTCTTCCGCTATCTTTATCAAGAGATAAACTGGGATAATCGGATGATTGGCATTCGTGGGCCGAGAGGTGTGGGCAAAACCACATTACTTTTACAACATATCAAAAAAGACTTGTCGCTGTCTGACACACTCTATGTCAATGCGGATGATCTGTATTTTAGCGAACATCGACTGATTGACTTAGCTGAGCGATTGGTACAGCAAGGCATTCATTATTTCTTTATTGATGAGATCCATAAATATAAGGACTGGTCCAAAGAGTTGAAATTGATCTATGATTATTTCAGTGAGTTATACGTAATTTTTTCAGGTTCATCGGTATTGGATCTCAATAAAGGTTCTTCGGATCTCAGTCGTCGAGCATTGATGTATCACCTCTATGGCCTCTCTTTTCGTGAATACTTAGCGCTTTTCCACGGCCTATCTTATCCAACTTTCACTTTGGATGAACTGATTGAAGGTGCGGTGGAATCAATAGATGTGGCTACTCCGCTACGCTATTTCGACGATTATCTAAAGCGGGGCTATTATCCTTTCGCCAAGGAATTAGGCTTCGAGGAAAAGTTACGACAGATCATCAATCTGACATTAGAGAATGACATTCCGGTCTTTGCGGGTCTCTCTGCCTCCATGGGTCAGAAACTCAAACGATTATTAACGATCATCGCCAAGAGTGTTCCTTTTAAACCGAACATGAGTAAATTGGCCGAGCTGATCGGGACAGGACGAAATCAAATGCCCGACTATCTCTTTTTAATTGAGCAAGCAGGCATGATTGCCCAATTACGAGATGATACCGGAGGAATTAGAGGCTTAGGCAAAGTCGATAAGGTTTATTTAGACAATCCCAGCTTAGCCTATCTGTTGGGAGAGGGTGAGGCTAAAGTGGGAAACATACGGGAAACTTTCTTCTTGAGCCAGCTGAGGGTCAAGAACCCGATTATCTCCTCATCCCTATCTGATTTTGAAATTGGATCACGTACCTTTGAGATTGGAGGGAAATCCAAAGGGAAAAAACAAATTGAAAACGCCGCAGAAGGCTACGTCGTCAAAGACCAGATCGAATTTGGCTCAGGGAATACCCTACCTCTCTGGTGGTTTGGATTTAATTATTGAGTAAATATCGAGCCGACTCAAAGAACGAACTGAGCCGGCTCTACTTCCATATTGAGCCGGCTCAGTTATACGATTGAGGTTGCCCAAAACCTTACGGTTTCATCACTACCTCAATGTGATTGCCTTGTCGCAACAATTCCTTCACGAATGATTGGATCTTGGCTGGTGTCATGCCTTTGACCAGAGACTCGTAGTCGGTTTGGAGATCGAATCCTTTGTAATAGTAATCGTCCAACACATTCAGCCAATAGCTGTTCTCCTGCAATACTTCTGCATAGCGTTTCAACAGGTTATCCTGTGTCTTCGTGAAGTCTTCCGCTTTAGGTCCCTCCTCCGCTAACTGTTGCAAAGCCGTCTGAATGATCTGCCCCATATGCTCCCACTTAGCCGGATCGGTATCGAAATAGATCTGCAAAGAGGTACGTCCCTCCGGGAAAGCGGAGATGCTGGTCGATACACCGACACCATAGGTGCCTCCCTTTGCCTCTCGTACCTGCTCATAATAGATCAAGTCCAGAATCTGCTTGGTCATCGTTGCCATCAGCTTATGCGCCAGGTCGTAAGGCATCTGACCTCGATAGAGATGCAACACGGTTACCTTCGGGATTTCCATGGACTGACTGAACACATTGCTGATTTCTCCCTTACGGACATCGGGCACTTCCACTGGATTGGCCTGCTCAACCCGATGAGAGGAGGGAAGCGTAGCCAAATATTGCTCGATCAGTGGGCGAATGCTATCCATCTGGATATTGCCCACAAAGGAGAATACGAAATCAGAGGCATCCGCAAAACGCTCGTTGCGCAGCTCCATGATGCGTTGGTAGCTGATTCGATCGAAGTCTGCCGCTCGCAAACGAAGCGCACGTGGATGATTGGCATAGGCTGTCGAAGTCAGTGAATCACTGAAAATCACCATCGGATTCAACTCGCTGTTTTGCAGCTGTGCCCGCATTCGGTTTGCATAAGAGGCGTAGGCCTCCTCGTCGATCCGTGGAGTGGTGAACGCTAAATAGATCAGCTCAAAGAGCGTCTTTAGATCTGCGGGCGCAGCCATACCGTTGACATTCTCTGCGTCCAATCCCAAGGAGATCGCACAAGAGACCTTCTTGCCCGCCAACCGTTTGCTCAAATCCGTCGCGGAGAAATTGCCCAATCCGCCTAACTCAATCACGTCGTTAAAGACCTTGAGGTTCAGGATCTCCTCTACCCCATACAGTGTACTGCCGCCTGGACTGGTAGCGGTCATCAATATCTCATCCTTCTTGAAAGTGGTTGGTTTCAAGACCACCTTCACCCCATTGCTCAAGGTCATCACCGTCGCGTCGAAACGATCTCCTGGTTTGGTCTCTATGATCTTTCCCGGAGTCGGCAGGTTCGGGACTAACGGCTCATTGGAGAGGGTCTCCTGATAGGGCTCCACCGGCAATTGCCGAGCCGCTTCAAAGGCCTGCAACAGTTCCGCTTCGGTGGGATAACGCAAGTCTGCCTTATCGGGACCGGTCAAACCGATCACGATATTACGATCGCCTATCATTTGCTGCACATATTGATTGACCTGCTCCACCGTGATTTGTTCAGCCACTTGATTGACTAACGCATACTCCATCTCAATGCCGGGGATATAGCCGCCCTCCGTGAAATGGTTGACATACTCACGCACATAGGTACTGTTCTTTTGGTTCTCCCGCTCGTTGAAAACCGATTCATATTGCTTCAAGACGTTGATGCGCGCACGCTCATACTCCGAGGCCGTGAATCCGAATTGCTTCACCCGTTGCGTCTCATTGACCAAGGTGTTCATAGCGGCATCAAGTTCTCCCTCCTTCACCAAAGCGGCTGCCGTCCAAGCTCCTTTGGTCTTAGCGATCATGAAATTATCACTGTCGTAAGCCTCCGCATAGATGAACGGTGGATTCGCTTGGTGCAACAGATCATCAAACCGCTCGCTCATAACAGCAGCCGCAATTTGCTGGAAATAGTTCACCACAAAGCCTTCGATCGTACCCTTCTGCTCGGGTGAAAGGATGTCATGCTTATAAAAAAGGTAGAGGGTCGTATTGGCAGCCTCCTTATCCGTAGCGATAGAGACCAACGGTTTATCATTGTCTGGTACAGGCATCGGCTCCCGCTTCGCCGGATTGACCGGAGCAGATACATCCGCAAAGGTACGCTTCAAAGTAGCCTCCACCTGATCCACGTCGATATCTCCCACTACAATGATCGCCTGTTGATCCGGTCGATACCATTTCTTATAATAGGCTCGCAATTCCTCCGGCTTGAAGTTTTCAATCACCTCTATCGTTCCAATCGGCATGCGATTGGCATAGCGGCTACCCGGATACATCTTTGGGAGTTGTTGTTCCCACAAGCGCGTTTGTGCATCTTGTCGAGTACGCCACTCCTCCCGGATCACACCTCGTTCCTTCTGAATAGCTGAATCAGTCAGCGAGAGGAAACCTGACCAATCATGCAGGATCAGCAGACAGGAATCGACAACGCCTGCTTTATGCACCGGGGCATTGGTCACCATATAGACCGTCTCGTCAAAAGAGGTATAGGCGTTGAAGTTCTCGCCATTACGCATGCCGACACTTTCGATGTATTTATCCATGCCATTGTTGGGGAAATGAACACTTCCATCAAAAGCCATGTGTTCCAAGAAATGCGCCAGTCCCCGCTGGTTCTCCTCCTCCAAGATAGAACCCACGTTTTGGGCAATATAAAAATCCGCTCGCTCTTTCGGCAGCTCATTGTGGCGGATATAATAGGTCAATCCATTACTCAACTTCCCGTAGCGCACTTTCGGGTCTATCGGAAGTTGCTCCGGCTGTTGGGCAACCAGAGGGATCACGCAGATCCAAGCCCACAGCCATGTCAAAAATAAAGTCCGTTCTTTACGCATAATACTTCAAATGATAGATGCGCCAAAGATACGGACTTATTCCCTAACTCCTTATTCTTACAAATGCAAAATCATCGCAGAAAACATTGCCCATCATTTGCTAAAACGTTGCCCATCATTTTGCAAAACGTTGCCCATCGTTTTTTCTTTAATTGCCGATGATTTTTTCTTTAGTTGCCCGTAGTTTTTTCGGTCTACGGGCAACGTTTTGAAGAGCCACGCTGAGCCTATTTGAAGAGCAACGGAACGAAGTTGTTCAGGTAGTAACGCCAGTTGGTCCAGGTATGACCACCACCACTGATGAACATCTGGTGCTCCATCCCCTGCTTCGTCAGCATCTGATCCAATACTTTCGTACCCGGATAGGCGAAATCGGCATCTCCACAACCTACCCAATAGAGTTTGTACCCTGCCTTCTTGATATTAGCCAACAGCGCATTGTTCTCCGGTGTATCTTGTGAGCCACAGCTCAACGGACAGATATAATCAAACAATTCCGGATAGTTGCCAGAAAGGGCTACCGTGTGGCCACCGCCCATGGAAAGGCCGGCTACTGCCCGATGTGCCTTGTCCGTCAAAGTGCGGAAATGGCTGTCGATATAGGGAATCACATCTTTAGCCACGGAATGAATGTAGCTGTTGCGGGTAGCGGGATCGTTCCAAACGAAAGGCTTCTCCGGCAATTGCAACGTCTTAGCGGCCTGTTGCCCGGGGTTACCGTTCGGCATCACCACGATCATCGGCTCAGCTTTGCCCTTCTCAATCAGGTTGTCGAGAATCTGGCAAGCTCGTCCCATATTACTCCAAGCGTCCTCATCACCACCGGCTCCGTGGAAAAGATAGAGCACCGGATAACGCTTGCCCGCATTCTTCGGATCGTCATAGCCATAAGGAGTATAGATATACATCCGGCGATTCAATTGCAGCGTAGGAGAGTCATACCATACTTTTCGCAAATTACCCCGTTGGTTCGCCTCGAAATAGTTGGCCGTGAAATCGCCAGGGATAATCACGATACTCAGGTAGCGTACGCCATCACGCTGTTGCAACACATTCAGCGGATCGTTTACCGACACACCATCCAAGATATAATTATAGGTATAAAGATCCGGTTGAGGCAGATCCATCGTAAGCTCCCAGACACCCTTTTCGTTCTTGACCATATCCGCAGGGACGGGCACATCCATCTCTCGGTTGTTGTAGGTCACCTTTTTCGTAGGCATGAATCCTCCGGTCAGTTGCACCTGCTTAGCCTCGGGTGCCACTAATCGGAAGGTGATCTTTCCCTCTTTGATTTCCGGAGACACGACTTGTTCACGATTGGCGAAGTTGCTCAACTCTTGCGCATAAAGCGGCCACGTCAAGCAGATGGCGAATAAAATAGCAAATAATCGCTTCATTTTACATGGTATTTAATAGTTAAACATTTATGGATTGAGAAAACCAATGCAATATTCGGCAGAAATTCCGACAATGCAAAAGGAATCAGGCTGTTCTATAACAGTTTTTTGGAGGAAAGATAGGCACGACTGTTCCGAAGCAGCCCTTCGAACTTGGCACGCTTCACGGCGGAATGCGCAAAGAGACGCTGATAATCGGCCAGCGAGAAATCGTTGAGTTGTGCGTCATTCAAGGAAAGAAATGCCTCAATAGGTTGGAACTCGGCAACTTCCGTAGGTTGGGCAAAGCGATTCCAAGGGCAAACCAACTGGCAGGTGTCACAACCATAGAGCCGATTGCCCAAAAGAGCCGCCTGCTCATCTGGAAGTTCACCTCGGTGCTCAATCGTGAGGTAAGAGAGGCATTTATTGGCATTCAAGCATCTCGCCTCGGCTAAGGCTCCCGTCGGGCAAGCATCGAGACAACGTCGGCAAGTGCCACAGCGGTTGCGTTGCGGTTGGTCATAGTTGTCTGCTTCAACCGTCGTCACGATCTCTCCCAAGAAAAAGAAAGAACCTTGGTGAGGCAGGATCAAGCAGCCGTTCTTGCCGATCCACCCCAATCCCGCCTTCCAGGCCCAATACCGTTCGAATAGCGGAGCAGAGTCGGTAAAGCAACGCATCTCAGCCGGTTCGCCTAAGGCTTTCCAGAGTTGGCGTAACCGCTCTTTTACCACGGCATGATAGTCTTTCCCGTAAGCATAGTAAGCTATCTGCGGTGCCTCAGTCGGTAGCTTTTGAGAGGGATAGTAGTTGAGGGCTACCGAAATAATCGTACGTGCGCCCTCCAATAGCCTTTCGGGATGCAAACGGATCGCTCGATGGTTCGCCATGTAACTCATCCCGGCTTGATAGCCTTTGGCGATCCACCGATCATAGTAGCCGATCTCGCTTTCCGCCGCCTCAACCTTAGCCACTCCACAAGCGGAGAAGCCCATTTCCAAGGCGGTTTGTTTTATATCATTCGCAGATAACATATCTTCAAAACACCTTGAAAGCATACCCTTGTTCCAACAACCACTCAACGGCTTGGGGCATCGCCACACGCATATTGCGTTCGGCTTTCAAAGAATCATGAAACACGATGACGGAGCCATTGCGGGTATAACGCTTGACCACCTGAAGAACTCCTTCTGGCGTCATGTGCGGACTGTAATCACGCGTCACCACATCCCACATAATCACCCGATATTTCCGCCGTAAAAGGAGCGTTTGTGGAATACGCATGTGGCCATGAGGCGGACGAAACAGGTCGCTGGGAATGTACTCCGCAGCCTTTGCCACATTCGCCAAGTAGTTCCTGGTCCAATAGCGCAAGCCTTGGATATGGTTGAAGGTGTGATTGCCTATCCGATGACCTCGCTCCACCACCATCTGATAGATGTCAGGATGTTTCCGCACATTATCGCCCACCATGAAAAAGGTGGCTTTCATACCAAACCGATCCAGCGTATCTAAAACCCAAGGGGTAACCTCGGGAATGGGACCATCGTCGAAGGTGAGATAGACACACTTCGGCTCAGCCGGCATTCTCCAGGTTACCCCAGGGAACAGTGCCCTGTAAAACCAGGGCGGTTGTTCTATGAACATCGCTTATTCTTTCGCTACCGATCCGTAAGCCATGCGATAGTTATCAAACTCCTCTTGATACTTCTCGCAGAAGGTCGGATTGTATTGTTTATTTATACGTAATACCTCTTGTACAACAGCTAAATTGTGGCCCAGGTCACTCTCTACAGATGACAACTGTCCGGGTTTCAAGCGGAAATACCAATTAACACTGCGCATCGCGTTATCTGCGATACCGGTGAAGATGGCCTCTGCCTTCTCCTTCTCGCCCAACTGATAATAGAGTTCGCCCATTGATAACGCACTGTAATCCAACGGCACGTTCACGGGTGGCAACACCTCCATACCTTTATCCAAGACCTCAACAGCCTGCTCGTTCTTGCCTTCCGCAATCAGGGCGGCCGCCAACTTGCTGAACAAAGCGATACGATAACTCTTGCACATACGCATCACGTTCTCGTCCAAATAGACACCCGGCGTGTTCACACCGCCCCATTTGAACTTGTGCATCACGTTGTCATACATCCGCTCCGTGTTGATCGCCCGAACAGTTCCTTGTGTAGCCATCGGCACAATCTGATAGGCCATACCGGTCTGCTGGAAGTAGGGATCCAACTTCACGAACTGATCCGGACTCACCGTGATCGCATAGTAAATCGGGCGCTTCCAGTTGTTGGTTTGCAACATATCGAGAATGATCAGCTCCTGCTTACCTAACACATCCTTGCCTTTCAAGTCGATGGTCATTTCCGGTTGCATAAAGGGCAGGTAAGCGGGATCCAACGCCCCTTCAGCTACCACAGTTGCCGAGTCAACCGCATAGGTAATCGTCTGCGTCGGGACATAATCCAACTCTTGGCTGATGCCCGGGATCTTCTTGAACTTCGGATCGTTGCTACGCACGAAGTCAAGAGCGGTCTTCAAATCGATCGACTTCTCCGTCAACGGGAAGATGTAAGCGGCATCACGTGTGCCCTGCACATAATCCTCGGGTTGCCAAGAGATAGGCAGCGGTTCGGATGCATAAGACTGCTTCTTCATCTGGTTGATATACCAATCGGTCTGCAAATAGCTGGTGTTACATACACGCACATCGGTTCGGATGCCCTCTACCTCTTGTGCATACCACAAGGGGAAGGTATCGTTATCGCCATTCGTGAAGATCACCGCATTGGGCTCGCATGACTCCAAGTAGTTGGCACCAAAGTCACGACAGACATAACGGCCTGAGCGATCGTGGTCATCCCAGTTCTGCGCACCCATCTGAATGGGGACAAACAGAGAGAGCAACGTAGCCACCGAACCGGCGATCACAGGAGAGAGCTTTGCATATTGCTGCAAGCCTTTCGCCAAAGCAGCTACACCAAAACCGATCCAGATACAGAACGCATAGAACGAACCGGCATACGCATAGTCACGCTCACGCGGCTGATAGGGGGTCTGATTCAAGTAAAGCACAATGGCGATACCCGTCATGAAGAAGAGGAAGAAGGTGATCCAAAAGCCTTGAATACCCTTCTTGCCGGCATAAGCCTGATAGAGCAAACCTAAGATACCCAACAACAGCGGCAACATATAATAGACATTGTGCCCCTTGTTGTCTGCGATGTCCAACGGCATATCCTCTTGCGGACCCACCAAAGCCTCATCGATAAAGGAAATACCGGTGATCCAGTTACCATTCGACACCTCTCCATGGCCCTGGATGTCATTCTGACGACCCGAGAAGTTCCACATGAAGTAGCGCCAATACATGAAATTCAGCTGATAAGAGAAGAAGAAACGCAGGTTCTCCGCAAAGGTAGGCTTCATCACCGAAGTCACCTCGCCACAACGGTTAAACTTCACGGGACTACCTTTCACCTGTGCCCACTCTTTATAAGCCTCCACATGTGTACTGCTGGTGCTATACATACGAGGGAAAAGCATATTCAGCTCATCCACATATTCATATTCAGACTCATAACGAGAGATATAGTAGCGATCCTTCTCGTTCTTGTCTTTCTTGATGATGCGGCTCCATGTCGGTTCACCCTGTTTAGAGACAGGCACACACGTTCCGCCCTTATTCTCACGCTTCACCTCTGAGACGTAGGTCTGTCCGTAAAGCAACGGAGTCTTACCATACTGCTCACGAGCCAAATAGGTACGCAACGTGAAGATGTCTTGCGGAGCGTTCTGGTTCATCGGCGTATCGGCTGTCGCACGTACCAAAGTTAAGGCGTAGGAAGAATAGCCAACCACAATCACCAAAAGACTCACCAAGATGGTATTCAGCATCTTGATGTTGATGTCTTTGCTGGTAAACAAAATAGCCGCCAAGCCAACCGTCAAGATAACCGCAATCACATAACCACTACCAATGAAAGGAATACCCAACAAGACCACCGAAAGGATGAAAGCAATCTTCATGCGAATGGGATGCACCTCATCACGCATCGTCTCCCAGATAGCCCAACTCAATACAATCGCCAATACTACAGCGAACGCATACACACCTGAGTTATAAGGCATACCCAACACATTGACAAAGAGCAGCTCGAAGTAGCCACATACCTCTACTAAGCCCTGAACGACACCGAACATCATCAAGCCAATGATCGCAAACGAGATCAATAAGGCAGCAGTAGTGCCCTTCATATTCGGATAGGGTACCTTCTTATAATAGTAAACCAACACGATCGCCGGAATACAGAGCAAGTTCAGCAGGTGGACACCGATACTCAAACCCATCAAATAGGCAATCAAGACGATCCATCGGTCGGCATGAGGCTGATCAGCCACCTCTTCCCATTTGAGAATCAACCAGAAGACCACAGCTGTAAACAGAGAGGAATAGGCATACACCTCACCCTCTACCGCACTGAACCAGAAGGTGTCGCTGAAAGTATAAGCCAATGCACCAACTACACCACTACCCATAATCGTGATCAGCTGCCCCAAAGAGATCTCCGCACCCTCATCCACAATGATTCTCCGAGCCATGTGCGTGATACTCCAGAAAAGGAACAAGATGGTTAAGCCACTGAACAGCGCAGACATGCTATTGACCATGACCGCCACTTTCGACGGATCAGAGGCAAACTGCGTGAACAGGTTCGCTGTCAACATAAAGAAAGGTGCTCCAGGCGGGTGTCCGACTTCCAACTTGTAAGCCGACGAAATGAACTCACCGCAATCCCAAAAACTGGCGGTGGGCTCCATTGTCATCAAGTAAACGGCAGAGGCAATCGCGAAAACAATCCACCCCAACACGTTGTCGATCAATTTGTAATTTTTCATACGTTATATAATGATAATATTTCTTTGCGTATTGGTGCTCAAAATCAGCCGCAAAGGTAATACTTAGCCTTGATTCCGCAAAGGCAATTCAATGACAAAACGGGTAAAACGCCCCTCTTCCGATTCAAAAGTGATGCTTCCTTTGTGTTTGTGCGCAATGATGTCACGTGTGATTGACAATCCCAAGCCGGTACCCTCCCCGACAGGTTTGGTCGTGAAGAAGGCCTCGAACAGTTTCTTTTTCACCTCATCCGACATGCCTACGCCATTATCCTCAATCGTCACACATGCCCTATCCCCCTGTTTGACAGTGCGTACGGTGACGGTCGGCACATAATCGGACTGAGCCGTTCCATGTTGTTTTTTCCATACCGCATAACAGGCGTTGTTCATCAAGTTGATGATTGCCCGGCTGAAATCTTGCGGAATCAAATCCACCTCTTTGAGGTTCGGATCATATTCCTCATGAATCGTCACGTTGAAATCGGCTAAGTTGGCGCGCATCGCATGGAAAGAGAGCCACACATACTTTTTCAATAAACTGGGCAGATCGGTCGGCATGAACTGATCCGCTTTGCCTCTGGAGTACAACAAGATGCCTTGGATAATATCCGTAGCCCGATGGCCATGTTCGGCGATCTTAGCCAAATAGGAACGCAGGGCTTGCAGCGTTTCTGCGATCTCCGCATTCTCCTCGCTATCGAGATCGATATCTTGCTCATCCAACAGCTCTTCCAAATCATCCACCATATCATTGGACATTTGGCTAAAGTTAATGACAAAGTTCAGAGGGTTCTGTATCTCATGAGCAATGCCTGCACTCAAAACGCCCAAAGATGCTAATTTATCTGACTGTTGCAGCTGACCTTGCAACTCCTCAATACGTGTTTGCAATTTCTCTTCGTTACTCATCGTTGTTTGATTTAATGGATTGATGAATCGGTATAGTTAATACAAACGCTGTAAATTCATTTTTCTCGGATTGCACGGCGATCTGTCCCTTATGACTCAATATCACCTCACGGCACAGATAAAGTCCCACACCAGCCGCCTCGGCGGTTGTCTTCGTCGTGAAGAAAGGATCAAAAATCTTCTCACGGATATTAAGTTCAATACCTATACCGTTATCACGAAGGAGAATCAACAGTTTATCTTCCTGCCGTTCCAGCTGAATTTGCAACTTGGCCTCGAAGGGGTTCTGCGCATATTTCTTTGCCAAGGCATAGACACCATTGTGCAAGATGCTGACAATGGTCTTTCCCAATTGCACGGGATCTACCTCTACCTCCAAAGGAGTAGCCAAAGGGATAAACTCGATCTCAATATGATTCGCCTCGATCGCCTTTTGATCATACTCCCGAAGCAGTGCGAGATTCTGCGTGATCAGCTGATTGATATTGACCATCTGGAAACGCAACGCTTGATCAGACAGCATCTCCTCCATTGCCTTCAAGATGCGCGAGGTACTTTGACCATGCTCCTCTATTTTGGTCAAATGGGTGTCGAGCATATCCAAGATCTCTTGCATATCCTCATAATTGTCTTCACTGATCTGCTCCTGTTCATCTTCAACATCCTCCCGCATATCTTTCAGCAAGGAGTTGGAGAGGTGAGAGAAATTGATGATGTAGTTGAGCGGATTCAAGATACGGTCGATCAAGCCCTGTGTCAGCTTGCCCACCGTGGCCACCTTCTCTTGTCGGATCAGCTGCGCTTGTGCCTCCTTCAACTCATGCAAAGTCTGCTCTAACTTTGTGGATTTCTCCGCGATCTCGTCGCGCTGTGCCACCACCTCTTGCGTACGTTCCGCTACTACGGCTTCCAGTCGCAGTTTCTCTTGCCACAATTTATGCGTACGATAGCGTAAAAAAGCCACGATCAGTGCGACAAAAAGCAAGAAATAAACCACCAAGCAATACCATTTTAAATAGAAGGGAATCAAGATCGTGAAGGTAAAGGTCTGCTCCTCGCTTTCACGTCCGAACGCATCACACACCTTCACATGGAAGGTATAAGTGCCATACGAGAGATTGGTATATGCCATCTCATCCTCCGCTGTCCAGGGGCGCCAGCTGTTTTCATACCCTTCGAGATAGAAACTATATTCCGAAAAGTCAATGACATTATTCACATCCGAAGAGAAGGAAAAGGTCAACTCTTTCGTATCGCTCGCAAAAACCGCATGATCCAAGCCAAACGATGCCAAGTCCGTATGGGGCCCGTCGAAATAAAGTGTTTTCTTATTCAACTGTATTTGGCGGATATGCACATTCGGCTGATACAAATAGGCTACATCCAATTGCTTGGAATCAAAATGAATCAACCCAAAGTCGCCGCCTATCCAAGCTGCGCCCTCCGGCTCTACATAGAGCGCACGAATCGTGTATTGGTTCAAGGGCTGCAGCTTGCGTGTGGTTTCTGGATCGTACGCACCGTTTCTTGTGATCCGAAGTTCCTTTCCGTCGCCATTCGCCACCCAATAGCACGCCTCGTCAGGCGCTTGTGCGATGAGACCTGGCCACCAAGTACCCTCTGCGATCAATGAATCCAAAGCTGTATGATGGGGTACAAACCGTTGCGTCATTCCATCCCAATAGTGCAGACCTTTGGTAGAGAGCACCTCTGCTCTTCCCTTTACCTTGTACAACTTATTTCCACTGGTAGAGGGTAGTCCTTGCAACGTATCCAAGGGAAGCACCGTTTCCGACTGTTTCCCGATCTGATAAAGTTCGCCATACAGGGTCTCTGCCCAGAGCTTTCCTTGGATAAACTCCAGTTTCATAGCCCTTTCCACATCAGCGATCTTCGTATGCGTTTTCCCTTGCAGGCGATAAATGCCATCCAATTCGCCTGTGTAGAAAATCCGCTCATCATCCGGATCGAAAGCCACACTGAAGGTGGTATAATCGGAGAGTTGCTCCACGTTACGAGGGGTGATACGAAAGAGGCCATTGGTAGTTGCCGCATAGAATTGTTTAGAGGGACTCTCCTGCAAACGCCAACAAGCCTGTCGAATCTCCGGTATCGCTTGAAAAGAGCGCGATGCAGCATCCAAACAAAATAGGCCGTGCAATGTGCCCACATACAGCTTTCCCCAATGACGCAAGATGGTCGTGACCTCTCCTTTCAACCCTTCAGTAGGCGTAAAGCGAGAGAAGAAGGAGGGCAGACTGAGGCGAAAGATGCCTTGATCGGTCGCTCCCCAAACGGTGCCATCTCCATCCGCAGCCAAGGCATTGATTTGATCGCTGCATAAGCCGTTGGCCTCATTCAAGACATAGGGAGCTTGCGCTTCATCCGTCAAGGCCAGTCCTCCGCCAGCTTGTATGCGGATCTCCGTATGATTCGGAAGGGTCAACTGCTTCACGGTTCCACCCGTTGCCAGGGGATGCGTATCCTCTTGAATAGCCAAGAAGCTATCTTGATAGAAGGTCACACAATACTGTGCCGTGTAGAAACAGAGCGAATCCCCCCGCTCCACGATGCGATTCACCTCACCAATCCGAGGCGAGGCAGCCGCACCCTGCGCATCCGACAGATAGGAGATCAGCTGGGGCGACCCGATCGAAGAGACATCCAACTTACCTATATAATTATAACCGCCCGCCCAAAGTTGATCGGAGCGGTCGATGTAGAGGCGGGTGATCCGCGAGATACCGGGTGTCAAAATCTTTCCCCAGCGCTCGCCGTTGTAATAGATGATGCCCTCAAAATTGGCAAAGTAGGCTATGCCGGCATCGTCGCACACCACATCGAAATTCCGGTTATGCGCTTCATACTCTTTCGCTGAATAGTTTATGAAGAATGGCAAACCTTGTTGCGCGAACAGGGATAACTTTGCCAACCCTAAGAACAGGCAGGCGATCCAAAGCCATCGCCA
>JALFJR010000083.1 GCA_022775005.1 Parabacteroides sp.
AATCTTCAGCGAGCCGAAGGAGCGGAGTAGCGAAGCAGGTTCAGCCTTGAACTTTTGGTTACTTTTCTTTCAAGAGAAAAGTAACAAGAAAAAGAAAAAGAAAACTATCTTTGCCGCCAATAAACACTTTAAAGCAAAAAGAAAGATGAAAGGATTAGGCGTAGCGCTATTAGCATCGTTGCTGTTAGCGATGGGATGCCAAGAGGCACCCAAGGGATATGTGATCAAGGGCGAAGTAGCCGACATGCCGACAGGGAAAGTCTTCCTGAAGGTATTTCGCAATAAAATGTTTTTCGATGTCGATACCGCCGAGGTAAAAGAGGGCAAGTTCACCTTCGAGGGAACCGTCGAGCAGCCGTTGCTCTATGGATTGGCTACGGAGGAGATGGATTGGCCGGCGCAGCTTTTCTTGGAGAACGTGCCGATGGAGGTATCCATGACGAAGGAGGGGGAGTCGTTAAGCGTGAAAGGCTCCGCGGTGAACGACCTGTTCCTTGGGAATGCCGAGAAGGTGTTCGCCCCGGGCTTCAGCATCGACAGCTTGGTGAGCCAATACCCCGACAATCCGGCGGCCGCCTTCTACCTCTATCGTTACTTCACCTATCAGTTGCCGTTGGATCAGCTGAAGGCCACCCGTGCGAAACTGGCTCCGGCGTTGGCTTCGTCGCCCTACGTGCAGGATTTGGATGCCATCATCGCCCGCTTAGAGAAGGTGCAGATCGGCCAGGTAGCACCCGACTTCTCCTTGCCTGACACGGCTGGTGTTTCCGTTTCCTTGGCTGATTTCCGAGGGAAATATGTGCTGCTCGACTTCTGGGCCTCTTGGTGCCCGCCTTGCCGCCGGGAGAATCCGAACGTGGTGAAGGCCTACGAAGAGAACAAGGACAAGAACTTCACGATCATCGGTATCTCGTTGGATAACAACCGAGAGAAATGGTTGAAGGGTATTGCCGACGATCACCTGACCTGGACACACCTCTCCGACTTGAAATACTGGGATTCGGAGATTCCCGCGCTCTACGGCGTGCGTGCCATCCCCTCCAATCTGTTGCTCGATCCCGACGGCGTGATCATCGCCAAGGACATCCGCGAGGAGGCATTGCACGAGACACTGCGTGAGGTGCTGAAGTAAACGCGATTAAGCAATGTCCCATATATGTCAGCCAATCATCTGGCGGTTGTCAGATGATTGGCTTATGTATATCAAACGATCTTTGATGCCGTCCGGACGCACTCGACAAAGAAAAAACACAAAACTCTGCTTACTCTCATTTTTTTCTGATATTTTTGCGAGGTAATGTATAATGTTGAATAGTAAAAAGTAAAAGATATGGCACTACCGATAGCATCTATACCAGTACTGACTGGTGAAGTGGCTCGGCGATTTGAGGAGCGTGCGCAGGCTAATTACCAGCGATACCTCAACCGTACAGAAGAGCAAAAGAAGGCAGATGAGGCAATTCTGGAAAAGAAGTTTGCCGAGTTGTATAGCATGTTGTCAAAAGCCCATTTAGGAAAAAGATGAGTTTTTTGAAAGAACATTGCTCTCTGTTTTCCGTCAATGAGCCAAAGGATCTTGAAGGCTTTAATTGTGGAGACCTTGACATAGACGAGTTCTTTGCCAATGATTGTTTTGGATTTACCAAACAGTTGTTGGGCAAGACCTATTGTTATAGGTTAAATGAAAAGCCTGACAAAGTCGTATGTGCTTTTACTCTTGCTAATGCAGGAGTCAGGGTAAGCGATTTGCCTAATGCACGCAGAAAGAAAATAGAGGCTGGCATACCACATGCAAAAGCCTTGAAGGACTATCCCGCTGTATTAGTGGCAAGGTTGGGAGTCTCTTCCGAATTCCGTTCAAAGCATATTGGCAGTGATGTTCTCGATTTCATTAAGATTTGGTTCATTGAACCTCTAAACAAGACTGGATGCCGATTTGTGATTGTTGACGCATATAACACGCCAAAAACAATGGCGTTTTATGAGCAAAATGGTTTCATAACAGTGTTCAGTACAGAGCAACAGGAGAAAGATTACCGTCATATCACCTCAGAAACATCATTGAACACTCGCTTGATGTTCTACGACTTGATGCAGACAATAGAAGAATATAGGTAGGAATACGTAAATTAGAGAAACAATAGAGGTTGATTAGATGAAGAGTGGAGGAGCCTACTTAGTTGGCGATCGGCAGTCGTTCCCAAAGCCAGTGGGGGATGAGCCGCCAGAAGAAGACCAAGAGGGCATAGCGCCAGTCGATGATGGCACGGCGCTTTCGGCGGTCGATCGCCTCCACGATCAATCGAGTCGCATACCGCAGCGAGAGACACATGGGGTAATGAAGCCCATCATTGAGCAGGGCCGTTCTCACGAAGCCGGGACGTATATCGGTGAAGGAGATCGGCCTTTGTTCTATCCGGCTGAGTTGCGCCAAGGCGTCGATGTAGCAGTTTTGGAAGCATTTGGTGGCGGAATAGGAGGGGGCAACCCCCAGTCCTTTCGTGCCGGCGATGGAGCTGATCACGGCGATGTGTCCGCCGCCATGTCCGGAGAAATAGTGGTAGGCTGCCAACACCATGCGGGTGAAACCCTTCACGTTGGTCTCGATGGTATCCATCTCGATGGCTTGGTGGAGGCAGCGGTTTTGACAGCCGATGCCGGAGCAGAGCAGGAAAATGTCCATGCCGCCCAGCTTTTCGATGAGCGCCGACAGCTGCGCGGGAGCGGCTTCTGTTGTCACGTCGATCGGTTGGATATGTACTTGGGTAGGGGCGATCGCTTGCAGCGCTTCCAGTCGCTCCAAGCGTCGTCCGGCTACACCTACTTGATAGCCTTCCTTTATATAATGTTTGGCTACCTCATGGCCGATGCCCGAGGTCGCTCCGATGATAATAATTCGTTTCATTTCTTTTCTTATTATTGTTACTTTTCTCTTGAAAGAAAAGTAACCAAAAGTTCAAGGCTGAACCCGCTTCACTACTCCGCTCCCTCCGCTCGCTGAAGATCCGAAACTCGCTGCGCTCAAACAGCGGATCTTCTGATCGCTCGCTTCTGTCGCTTCGCTTAACGTTCACCGGCTTAGGCCGATTATTTCAAATGCTTGGTTGATTCCTAATTCCTAACTCCTCATTCCTCATTCCTAATTCTTATTTACCCACCATTTCATACGCCATGCGAGCAGGAGGATGAGGGCGGAGAGCACAACGCAACCCAAGGAGAGCCAGAGGCCGAAGCCGTTGACAAAGAGGATGGGCACAAAGGTGATCAGCAGGATCTCGATGGGGGCAATAGGCAGGTAAGCCATCGCGTAATCATCCATCGCTTTGCTGAACAGTTTCGGATCGACAATGCGTAGGAGGGCGATACCCATGGCCATGGTGCCCGTCCACCAGCCCCACGCGAAGATGGTGCGCTCAAACCAATAGTTGTGACTGAGGTGACGACCGAAATAGAAGGTGATGGCGAAAACGATCAACGCACCGGCCAGCAACAGGACGATCAACGGAACGGCGTATTTCACGATCACGCCTAACTTGATGGAGGCAACGCCACAAGCCACCAACATATCCGTGAAGGAGCTGCTGAGACGTTGGGTGGTCTGCGGATTGATATAGCGGGAGACTTTGGTCAGGTCGCATCCCTTCTTCAACAAAAGACCGATCACGAAGGCGCAGCTAAACACCGGCAGCTCTAACTGGGGATAATAGAGCTTCACCCCTTGACTCACCAAATAGCCGAAGAAGGCGACCATGCAGACGAGCGACATGTGGAAGGTGAGGGAGTCGATGGAGATGGAGGAGGTGGTCGCCTCGCCGATGGAGTCACGCTTGTCCTCGGGCAGCAATCCGCTGCGCAACTCCTCGGGCAGGTCGTCGAAGTCGGCGATAAAAGCGGTCTGTTTGTGCTTGGCCGCCCATTTCACCATGAGCAATCCGCCGATGATCGCGAAGACAACACCCGCCGTGGCCGTGGTCATCGCCAAGCTACGTGCCTCATCCCACCCGAAACGCTCAAAAGCGGCACCGATGGCCGCCGCCGTGCCATGCCCGCCATAGAAACCGGTGGAGAGCATGATGCCGAACGCATCGTTAAGATCCGGCCAGATCAATTTGATCACAAAGAGACCGAACAGGCCCATGCAGCCCCATTGCAGCAACATGCCGATTTGCGCGAATGCCCACATGGGACCTACCCGCTCGCCGATCTCCTTCATGGAGACGTTGGGCGAGGAGAGGGGCAGCGCACCAAACACCAAGGCGATCAGGATCGCCGCATAGGTACCGATCTCGCTCGATAGGGGAATCCAACCCAATCCGTTGGGGCCAAAGGTTAAACCCAAGAGGCCGGCGATGAGGCTGGGTGGTATGAAAAGCTGCTGAATGAGCTTGACTTTCACGCGAATGATTTTTCCGATCAATAGTAAAATGGAGACAAATCCCAAGTCTGTGAAGAGGGTCCATGGAGTGAAGTGTGTCAGATCTAACATGCTATTATTTGCTTTTTGATTGTGTATTTGAAGTTTTTCGCAAATATAGATTATTTGTTTGAGAAAAACGAATCTTTTTGCCGTTCGATTCAAAATAGTCTATATCTTCGCGCCCAAAATCAAAAAAGTTGATTCAACATATGGAAGTCTTGAAGCACGAATGTGGCGTGGCCATGGTCCGATTGCTGAAACCGTTGGAGTATTACCATGTGAAGTATGGCAGTTGGATGTATGGTTTAAATAAGCTCTATTTGCTGATGGAAAAGCAGCATAACCGAGGGCAGGAAGGAGCAGGTTTAGCCTGCGTGAAGTTAGAGGCAAATGCCGGAGAGGAATACATGTTCCGCGAGCGCGCCTTGGGAACCGGGGCGATCACCGAGATATTTGCCAACGTACACGAGCACTACCGGGATTTACCTCCCGAACAATTGAATGATCCCTATTTCGCCAAAGCCAACCTACCTTTCGCCGGAGAGCTTTACATGGGACACCTCCGATACAGTACCACCGGGAAATCCGGTATCTCTTATATCCATCCTTTTTTACGGCGCAATAATTGGCGCGCAAAGAACCTCGCCGTTTGTGGCAACTTCAACTTAACCAACGTTCATGAGATATTTGAAGAAATCACAGCCATAGGACAACATCCCCGCAAATACGCAGACACCTACATCATGTTAGAGCAACTCGGCCACCGCTTGGATCGCGAGGTGGAGCGGCTGTATCAGCATTATGAAGGCGAGGGCTTGAAAGGCATGGAGATCACGCAGGCAATCGAGCAGCACGTGGATCTGTCGAACGTCTTGCGCCGTTGCGTGCCGACCTGGGACGGTGGTTTCGTGATTTGTGGCATTACAGGCAGTGGCGAGTCGTTCAGTGTGCGTGATCCGTGGGGCATTCGTCCCGCTTTCTACTACGCCGATGATGAGATCGTCGTGCTGGCTTCGGAGCGTCCCGTGATTCAGACCGTCATGAACGTGCATGTGGAGGATATCCATGAGTTGAACCGGGGCGAGGCGATCTTCATCAACAAACGGGGAGAGTGGCGCACGGAGCAGATCGTGGCTCCCAAAACCAATAGCGCCTGCTCGTTTGAGCGGATCTACTTCTCGCGCGGCAGCGATGTGGATATATATAAGGAAAGGAAACGGATGGGTGAGAACTTGGTGGAGCCGATCCTTCGTGCCGTTGATCATGACATTAACCATACGGTCTTCTCGTTTATCCCCAACACCGCCGAGGTGGCCTACTTCGGAATGCAGGAGGGGTTGAACAACTACCTGAACAAACTGAAGAAGGAGTGGATCGCCGACCGGAGTCATCTCTTGCAGGAGCAGGAGTTGGAGCAGATCCTCTCTATGCGGGTGCGCTGCGAGAAGGTGGCGATCAAAGATATCAAGCTGCGTACTTTCATCGCCGAGGGCAACAGCCGTAATGACCTGGCCGCCCACGTCTATGACATTACCTATGGCAGCATCGAGCCCTATGTGGACAATCTGGTGGTGATTGATGACAGTATCGTACGAGGCACGACCTTGCGGCAGAGCATCATCAGCATCCTGGATCGCCTGCATCCAAAGAAGATCGTGATTGTCAGCTCCTCGCCGCAGGTGCGCTATCCCGATTATTACGGCATTGACATGTCGCGCATGAATGAGTTTATCGCCTTCAAGGCGGCGGTAGCTCTGTTGCGTGAGCGAGGTATGGCGGAGGTGCTGTTGGAGGCCTATCGCAAGGCGAAGCAACAACAACGGGAGGAGCCGGAGACCTTGGTGAACTATGTAAAGGAGATCTATGCGCCCTTCACCGACAAGGAGATTTCGGCGAAGATGGTCGAGCTGCTTACGCCCAAGGGCACGAAGGCGAAAGTAGAGATTGTCTATCAGACCTTGGAGGGGTTGCACGCCTCTTGTCCTGATCACCCGGGTGACTGGTATTTCAGTGGCGATTATCCCACGCCGGGCGGCACACGCATGGTCAACCAGGCCTTTATCAATTATATGGAAGATGATTATTTAGTAAAATGACACAACAGATAGATGCTATGCAGATGAATAGAAAAGCAACTTTAATCCTCGACGACGGTACACGTTTCGAGGGCCGCTCTTTCGGTTATGAGCGCCCCGTGGCGGGAGAGGTCGTCTTCAATACCGCGATGACCGGCTATCCGGAGAGCCTCACGGATCCCTCCTACGCCGGACAGCTGATGGTCTTGACCTATCCTTTGGTGGGCAATTACGGTGTACCACCCAGAGCGTTTGCGCCCAATGGAATCTCCACGTTCATGGAGAGCGAGAAGATCCATGCGGAGGCGATCATTGTCAGCGACTATAGCCCCGAGTACAGCCACTGGAACGCGCAATGCAGCTTGGGCGACTGGCTCAAAGAGGAGCATATCCCTGGTATCACCGGCATCGACACCCGTGCGCTAACCAAGAAATTGCGTGAGCATGGCGTCATGATGGGGCGCATCCTGTTAGAGGGCATCGACGAGCAGCCGGCGGAGGCGCACTATGGCGAGGTGAACTATGTGGATAAAGTCTCTTGCAAGGAGATCATCTGCTATACGCCCGATGGCGAGAGCCGCCGTTTCCCGACCGATGCGTTCGGCGAGAAGGAGATCGCTGCCATGAACTCCGCGGGCAGGAAGCGTGTGGTGCTGTTGGACTGCGGTGTGAAGCATAACATCATCCGTTGCCTGTTGAAGCGCGATCTGTTTGTGATCCGTGTGCCTTGGAATTATGATTTCAACCAGATTCCTTTCGATGGCCTGTTTTTGAGCAATGGCCCGGGCGATCCCGATACCTGCGAGGCAGCGGTGCTGAACATCCGTCAGGCGTTGGGTGGCGATAAGCCGATCTGTGGCATCTGCATGGGCAACCAGCTGCTGGCTAAGGCCGGTGGCGCTACGATCTATAAGTTGAAATATGGACATCGCAGCCATAACCAGCCGGTGCGTATGGTGGGCACGGAGAAGTGTTTCATCACCAGCCAGAATCATGGTTATGCGGTGGACAGCGCCACCTTGGGCGAGGAGTGGGAGCCGCTCTTCGTCAATATGAACGATGACACGAACGAAGGCATTCGCCACAAGACGAAGCCTTTCTTCTCCTCGCAGTTCCACCCGGAGGCATGCAGCGGCCCGTTAGACACGGAGTTTATGTTCGATAAGTTTGCGGAGTTACTTGGATAAACAGAAAATTAAGAGATCATGAAAGAAGATATAAAGAAAGTCCTGGTGCTTGGATCCGGTGCCTTGAAGATCGGTGAGGCAGGCGAGTTCGACTATTCCGGTAGCCAGGCGTTGAAAGCGATCCGCGAGGAGGGTATCCAAACCATTCTGATCAACCCTAACATCGCGACTGTGCAGACCTCTGAGGGCGTGGCCGATGCGGTCTATTTCCTTCCGGTAACTCCCTTCTTTGTGGAGAAGGTGATCGAGAAGGAGCGTCCGGATGGCATCCTGCTGGCCTTCGGTGGACAGACGGCGTTGAACTGTGGTGTGGCGCTCTACCAAGGAGGCGTCTTGGAGAAATACAATGTCAAGGTGTTGGGTACGCCGGTGCAGGCCATTATGGACACGGAGGATCGTGAGCTCTTCGTGCATAAGCTGGATGAGATTGGCGTGAAGACGATCAAGAGTGAGGCGGTGGAGAATGCCGAGGACGCTCGTCGGGCTGCCGCTGCGTTAGGCTATCCGGTGATCGTACGTGCCGCCTATGCGTTGGGTGGCTTAGGCTCTGGCTTCTGCGATAACGAGGAGGAGCTGAATACCTTGGTAGAAAAGGCGTTCTCCTTCTCTCCGCAGGTGTTAGTGGAGAAGAGCTTGAAGGGCTGGAAAGAGGTGGAGTATGAGGTGGTGCGCGACCGTTTCGACAACTGTATCACGGTCTGCAACATGGAGAACTTCGATCCACTTGGCATCCATACGGGTGAGTCGATCGTGATTGCTCCCTCCCAGACATTGAGCAATACCGACTACCATAAATTGCGTGAGTTGGCGATCCGCATCATTCGCCATATTGGTATCGTGGGTGAGTGTAACGTGCAATATGCCTACGATCCCGAGAGCGAGGACTATCGGGTGATCGAGGTGAATGCCCGCCTGTCTCGTTCATCGGCTTTGGCTTCCAAGGCGACCGGCTATCCCTTGGCTTTCGTGGCGGCGAAGTTGGGCTTGGGCTACGGCCTGTTCGACTTGAAGAACTCCGTAACGAAGACCACCAGTGCCTTCTTTGAGCCGGCCTTGGACTATGTGGTCTGCAAGATCCCCCGTTGGGACTTGGGTAAGTTCCATGGTGTAGCGCGTGAGTTGGGCTCCAGCATGAAGTCGGTCGGCGAGGTGATGGCGATCGGTCGCACCTTCGAGGAGGCGTTGCAGAAGGGCTTGCGCATGATCGGGCAGGGTATGCACGGCTTTGTGGAGAACAAGGAGTTGGTGATTCCCGACATCGACAAAGCGTTGCATGAGCCAACGGATCGTCGCATCTTCGTGATCTCAAAAGCTTTCCGTGCGGGTTATACCGTCGATCAGATTTATGAACTGACGAAGATCGATCGTTGGTTCCTCCAGAAGCTGTACGATATTATGCAGACCTCCAAGGAGCTGCATGCCTTCGATATGAAGGGAATTCAGCGTTGGCGCATCAATCCGGAGTTGATTCGCACAGCGAAGATCCAAGGTTTCTCCGACTTCCAGATCGCTCGTGCGATTGGCTTGGATGGGGATCCGGAGCGTGGCTCGATGCTGGTGCGTCAGTTCCGCAAGGAGCATGGCATCCTGCCGGTGGTGAAGCAGATAGACACCTTGGCAGCGGAGTATCCGGCACAGACCAACTACCTCTATTTGACCTACAGTGGCACCGAGCATGACGTGACCTATACGGGCGATCACCGTTCGATCGTGGTGTTGGGTTCAGGTGCTTATCGTATCGGTAGCTCCGTGGAGTTCGACTGGTGCGGTGTGCAGGCTTTGAACACGATCCGCAAGGAGGGCTATCGCTCCGTGATGATCAACTATAACCCGGAGACGGTCTCGACGGATTACGATATGTGCGATCGACTCTATTTCGATGAGTTGACCTTTGAGCGAGTGATGGATATTTTGGAGTTGGAGAATCCGCACGGTGTGATTGTCTCTACCGGTGGCCAGATTCCCAACAACTTGGCGATGCGCTTGGATGAGCAGCATGTCAACATCTTGGGTACGACAGCGAAGAGCATCGACAACGCCGAGGATCGCGAGAAGTTCTCCGCTATGTTGGATCGGATCGGCGTGGATCAACCCCGCTGGAAGGAGCTTTCTTCGATGGAGGACATCAATGGCTTCGTAGCGGAGGTGGGCTTCCCTGTCTTGGTTCGACCCAGCTACGTGCTGAGTGGTGCCGCCATGAACGTTTGCTCCAACCAAGAGGAGTTGGAGCGCTTCTTGAAGTTGGCGGCGAATGTCAGCCAAAAGCATCCGGTAGTGGTCAGCCAGTTCATCGAGCATGCCAAGGAGGTGGAGATGGATGCCGTGGCCGATCATGGCGAGATCCTGATGTATGCGATCAGCGAGCACATCGAGTTTGCTGGCGTACACTCCGGTGACGCGACGATTCAGTTCCCGGCACAGAAGCTGTATGTGGAGACGGTGCGTCGCATCAAGCGTATCAGTAAGCAGATCGCCAAGGAGTTGAATATCTCCGGCCCCTTTAATATCCAGTATTTGGCGAAGGGCAACGAGATCAAGGTGATTGAGTGTAACTTACGTGCCAGCCGTTCCTTCCCCTTCGTAAGCAAGGTGTTGAAGATTAACTTTATCGAGTTGGCAACCCGCATCATGTTAGGCTTGAAGGTGGAGAAACCCCATAAGAACGAGTTTGATCTGGATTATGTCGGTATCAAGGCTTCGCAGTTCTCCTTCAACCGTTTGCAGAAGGCCGACCCGGTATTGGGTGTCGATATGGCCTCTACGGGTGAGGTCGGTTGCTTAGGTGATGATGTCTCCGAGGCGGTATTGACCAGTATGTTGGCTGTGGGCCAGCGCATCCCGGCGAAGAATATCCTGCTCTCTACCGGTACGCCCAAGCAGAAGGTAGCAATGCTGGACGCAGCGAAGTTGCTGGCCGCTAAGGGCTACAACCTGTTTGCGACAGGCGGTACGCATCGTTTCCTGACGGAGAACAACATCCCCAGTACCTTGGTCTATTGGCCGAGTGAGGAGGGTGAACCACAGGCGTTGAGCATGTTGCACCAGAAACAGATTGATTTAGTGGTGAATATCCCGCGTGACCTTTCTGCCGGTGAGCTGGATAACGGCTACAAGATTCGTCGTGCCGCGATTGACCTGAATATCCCGTTGATTACCAACGCACGTTTGGCCAGTGCCTTTATCACGGCCTTCTGCAACTTGAGTATTGACGATATTCGCATCAAGAGCTGGCAGGAGTATAAATAATTTATTGTAAGTTTGCGTCCTAAAACAAAGCAATCAAGAGTATGGATGATGCTATCATGATCGCACGTCGGCTCTCGGCTCAGACCTATCCGTTGAGTGACGTATCGTTAGAACGATTTGCGGCTATTTTAGTCCGTCGAGAATTGAAGAAGGGGGCGCTGTGGTTAAACCAAGGCGAGGTTTGCCATGAACTGGGGTATGTGCATCAAGGCATGGTACGCCAGTTCTATTACAAGAACAACAAGGAGATGACAGAGCATTTCTCCTGCGAGGGGAGTGTGTTCATCTGCATTGAGAGTTTCTTGCGGCAGCAACCTTCCAGCCTGTTGGTGGAGGCATTGGAGCCGACAGTGGTCTATGGGATTCCCCATGATCCGCTGTTGGCTTTGTGTGCCAGCTGCTTCGAGATCGAGCAGGTTTATCGTGGCCTGTTGGAGAACTCGCTGATCCTCTCTCAGAACAAGGCGGACTCCTTGCGGTTTGAGTCGGCCAACGAGCGGTATATGCGCCTCTTGAAAGAGCATCCGGAGATCGTGCAGCGTGCGCCACTCTCTTGCATTGCCTCCTATTTACAAATGACGCCGGAGACGCTGAGCCGTGTGCGTGCTTCGCTTTAATTGCATGAAGTTTATGAGAATCGGACTGTTTATTCCCTGTTATATCAATGCGGTCTATCCCGAGGTTGGGGT
>JALFJR010000002.1 GCA_022775005.1 Parabacteroides sp.
GGTTGATATATCGAAAGCGTGGAAAGCGCTGCGAGTTACTTGAGTTGATCGCTCAAGATGTCCAATGTCGAGACCTTATTCAAGGATATCAAGGTGGTTATGGCACGAGGGATCCACCTCTTCCCATTCCGAACAGAGAAGTTAAGCCTCGTCACGCCGATGGTACTGCGTAACAGTGGGAGAGTAGGTAGCCGCCGTTTTAGGGGAGGGAGTCAGTCCGAAAGATTGACTCCCTTTTTTTTGTTTAGAGCTTAGTAAATGACAATAAGAAGCCTATCCTTTCGTTTACAATTATATTGTAGAAAAATACTTTTCTGATATGAGCAGTATATATGATTCTCGGCAGCGGTGGAAGTTGGGGTTTATTTTTGCCGCTGTGGTGATTGCTATTTTTTCTGTAGTGGTTTCAGATTTGCTGATCAAAGATCTGGCCCGTGAGGAACGCCAAAAAATGGAGGTTTGGAGTGAGGCAACTCGTGTGATGACTAGCGAGAATCCAAGTTTAAACATGAAACTGATCTTAAAGATTATTCAAGGTAATACCTCTATTCCTGTGATATTATGTACGGATCATGATGAGGTAGTGTCTTATAATAATATAGAAATCCCTGAGAAGGACTCGGAGCTCTTCCTTAGGAAGAAGGTTAAGGACTTGAAGGCGAAGAATCCTCCTATTGCGATTGACATGGAAGATGGCTCTTTCCAATACCTTTACTATGATGATTCCATTATCTTGAAGCGATTGCTTATTTATCCGTATGCGCAGCTTTCTGTGGTGTTTGTGTTTATCCTACTTGCTTTCTTGGCGTTGGCGAGTACAAAAAGGGCTGAGCAGAATAAGGTGTGGGTCGGCTTGTCCAAGGAAACTGCACACCAGTTAGGAACACCTATTTCCTCTTTGATCGCTTGGGTGGAGTACTTGCGCACCAAGGATATTGACGCTTCCCTCTTGAATGAAATGGACAAGGATGTGAAGCGGCTGCAAACTATTGCGGAGCGTTTCTCGAAGATTGGCTCTGATCCTGATCCTCTGCCCACGGACCTTGTGGAATCTATCCGAACGGCATTGGGCTATATGTCCACCCGGATCTCTTCCAAAGTGACTATTCATGCCGATCTGCCTTCGTCTCCGATTTGGGTGTTGATGAATGATTCACTCTTTGCTTGGGTGATCGAGAACTTGACAAAGAATGCCGTAGATGCGATGGAGGGCCATGGAGATATTTATCTGCGCATCGAGGAACGAGATACACTCGTGCGGATTGATATAAGCGATACAGGCAAGGGAATCCCTAAATCTAAGTTTAAGACGGTTTTTAACCCAGGCTATACGACAAAGCAGCGAGGTTGGGGATTGGGGCTCTCTTTGGTGAAGCGAATTATAGAATCTTTACAAGGCGGAAAGATTTACGTAAAGTCCTCTGAATTAGGCAAAGGAACAACTTTTAGAATAGAACTTCGTACCTATAAAGGTTAAAACCTTCTATAATGCTTAAAATAAAACCCTTTAGATAGTGATTGTAAAAAGAAAAATCGTACCTTTGCAAGGTTTTTACATAAAAGGCTTTGGGAAAATTTGAATTATATACGATCGATTTGAAGAATCTCACTCCTGGAACTCATGAATTTGAGTATCTTTTGGAGAATAAGTTTTTTGTGGACATCGATGGAAATGAGGTACATAAAGGGCATGTGCATGTCCAATTGACCGTGAAGAAGTCATCGATGGCATTTGAATTGAACTTTCAGATTGCGGGAATGGTTATTGTACTGTGTGATCGTTGCTTGGATGACATGGAGCTTCCTATCGAGACGCAAGATAAACTGATCGTGAAATTCGGAAAGGAATATGCTGAGGAGAGCGATGAGATTGTGATTATACCGGAAAAGGAGGGAACGATCAATATCGCTTGGTTCTTGTATGAGTTCATAGCTTTAGCGATTCCGATCAAGCATGTTCATGCTGCAGGCAAGTGCAATAAGGCAATGGCGGCGAAACTAAGGAAACATACGGCGAGAAGCCTGGATGACTTAGAGGAGCCATTGGATGAGGAGCAGGAAGAGGTGTCGGGTGAGCAAGATGCTGGTGCTTCAGATCCTCGCTGGGATGCACTGAAGGGATTATTTGAGAATGATAACAATTAAATAAATAAAACAATGGCACATCCTAAAAGAAGACAAGGTAAGACAAGAACAGCCAAGAGAAGAACTCATGACAAGGCTGTAGCTCCGACAATGGCAATTTGCCCCAACTGTGGCGCATGGCACGTTTATCACACCGTATGTGGTGAGTGTGGTTATTACAGAGGTAAATTAGCAATTGAAAAAGTAGCTGCTGTGTAACGAGTTTATTGAACCTTTGGTTTAATAGACGGAAGAAATAGCCCTAAAAGTTTTTTTAGGGCTTTTTTTCTAATTACCGAATAGCTCATCCTTAATTTTTGATGTATGGATAAGATTAATGCAGTGATCACCGGTATCGGTGGCTATGTTCCTGAGGATATCTTGACCAATGAGGATATCTCAAAGATGGTAGATACGACAGACGAGTGGATCATGACTCGTGTGGGTATCAAAGAGCGTCGAATCTTGCGCGGAGAGGGCAAGGGTATGTCTTACATGGCAATCAGAGCGGTCAATCAGTTGTTGGAGAAAACGAACACGAAGCCGGAGGAGGTAGAGGTGTTGTTTACAGCGACTACGACACCGGATCACCATTTCCCGACAACCTCCTCGATCATCGCATATCACACGGGTTGTAAAAATGCGATGACCTTCGACATGCAAGGTGCTTGCGCCGGTTTTCTTTATGCGTTAGAGACGGGTGCGAACTATATCCGTTCGGGGCGCTATAAGAAGGTGGTAGTGGTAGCTGGTGATAAGATGACCGCTATTACAGACTATACTGATCGTTCTACCTGCCCTCTGTTTGGTGACGGTTGTGGTGCGGTCATGTTAGAACCTACGACAGAGGAGATCGGTATCATGGATACGATTCTGCGTACAGATGGTATTGGTTATTCGCATCTAATCATGAAATCGGGTGGATCTGCTTATCCTCCCTCGCATGAGACAGTGGATAATCATGAGCATTTTGTATTTCAAGATGGACGTTATGTGTTTAAGTATGCGGTTTCCTATATGGCAGATGCTGCTGCTGAGATTGCGGAGCGTAACCATTTGACACATGATGACATTGCTTGGATTGTGCCTCATCAGGCGAACTTGCGTATCATTGATGCGACAGCGAAGCGTCTGGGTGTTTCAGAAGACAAGGTGATGATCAATATTCAGAAGTACGGTAACACGAGTGCGGGTACGATTCCCCTTTGCCTTTGGGAGTGGGAGAATCAGCTCAAGAAGGGCGATAATTTGATTTTGGCTGCTTTTGGCGCTGGCTTTACATGGGGTGCGTTATACCTGAAATGGGGCTATGATGGAAAAAAAGCATAAGTCGGGCTTTGTCAATATCGTGGGTAACCCCAATGTGGGGAAATCTACGTTGATGAATAAGTTGGTTGGCGAGCGTATTTCTATCATTACCTCTAAGGCGCAAACCACGCGTCATCGGATCATGGGTATCGTGAATACCGACGATATGCAAATTGTCTATTCAGACACACCTGGTGTACTGCGGCCCAACTATAAGCTGCAGGAATCTATGCTTAATTTTTCGGAATCTGCCTTAGGCGATGCGGACGTATTGCTGTATGTAACCGACGTGGTTGAGACAGTGGATAAGAACAACGATTTCTTGCAACGGGTGGAGCACATGTCGTGCCCGGTCTTGTTGTTGATCAATAAGATTGACCAAAGCAATCAGACGGAGTTGGAGGGGTTGGTTGCTCGTTGGAAGGAATTGATGCCGCAGGCTGAGATAATACCAATCTCGGCGTTGACCAACTTCAATGTGGACTATGTGAAACGCCGGGTGGAGGAGCTGATGCCTGAGTCGCCTCCCTATTTCGAGAAAGATGCCTTGACTGATAAACCGGCTCGGTTCTTCGTGACGGAGATTATTCGCGAGAAGATCTTACTGTATTACCAAAAGGAGATTCCTTATTCGGTAGAGGTGGTAGTTGAGGAGTTCAAAGAGGATGAGACAATGATCCGTATTAAGTCGCTGATCATTGTAGAACGTGATTCTCAAAAGGGAATCATCATTGGACATAGAGGGCAGGCACTGAAGAAAGTGGGTGCCATGGCTCGTAAGGACATTGAACGGTTTTTCGACAAGAAGGTTTTCCTTGAGATGTTTGTCAAGGTTGAGAAAGATTGGCGCAATCGCGATAGCTTGTTGAAGACTTTTGGTTATCAATTAGATTAAAAGAATAAGCTTATGGGAAATATCGTAGCGATAGTGGGTAGGCCCAATGTGGGTAAATCTACTCTTTTCAACCGATTGACGGGTACTCGCCAAGCGATTGTGAATGAGGAGGCGGGAACTACCCGTGATCGTCAATACGGAAAAGTGGAATGGGCTGGCAAAGAGTTTTCGTTGATTGATACGGGTGGTTGGGTGGTCAACTCAGAGGACATTTTCGAAGAGGAGATCAACAAACAGGTGAGGATTGCGATCGAAGAGGCGGATGTGATACTCTTTGTAGTGGATGTGGTGAGTGGCATCAATGATTTGGACATGGAAGTTGCGAATATCTTGCGTCGTTGCAAACGACCGGTAATCGTGGTGGCGAATAAAGCGGATAATTACGCTTTGCATGCCTCCTCTGCGGAGTTCTACTCTTTTGGATTGGGCGATCCTTTCTGCATCTCAGCCATCAATGGCTCTTATACTGGAGATCTGCTGGAAAAGATTGTGGCTTCCCTGCCTGAGGACAATGGCGAGGTGCTTGAGGAAGAGTTGCCTCGTATTGCGATTATTGGCCGTCCTAATGCGGGAAAGTCTTCGTTGATCAATGCGTTTATCGGTGAGGATCGACATATTGTGACGGATATTGCTGGAACAACACGTGATTCTATCTATACGAAATATAATAAATTTGGATTGAATTTTTACTTGGTTGATACGGCTGGTATCCGAAAGAAGGGTAAGGTAAATGAGGATCTGGAGTATTATTCTGTGATTCGTTCCATCCGTGCTATCGAGACTTCGGATGTTTGTGTCTTGATGTTGGATGCAACCCGTGGTATTGAAAGTCAAGATTTGAATATTTTCTCGTTAGTACAGAAGAACAAGAAGGGATTGGTGGTCTGCGTGAACAAGTGGGACTTGGTGGAGGATAAGAATCAGAAGGTGATCGATACCTATATGGAGGCTATCCGTGCCCGTTTGGCTCCATTCACAGATTTCCCGATTCTGTTTATTTCGGCATTGACGAAACAACGCATCTTGAAGGTGTTGGAGACGGCGAAGATGGTTTATGAGAATCGTTCCAAGCGTGTCTCTACTGCTAAGCTGAATGAAGTGCTGCTGCCGATCATTGAGAATTATCCTCCTCCAGCATGGAAAGGGAAATACATCAAGATCAAGTATATCACACAGCTCCCTGCGGGTAGTGTACCCTCTTTTGTCTTTTTCTGTAACTTGCCGCAATGGATCAAGGATCCTTATAAACGCTTCTTGGAGAATAAGATTAGAGAGAACTGGAGTTTCACTGGCACGCCGATTAACATCTTTATTCGCGAGAAATAAAGCGGTATAACATTATAATACAATAAGGCGATTCGCTTTGATTAGTTGATCAAGGAATCGACTTATTGTATGTGTATGATTGATAAAGACTTATCGCTTTAACAGGTTGATATGCTGTTGCGGCGTCAACACGGCATGAACCTTCTCAATGACGGTGTTGTTGGGGCACTCAAAAGAACCTCTCAAACGAATGTCAGCTGCGGATGAGCCAATCTGTGCCTCATAATGTCCGGCCTCTGTGACCCATTGGCTATTATGCTCATCGAAAGAGGCTAAATCTGCGTCTGTCAGTGTGAAGACTACCTCCTCGCTCTGGCCCGGTTGCAATAGGGCTGTCTTTGCAAAAGCACGCAACTCCTTCTCGGGCTTCTCCATCTCTTTGTCAGGAGCGGCTACATACAGCTGAACGACCTCTTTACCAGCTACCTCACCTTGGTTGGTAATCACGCAACGCACCCGATAGCCCTTGCTTTGCGGCTCCACTTTCAGGCCAGCGTAGTTGAAGGTGGTATAGGATTCCCCATAACCGAATGGATAAGAAACGGCCTGCTTGAAGCTGTCGAAATAGCGATAACCTACGTAAATGCCCTCCTCGTAGTTGGTGTAGTCGATGTTGGGACGGTTGGTCGGTTGATCGGTGCCACCCATAAAACTGCCCATCATCTCTTTGGGATCCACGCTGCCTGCGTCAGGGAAGTTCTTTGCGGAAGCTGTGTCAGTGCTCTTCATCGGGAAGGTCATCGGCAGTTTGCCAGATGGATTCACCTTGCAGGATGTCAGCTACCGTGTTACCGCCCTCTTGACCAGCTTGCCAAGCCAATAGAATGGCGTCAGGAATGGATTTCCAGCTGGCTGTTTCGATCACACCCCCAATGTTGAGGATTACGACGGTTTTTTGCCCTCCTTGTGGAAAGCCTCAGTGACTGTTTTGATTAGCGCCTGCTCTTGTTCGGTCAAGTTGAAATCACCGGCGATGGCACGATCTTGGAACTCACCAGAGCTACGTCCGATTGTGATGAAAGCGATGTCTGCTTCTTTGGCCTTGGCTGCCACACCAGCAGCTTCAGGTACGAACTCCGGAATACGGGGCTGATTGAAGAAGGCCATCATCGGATTGTCGCTCTTGGGACGCTTCGCTTCCTCGTCTGCTCTGTACTTGGCGTACATCGCCTTTACCTCCTCATCTAAGGTGTAACCAGCCTGCTCCAATCCCTCCACTAAAGATACGGTATAAGCTTCGTGTACGTCTCCACTACCAGTTCCTCCAGCTATAAAGTCGTAAGAGGTAGTGCCATAGGCAGCGATTTTCTTAATAGACGGAGAGAGTGGTAGCGCTTTACCACTGTTTTTCAATAGGATCATACCTCCTGCTGCAGAGGCACGAGTCACCTCGGCATGTGCTTTGAGATCTGGACGATCGCTGTATTTATAACGCTGGAAATGAGGAGATTGTAACACGAGGTTAAGTAAACGGGTCACGTCTGTATCCACATCCTCCATAGAGAGCTGTTTATTCTCAATCGCTTTCAAAATGGCCTGCTTTTGATCAGGACGACCGGGCATCAAGAGGTCGTTACCCGCATGGATTTGCGCTGGAGCGTTCTTGCCGCCAAACCAATCGGTCATAACCAATCCCTTGAAGCCCCACTCCTCACGCAAGATCGTGGTCAAAAGACTGCGACTTTCTGAGTCATATTCGCCATTGATCTTGTTATAGGAAGACATCACAGTCCAGGGTTGGGCCTCCTTCACCACCATTTCAAATCCTTTTAGATAAATTTCTCTGAGGGCACGTGGTGTAAGACGGGCATCGTTACCGGTACGGTTGGTTTCTTGGCTGTTCACGGCAAAGTGCTTGACGCTAGTGCCTACGCCTTGGCTCTGAACCCCCTGTACCATTGCCGAAGCCATCTTGCCAGTCAGGTAGGGATCCTCGGAATAGTATTCGAAGTTACGGCCACAGAGTGGGCTGCGGTGAAAGTTCAAGGCTGGGCCTAACAAGACATCACACCCATATTCTTTTACCTCTTCGCCCATTGCTACTCCTACGCTGTGCACTAACGTTGTATTCCAAGTCGAAGCTAACAGTGTGGCAATGGGGAATGCCGTACAGTAATAAGTAGCATCCGCTCCCTCACGGGTAGGGTTGATGCGCAGGCCGGCAGGACCATCGGCCACGATAATGGCTGGAATGCCTAAACGGGCAACGCCATGTGTGGTGCCAGCCGCACCGGGCACTAAGTCTTGTGTGCTGCCTACTACGGCGGATTGACCGCCTACACCCGCCATACCTGTGCCCACTAACAAGCTCACTTTCTCTTCTGTGGTCATGGCGCTTACCACCTGTTCAACAGGATCTTTTCCGAGTTGTGGCACGTTTTGAGCCACGGATGCTTGCACGCCGGCGGCGATGCAAACACTCATCATCCATTTGTTCGTACTGTCAAAATACTATTTAGGCTTCTGATTAATATTAGTCATGTTGCAAAAATAGTGATTATTTTAGGGTAGCACTTTGCCGTATCACTACAAAAATCGTATCTTTGCCGCTGAGCATTGTTCCTCTTTCCCGTATTTTTTTGTGAAGAGGATTAAAAGGGAATCGGGTGAGAATCCCGGACAGTCCCGCTGCTGTGAGTTTCCAAGAAAAGACTGAGGCATTCCATAGCCACTGTTTTCAAGATAAGAAAATGGGAAGGCGCCTTTAGTCGGAAGCGAGTCAGAAGACCTGCAATGCCTATGGAGTTTCGACGGCTTCGAGGAAGGCCGAAGGGCATGGAGTGGAATTGCGCTCTTTATTCCGTTGAACTGTCGAATCTTGCACCGTATAATTATTTTGCCATAATAATTAGTAAAAGGAGGCATGGATTGAACAACGGGATGAGCGCCGATGTAGGACCATGCCTCTTTTATGTAAAATCGGACTAATATTTATGAACTATTTGGGTTGGTGCCAGGTTTTCGTAAAAGAGAGAGTTCTATATTCATAGTTATAAATAGAGATAAGATGAGAAATAAACGAATGATTATAGGGCTGATGCTTTCAGCCTTTTTGTTTATGATAGGACAAGCGAATGCGCAGGTGCGCTTAGGGGTCAAAGGTGGTGTGAATATTGCTTCAGTTCATTTCAGTTCTGATGTGTTGAAATCCGATAATGTGACGGGCTTCCAGATCGGTCCCATGATCGAGGGTTCGTTGCCCTTGGTCGGTGTTGGCTTCGATGCGGCGATTCTTTATGCGCAAAAAGGTCTGGAGACAAGGACTGCGGGTGGTGAGAAAACCTCACTTAAGAATGATTATATTGACGTGCCTGTAAATCTGAAATGGAAGTTGGGATTGCCGGTGGCGAAGCTCTATCTGACCGCAGGTCCTTATGTTGGCTTTCGTGTGGGAGGCAATAAAATCTGGCAGATACCAGGTAGTATGGTGGATCAGGTGAAGACGAAAAACTTCAGTGCCGGATTGAACTTTGGTGCGGGTGTGGAGTTGATTAGCCATCTGCAGGTAGGCCTGAATTATGGTTTAGGATTAACTGATAACTACAGTGTGGAATCCCTCTCTTTAACAAAGAGCGATGGTAAGAGCCGAGGGTGGTCTGTCACTGCGGCCATTCTTTTCTAAGTTGGCAGCATGAGGTATGCGGAGGTCATACTGCCCCTTCCTTTAGCAAATAGTTATACCTATCGGATACCCGACGAACTGGAATCTCTGGTGGTTCCAGGTTGTCGAGTTATGGTTTATTTTGGCAGGAAGCGCTCTTACACGGCGTTAGTGTGGGAGGTGCATGATCGGGCACCCCAAGCGGAGCAAATGGTGAAAGAGGTGTATGCCTTGGTCGATTCTTCTCCTGTCGTTCGTCCGCTTCAGTTACGCTTTTGGCAGTGGATCGCTTCCTATTATATCTGTCGATTGGGCGATGTTTATAAAGCTGCCATTCCTTCAGCGCAAGGTTTTCAGCCGAAACGACAGTTGTATGTTCGTTTAGCGGTAGATTATCGAAAAGAGGAGCGTTTGCTTTCATTGTTGGATAGTTTAAAACGGGCGAAAAAACAGGAACAATTGCTTTTGCGTTTCTTGGATCTGACGCAGGCACTGGTGCCAGGATCAGCGGCGGAGATGCCTCGCAAAACCTTGTTGGAGCAGTGTGACGCCTCAGCTGCTGTATTGGATGGTTTGCTGAAACGAGGTGTGTTAGAAGCGTATGAGAAGAAGGTGGAACGGCAATGGGAGTTAGGTTCGTTGCAGGAGATGATTATGAAACCTCTGAGTGAGGAGCAAACCCGTGCCTTTGTGGAGATCCAATCTGTTTTTAAGGAAAAGGCTGTCTGTTTGTTGCAGGGGGTTACTTCTTGTGGCAAAACTGAAATCTATGCGCATTTGATAGCCGAAGAGTTACGGCAAGGAAGGCAGGTGCTTTACCTATTACCAGAGATTGCGATCACGACTCAGATCATGGAGCGGTTAGGGAAATATTTTGGTAATCGTTTATTAGTATATCATTCTAAGTTCTCAGACAATGAGCGGGCCGAGGTTTGGAATCGGCTATTGCAGGATGAGGAGCCTGTAGTGATATTAGGTGTGCGTTCCTCTCTTTTTCTCCCATTCTCACGGTTAGGGCTGATCATTGTGGATGAGGAGCAGGAAACCAGCTATAAGCAGCAGGATCCCGCTCCCCGTTATCATGCTCGGAATGCAGCGATTATATTAGCTAATCTACATGGCGGGAAAACTCTATTAGGCTCGGCCACTCCATCCCTTGATTCCTATTTTAATGCGATTACAGGTAAATATGGTTTGGTAGAGTTGACAACACGTTATGGTGATTGTCGAATGCCGGAAATCTTGACGGTGAATACTCGTGAACTGAAACGAAAGAAGATTATGAAAGATACGCTCTTCTCACCACTATTGGTGGAGAAAATGCAGGAGGCCTTGGCTTGTGGAGAACAAGTTATCCTGTTTCAGAATAGACGAGGCTTTGCGCCGATGGTGGAGTGTCGGCAGTGTGGCTGGGTTCCTCATTGTGTGAATTGTGATGTGAGTCTCACTTACCACAAGGCATACCGTACTTTGACCTGTCATTACTGTGGTTATACCACCTCTTTTCCTATCCGTTGTCCGGATTGTGAAAGTGAAGAGTTACGTTTGCAGGGATTCGGTACCGAGCAGGTTGAGGAAGAGGTAACTCGGCTTTTCCCAGAGGTCAAGGTGGATCGTTTGGATTTTGACACGGCACGAACGCGAACAGCGTATGAGCGGATCATTGCGGACTTTGAACGGGGTAAAACGCATATTCTAATTGGTACACAGATGTTATCCAAAGGGCTGGACTTTGGACGGGTAAGTGTAGTCGGTATTCTCAGTGCTGATAGCTTGATGAACTTTCCCGATTTTCGGGCGCATGAGCGTGCGTTTCAGCTGATGGTGCAAGTGAGTGGTCGTGCTGGTCGACGGGAGCAACCGGGTGTCGTCGTGCTACAAACTTCGCAACCGGATCACCCTTTAATTGACATGGTGCAGCGTTTTGCTTATAAAGAGATGGTGCGGATGCAACTGGCAGAGCGTAGTCAGTTTCGCTATCCGCCCTACTATCGTTTGATTGTAGTCGTGTTACGAGGTAAGCAGGAGACTACTTTGCGAGAGATGGCTCTCCTGTATGCAGATAGGCTTCGCAGTCGTTTGGGTGATCGGGTGTTAGGCCCGGTTACTCCGCCGATTCACCGCATCCAGGCTCTCTTTCTACGCCAGATTGTTATTAAGGTGGAGATTACAGCTGGTATAACACCCCTTCGCGCATTCTTGGAGGAGGTACATCAATATATGCAAACGTTTCCTGCTTTCCGCTCTCTTCTTCTTCATTATGACGTTGACCCAGTCTAACCTTTACTCTTCGTCTTCAAAATCATCTTCGTCAAAGTCAAAATCAAGTGCAGTGGGGTCAAAAGAGGGTTCTGTGAACTGTTCCAATTCTCGTCTATCCTTCTTGGTGGGGCGACCTAAACCTTTGGCTCTATTGACGAAGCCAGAGATGCGGCTCATCTCTAAGATTTCGTATTGATCAGGGGTGGTCACATTCTCCATGTATTCTGGTACGAGCTTGGCGCCCATACGGTTTTGTGCCAAGGCCAACACTTTAAACGAGAAGGTGATGGGCGGCTTGCGCACTTGGATTACCTCACCTACCTTGATGGCGCGAGAAGGCTTGACCGTTACACCACCCACCATCACACGTCCTTTCTTGCAGGCATCCGCTGCAATGGTACGCGTCTTGAAGATGCGGGTCGCCCACATCCATTTGTCTATGCGAACTTCCATATTCCTTAATTATATTGGTTCATTGTGATTTGGATACCGGCTAAGCAGAAGCTCTTGATGATCTCTACCGCCTTGTCTAACACTTCTGGCATCTGTTGCAGTTGCTCGGGCGGAAACTTGCCTAAGACATAGTCAATTTGTCCACCACGGGGGAAATCATTACCAATGCCGAAGCGTAGACGGGCATAGCTTTGTGTGCCCAGTAGTTGCGCTATATTCTTCAGACCGTTGTGTCCGGCATCGCTTCCTTGGGGTTTCAAACGTAGGTGTCCGAAAGGCAAGGCTAAGTCGTCGACCACGACCAACAGGTTCTCCACAGGGATGTTCTCTTTCTGCAGCCAATATCGTACGGCGTTTCCACTGAGGTTCATGAAGGTATTGGGTTTCAAGACAATCAACTCTGCACTCTTTACCCGGATGCGGGCGATAGCCCCATAACGTTCATCCGTGAACTCGCCGTTTACGTTTTCTACTAACTGGTTGACAACTCGAAAGCCGATGTTATGGCGTGTGCCTAAATACTCAGCTCCGATGTTGCCTAATCCGGTAATCAAATATTTCATCTTGTTCGGTTATCTTGGTTATACAAACGGGGGAGAACATTCCAAGAATATCCTCCCCCGATCTTTGTGTACTGTGTTGCTTTCTCAAGGATTAAGCCTTTGCCTGAGCACCACGAGCGGCACGAGTCAACTGAACGGCGCAAACGACAGCGTTCTTTGCGTTCATGATCTCTAAGCCCTCAAAGTGCAATGCACCAACCTGCATGGTCTTGCCTAAGCCCAAGTTGTCCACATTGATCACCAACTTTTCGGGGATCTGATCGTAGATAGCCTTTACTCTCAGCTTTCTCATCTGCAGCGTCAACTTACCACCGGCTTTCACACCTTCTGCGTGACCCTCCAAAGCAACGGGAACCTCCATCTCAACGGCCTTCTCTTTGCTGACTGCCAAGAAGTCCATGTGCAGGATCTTGTCGCTTACCGGGTGGAACTGGATCTCCTTCAAGATTGCCATGGTAGTCTCGCCGTCGATTGTCAACTCGACTGCAAAGATCTCCGGGGTGTAAACCAACTTACGAACAGCGTCGTTTGTTACTGCAAAGTGAACTACTTTCTCGCCACCATAAAGCACAGCGGGGATCTCATCGTTCTTACGCATAGCCTTCAAAGCTCTCTTCTGATCAGCAGAGCGTGCGATGATCTCTCTGCTTTTGCCTTCCAATTTGAATGTCTTCATTTTTTTATTTGTTTGTGTTACTCAAAATTAGTTTGTTGTTGTGCTCTCTAATTTCCCATCACACGGTACGGGCTAAAAAGCGGGTGCAAAGATAGTGATTATTTAAGAATTAGGAATGAGGAGTGGGGATTTTTTCATCATGCGTGGGATGATACGGCAAAATACCGGTATGACGCATGAGGAAGATGACTACGCATTGCGGTAAAGACATGACAATGGGGGTGAAGATCTTGTTGAGCACACCGGGCAGGATGCTGTAACGCTTCTTGAACATAGCGTTGATGCCTCGACGGGCCAACTGCTCCGGGCGCATCATCACGCCCAGGTTGATGGCCAACTCCTTCAAGTTGTCCTTTAAATTATAGAGGTTGGTCGCTACCGCACCGGGACAAACCACAGTAACGTTTACTCCGTATGCCTTCATCTCCGTACGCAACCCTTGCGCCATGCTTTTCAGGTAACGCTTGGTGGAGGCGTAGAGCGAGATGCCGGGGAAGGGGAACCAGCAGGAGAGTGACGACATGATGAGGATATGCCCATGCTCTCGCCGCTTCATCTCCTGGCCGAAATAGTAGCACAGTTGGGTAGGTGTGGTCATGTGAAGGTAGAGCATCTTCTCCACCTTGATCTCTTTCTCATCCACGATCTCATTGAGGAAGAACATACCGGCGTTGTTCACTAATATATCCACGATGATGCCTTCCGCCTGGCAAGTCTCAAAAAGGGCCTTGGCTGCTCCGGGCATAGCCAAGTCTTGGTAAAGCGCGAGCACATCCACTCCATAAGTTTGTCGGATCCATTCCCCTTTCTCTTGGATGGCCTGCTTCTCGTTGCTGACCATCACCACGGGATAACCTCTGCTTGCCAACTCCTTGGCATAGGCAAAACCGATGCCAGAGCTGGCACCGGTTACTAACGCCCACAAATTCTCCATGTTTTCCTTTCCTTATTTATATTCCAGTCGTTTGATTTCGTTCGCTAAGCAAGCGGGCAAGCCCTCCACGGTCTTATGGCAGACCATGTCTCGGGTATAGATGCGCGCTACGCAATAGTTGCTATGGCCACAATCCACCCGGGCATGTTCGTCGCTCTTCATCCGGTTGACGAAACCGGGATCATTCACCAAGGCACGTGCCATGGCGACGAATTGGAAACCGTCGTTCAAGACCTCCTCGATCTTATCCCGTGCGATCAAGCCACCCACGTAGATCAACGGCATGTGTAACGCCTTCCGGAACTTCAAGGCGTCCTCTAAGAAATAGGCCTCTTTGAAAGGAACGGAAGGAATCATGTATTTCCCCACCATACGTACACCGATAGGCAAATAACCCCAAGGCATGTAGTGGGTTAAGGTGCGGATCGGCATTGTGCCACGCATCACATACATTGGCGCACGGCTCACGAAACCACCGCTCAATACCAACGCATGTACGCCACACTCATCTTGCAGGGTGCGTGCCACCTCTAAGCACTCGTCAATCTCCATGCCACCCTTGAAGCCGTCACGCATGTTCATCTTTACCGTAACAGCCATGTCGCTGCCGGCAGCCTTCATTACCTCCGCCATACACATCTTCATGAATTTCATACGGTTGGCGAGGCTACCTCCATACTCGTCTGAACGGTGGTTGGTGTAGGGAGAGAGGAACTGGCTGATCAAGTAGCCGTGTCCGGCATGAATCTCTACGGCATCCATACCCGCTTCACGTGCTAAGTTTACCGCCTCTCCATAGGCTCTGGCCATGGCTGGAAGCTCTGAGGGGTTCAACCCACGCACGATGGTCGGTGAATAGAGGTTGAATCCACTGGAGGCACCGACCGGTGTGCAGCCACAGATCCTTTTGTGTGACATGTTGCCACAATGACCTAACTGGATAGAAGCGGCTGCTCCCTCTTTGTGAATGGCATCGGTCAGTTTGCGTAAGTCGGGGATAATCTCCTTGCGCATCCATAATTGGCGCTCAAAGGAGAGGCCGCTTTGCGTCACGGCTGCGTAGGCGATGTTGGTCATGCCGATACCGCCAGCAGCTACCGCTGTATGATAGTTGAACAATTGCTCCGAAGGGGCATTACCTGGGCACATACCTTCGTAGGCCGCAGCTCGGATCGTACGGTTTCGCAGTGTGAGCGGACCGATCTTTCCTGGGGTAAATAAAATTGAGTTACTCATGATAAAACTATTTCCTTACCTTAATCTATTATATGGTTTGTTCGATGTTCCAGACAAACGCACGCAACCCTTGTGCCTCCGTCGCTTGATCCAATTGATGCAGCAGCGAGAGAAAGTGTTCCACCTTCTCGTCAGGTACCATCATCAAGATGGCAGCGTTCAATGTCGGCCAAGCATGGTTGCCGTAGTGCGGTTCTCCCGTATGGCTGCCTCGGCCTTGCACCTCGTTCCAATAGGTGTAACCACGCAGGTTGTTGCGGTCCATCAAATTCACAATCGACTCGTAATAAGCCTGATTGAATGATATGAAGATTGCTTTCATAGCTTACTTGTTCTTATTCAATTTATGCAATTTACGCCGTTTACGTTTCACGCCGTTAGCGGCAAATACCGAATAGACAGTCGGCACAATCACCAAGGTAATCAATGTGGAGACTGCCAAACCCCAGGCTACGGTCATACCCATGGACTTCCACATCTCAGATCCCTCACCGGTACCGATGGCCATCGGGATCATACCCAAGACTGTAGTCAAGGTGGTCATCAACACAGGACGTAGACGAGACTTACCGGCGGTGACTACCGCTGTCAAGATACCCATGCCTCGCTCCCGACAAAGGATGGTGTAGTCGATCAACACGATACCATTCTTCACCACGATACCCATCAACATGATCAAACCAATCAAGGCCATAACGCCTAACGGAGTGCCAGTTACTGCTAAGCCGATCGCAATACCTGTGAAAGCGAAGGGGATGGAGAACATGATCACGAAGGGATCGACCAATGACTCAAACTGAGCGGCCATCACAATGAACACCAAGATGATGATCAACACCATCAACACTCCTAAGTCGAAGAAGGTATCTTGCATATCCTCAAACGATCCGGCTAACTGCCAGCTTACCTCCGAAGGAATCTCCATCTGTGCTAATTCTCGTCGAGCACCCTCTACCAAGTCACTCAACGCAGCATCCGGCGCGGCTATGGCCGTCACGGTGATGATACGTTCACGGTCTTTACGCTCGATCGTCGGCGGCGTCATACGCTCTACTACCTTACCGATGTCACGCAGGCGGACGCTTTGCCCTTGGTTGTTGAAGATCAAAATGTTCTCAATGTCTTCAATGGTCTGACGGAACTCAGGTGCGTAACGTACCTTGATGTCATACTCCTCGCCATCCTCTCGATACTTAGAGGCGGTAGAACCGTTGATTCGGTTGCGCAAATATAGCGAAACTGTCGTCATGTTCAAGCCGTGCATCGCTAATTTTTCCCGATCGAAGTCGATCTGATACTCCGGGATGTAGTCGTTTCGGCTGATATTGGCTTGCGAACAGCCCTTCACGTTGCGCATACGTTGCGCTACCTCAGCAGCCACTTGGTCTGTTTGCGCAAAGTCGAAACCGAAGATCTCAATATCGACGGAGGTATCACCACCCATAGAGCCCTCCTGGCCACCTGCCAATACGGAGTACTTCTTGATTTCGCTGTATTCAGCCAAGTCTTGACGCATCAACTCACAAATCTCAGTCAAGCCACGCTCACGATCGCCCACGCTGACCAAGCTGATGTTAAACTCGATGATGTGTGAGCCGTTGTCGCTCAACTGGGCAAAGGTGTTGTCGGTATCGGCAGTTCCTTCGGTGAAGTTACTGATCTTGATCTCCGGGTATTTCTCTCGGAAATTCTGGTCGATGCGCAGGGCCAACTCACGGGAAATCTCCTGACGTGTACCGATCGGCAACTCGATCGTGATACCGATGCGGGCATTATCCTGTGTCGGGAAGAACTCCGTCTTGATGACCGGGATCAGGCACATGCTAGCTGCAAACACCATGAATGCGGAGACGATGACCGTCTTGCGGTGACGAACCGCCCAGTTCAAGAAACGGGCATAGACATGATCCAGTTGATCCAAAGCGTGCTCAATCGGGGTGAAGATCAACTTATAGAGCTTTCCCTTCTCCGGACGAAGACGCAGCAATTGCGAACAGAGCATCGGTGTTAAACTCAACGCACCCACCGTGGAGACAATCATGATGATGCTGACAATCCAACCCAACTGCTTGAACAAGATACCCGCCATACCACTCACCATTGTCAAGGGCAGGAACACAGCCAACATGGTCAAGGTGGAGGCGACTACGGAGATGGCCACCTCATTGGTAGCATGAACAGCCGCTTGCTTAGGCATACTGCCTCGTTCGATATGGGTCGTGACATTCTCCAACACTACGATAGCATCATCCACCACCATACCGATGGCGATAGAAAGTGAACTCAGTGAGATGATGTTCAGGGTATTACCCGAGGCCAACAGGTAGGCGAAAGAAGCAATCAAGGAGATTGGAATGGTCAAACAGATGATGAAAGTCGCCCGCCAGCGCCCTAAGAAGACAAACACCACCAAGATAACCACGAAGAAGGTGATCATGATGGTCTCTTGCAAGCTGTCGATGGTGTTGAGGATGTTGGTGGAGGTATCCATGATCACATCCAGCTTCACATCGGAAGGAAGACTGGCCTGAATAGCAGGAAGTTGCTCATACACCTTCTTGGCGATGTTGACCGAGTTGGCACCGGACTGCTTCTGGATCACAATCATACCACCCTTCTCTCCATTGTTGTAGGTCTCTTGCGCCCGCTCCTCGACGCTATCTTCTACACGGGCCACATCCCGCAGATAGACGTTCTTCCCATTCTGGCTACCGATCACCAGGTCAAGCATCTGCTTGGCATCGGAGAACTCTCCTTGTACACGCAGTGAATAGGTGTTCGAACCGAAATCAACACTACCACCCGGTGTGTTGCGGTTTTCTTGGGCGATCAAAGTTGAGATGCTCTCAATGGTCTGTCCGTAAGCCTCCAACTTATAGGGATCGCAATAGACCTGCAACTCTCGGATAGGTGTACCAGAGATAGAGACAGCACCTACGCCACTGATACGTGCCAGAGGGTTAGACACCTTATCATCCAGAATCTTATAGAGGGCATTTGTGCTCTCGTTGGCTGTCACCGAAAGGATCAAGATGGGAATATCGTCCGTACCGAACTTGAAGATGATCGGGTTCTGCACGTCGTCGGGGAGAGAGGTCTCCACCATATCCAATTTATCACGCACGTCGTTGGTCGCCACGTCAATATCAATGCCGTAGTCAAACTCCAAGGTGACGATGGAGATGTTCTCTCGGGATTGCGAAGTGATGTGCTTTAGATCGCTGACACTGTTCAGCACATTCTCCAACGGTTTGGAGACGTTCATCTCGATATCCGCCGCACTGGCACCCGGGTAGGAGGTCATCACCATGATGGTGTTGGTCTCGATCTCTGGAAACAGGTCGATGGATAGCTTACTTAATGAAAAAAGGCCAAAGATCACGATCGCCACGAACACGAGAGCCGTGGTAACCGGTTTCCGGACCGCTGTTGCATATAAACTCATAAACCGTTTTATTTATCAATTTCCACTTCCATACCATTATTCAGACGGCTTTGCCCGGTGATAACCACCTCATTCCCATCTGATACACCGGAAATCACCTCGTAAGTGTTGCCGATAAGACGTCCTAACTCTACCTTCTGGTAGGAGACTTGGCCGTTCTTATAGACATAGACATAGCGATCACCCGATCCGGCCTGCTTCACGATGGCTCTATCGGGAACAACCACATGCTGTTGTGCGCCGAGGTTAAAGGTGACACGGGCGAACATACCCGGACGTACCCGCTCGTCGTTATTAAGGAGGCGAACCTCTACCGGGAAGGTGCGTGTGGTGGCATCAATGGTGGGATAGACCAGGTGAACCTTTCCCTTGAACACCTCATCGCCATAGACATCCAAACGGACATCCACCTCGTTGCCTTTCTTGACCTGTGTGAAGAGACTCTCCGACACATTGATCAATAACTTGACCGGACGGATTTGCTCCACGGTGTAGATGGGCGTGCCACCGCTGTACATATCGCCGCTATCGTAGTTACGAGCGGTGACGATACCACTGATCGGGCTAATCAAGCGGGTGTTCTCCACCAAGTTGGCATACGATTCACGAGCTACCTCTACGCTGGTCTTTTGGGCATCCCAAGCCGACTTGGAGGCTCCACCTACCTTGTATAATTCGTCGATACGCATAAACTCTGCCTCTTGGTTGTCGAGCTGGATCTTTGCCTGCTTTAAGTTGGTGGCATCCATTTCGGCCAAGGTCTGTCCGGCCTTCACATGATCGCCGATCTCCGCATAGATCTTGCGGATGCGGAAGGGGCTTTGCGGGGCGATGTTGTTTTTGACATTCGCCTCTACGGTAGCGGTAAACTCACTTATCTGATCGACCGTTTGCGCATGGACGGTCTCTATCTTGACCTTCACTTTCTCTGTGGTAGTAGTGGTCTTTGTCTCACCTCCCGTGCAGGCGCAAAGTCCGACGAGTGAGGTGATCGTTGTCAATTTAATGTACTGTAGTGTATGCATGATTTGAATTGATTTCTAATTCCTGATTTTTCTAAATGCTCATTCCTCGTTGCCTAATGTCTTCTCCAAGTCTGTCTTGGCCACCATGTAATCATAGATTGCTTGGTTGAAATTGAGGCGGGCTTGCGTCAAGGCCAACTCCGCATCGTTCATCTCCAACCAGGTACCGGCACCGGTGTCGTAGCGTTTCTGGGCGATACGATAACCTCGTTCCGCTTGGTCAATGCCTTTGCTGGCAGCATCGAAGCGTTTGACGCAGGTGCTCATGTTGTCCAATTGCTGCTTCACCGCCAACCGCAGGTTGCGCTGGGTGTCGTCACGCTGCCAATCCAATTGCTTCAACGAGATCTCAGTCTGCTTTATCTTCATGTAGCGGCTTCCACCCGTAAAGATGGGGATAGAGAGCGAGAGCCCGATCATTGAATAGGGATTCCAGCGGTAGTTCTTGAACTTGAAGTCGTTGTTCATGGCGCTCCACTGATACAGCCCGCTCAAGGAGAGGGTAGGCAAGAAGTCCAATTTCTGCATGGTCAAGGTGTGACGCAACTGTTGCTGCTGCAGGTCGAGTTGACGCAGGTCGCTGTTCGCCGCCAAAGTGGTGTCTGTCGCCATGTAATCCGCAAACAGTAAACCTCGATAGTCGCCCAATGCCCCTTCGCAGTCGATCGGCATCTCCAAGTCCATACCCAGCAGGGCTTTGAGCTGCCACTTCGCCAGCACTAAGGCATTCTCCGCTTGCAAAAGATTCGGCTCCGTATTCTTGACGGTGACGTCTGCCCGTATCAGGTCATATTCCGCCACGGTACCCTGCCCATACTTCCGTTTGATGTCGAGGTAGTTCTCCATAGCGTTGTCGTAGCTCTGCTTGAAAACCAGGTAAGAATCGTGCGCCAACAGCACCGCATAGAAGCCCTTCTTCACTTGGTTGATCATGGATAGCTTGGAGGAACGAGCTTGCTCGACCGCCAACTCCACATCAGTGGCTGAGATACGCAGGCTTCTCCACAAGGAGGTGTTGATCAACGGCATGGAGGCCGTGATTCCTGTGCTCCAGTTGTTGCTACGGCCTACCTCGAAGCCTTCATCCATGCTCGAAGCGTCCATACCTTCCGGCATCTCGCCACCCATGCCACCCATGTCTCCCATGTCGAAGTCCATGTACATCACCTGCTTTTTCAGCGTACGGCTGTAATCCGCGCTGTAACTGATTTGTGGAAAGAGGGAAGCCAGCGTCCCTTTATGTGCGTAACGTTTCTTCTCAATTTCTTGATTGGCCACCTTGATCGTAGGGTTTTCCGTCAGGGCGATCTCCAAGGCTTGTGCCAAATCGATACGCAGCGTGTCTTGTGCGTGAGTCGAAAGAGGAATAAAGAATGATGCGGCTATCAGTGCTTGCCTTATCTTCTTGATGAAGGCCCGTTGTTGCAAGTATAGCCGGTTCATGGATTGTGTAACCATTCGTTCGTTGATTTATTAGTGATTTCGCAAAATTAATTAATCTTGCAAAGATGTTATTTCTCTTGTACGTAAATTGTTCCAAATTGACATAAGGTTTGTCTATATAAGAAAGGATGAACCCGAAAGATCCTTTCGGTAATCGTTTTGGGGCTCATCCTTTTCATGGGGACAAAGCGCATCAGTCTATTATATGTACTCGAAATAGAAGAAATCCGTCCATCCGGTGTTGGCCGCATAGAGATGCTGTTTGCCTCGATAGACAAAGCCTAATCGCTCATAGAGTTTATGGGCGGGGAGATTCGTGGCGAGCGCATCGAGCCGGATCGCTTTCATCCCGTTGGCTTTAGCCAGGGCGATGGCTTCACGTACCAATTGGGCACCGATGCCTCGACCTTGGTAGTCAGGATTGACTGCCAGGATATGGATCACCGCTACCTCGTCGTCGGGCAGTTCTTGGCTCCAAGCAATGGCATGGTAATCCTCGCCTTGGAACATTGTCACAGCCATGGCGCCCACTATTGTTTCTCCCTCTTTGTAGAGATAGAAGCTGTTCCCTTGGATATACTTGTTGTAATCCTCCTCGGTGGGGTAGAGTCCCTGCTTCCAACGACCATAGGTCGGCATGTGGGTAGTGTCGTTTACTACATGCGCATAGAAGGCCTCGACTGCGGAAAAATCCTCGGCGGTAGCCGGAACCAATTTCTTGGGTTGCCCAGCTAAGGGAATCATTACGCCACATTGGAAATCAGGTGATTGGATGTCCGTCCCGCCATACCACTCCATCGAAGAGGCGTTGCTGGCCACCTTGAATTCCGGGTGCTGCGGCAACCATTCGTGATAAACCTGGTGGAATTGTTGCTGGAAAGCCGCCATACCTCCTTTGAAGTGAACTTTCAGCCAAGCACCGTTGTGTATCGGATAGAGATGCAATCCTTCGGGCACCTCGCCCCCTTGGTAGGTTCCTGCAATGACGTAGGTGAAAGTCTTTGCATTGCAGGCCGTGAAGTTTTCCTCCGCACAGGTCGAACAATTGTGGTTCGGCAACTCGCAGGTGCAGAGGGCATACTCACCGATATGGTTGTCAATCGCCGCTTGCTGTTGGGCATTCGGAGCCTTTCCCTCTATCACGACCGGCTTGATCAAAGTCTCGAAATATTCACCCCAGAACTTCGGGCATTCCGTGGCTCCTTGGTTGAACGGAATCGGTTTGGCTATGCCGATAAGCTGCGCACCTTGCAGCGTGATGATCTCGTGTCTCATATCATGTCCTTTTTTAGAAGTAACGTTTTTGCAAAAGTAAGTAAAATGAGAGGAATGGATTGGTATAATTCGGACATTTGTGGCAGTGGGCAGTAGGGTATCTAAAAAATAAAACTACTTTTGTCGAAGCTATTTATTAATTATTGTATAAAGATCCATGAAAAAAGACAACTGGCTCACGTCGGCCTTTGGTTTTGATCCTAAAACCATGACGGTGAAGAAAGAGATTTTGGGTGGCTTGACCACTTTCCTTACGATGGCTTATATCTTAGCCGTTAACCCAACTATTCTTGGAGGAACCGGTATGGATAGTCAAGCCGTATTTACAACTACGGCATTAGCTTCATTGATTGCGACTTTGGTAATGGCTTTCTATGCGAAACTGCCTTTTGCCTTGGCTCCTGCAATGGGTCTCAATGCCTTTTTCGCTTATACGGTCGTCATGGCGATGGGCTATTCTTGGCAGTTTGCTTTGACTGCTGTCTTTATCGAAGGACTTCTTTTTATCTTGATGACTTTAACCGGATTGCGGGAGAAGATTGTCGATGCGATTCCTCCTATGCTTCGCCGAGCTATTTCGCCGGGTATCGGACTTTTTATAGCGTTTATCGGGCTAAAGAACGCTGGAATTATCACCAGTAGTCAAGCGACCTACGTCGCATTGGGGAATTTGCATGATCCAGCTGTGCTCTTGGCTTGTTTTGGTATTTTGCTGAGCGCCGTGTTGCTGGTTCGCCAGGTGACAGGTGCGCTTCTGCTGGGCATATTGGCTACCACTGTGATCGGTATCCCATTGGGGGTTACGCAGTTCCAAGGTGTGGTGAGCACGCCTCCCAGTATTGCGCCCATCACTTGTCAATTTGATTGGAGTGGCGTATGGAGTTTAGATATGGTGGTTTGTGTCTTTACCTTCCTGTTTATTGACATGTTCGACACGATTGGTACGATGCTTGGAGTGGGTAGCCGAGCAGGATTGGTGGATGAACAGGGGAACATGCCACGATTGAAGCAGGCTTTCATGGCTGATTCTATCGGTACGACTATCGGTGCTCTTTTGGGTACCTCCACGATCTCAACCTATGTTGAGAGTGCATCGGGCGTGAATGCGGGTGGCCGATCGGGCTTGACAGCGTTTACTACGGCTGTCTGTTTTGCGTTGGCATTGTTCCTCTCTCCGTTATTCCTTTCCATTCCCTCCGAGGCCACAGCTGCGGCATTGGTGTTGGTGGGTGTGATGATGATGGCTGATATTCGTCGGATCAATTTCCAAGATTATGTCAGTGCTGTTCCCTGCTTCGTGTGCATCATTTTCATGCCGTTGGCTTATAGCATTTCGGATGGCATTTTGCTGGGCATGATCACATGGGTACTGATCCATCTCCTCAGCGGGCATCATCGCACTTTGAGTATCGGGATTGTTATCCTATCGGTGTTGTTTGTGCTGAAATACGCACTCCTGTAGAGACCACGCTACGTCTCTACGTTCTTCTACAAACAGGACAGAGGAGAATGCCCATGTTTTTGCAGAAACCATGGGATCTATTTCCGCTTACATCTCTAAGAAAAAGAGCTTGAATACCGATGATTTTTTCGTTCCAAACTTTTGAACAGACATTCAAAAGAATGGAACGGCCGTTCGGAACTTTGGAATGTGCGTTCAGTACTTTCGAACGAAGATTTAATAGTGATCATCACACTTCCTGTACGGCTCTTGGATCGTGATAGGAGCGGTAGGCGGAGAAAAGTTCCGGGGTTTGAATCGCCTGCAGGTAGTGCAGGAAGTCCGTGGGCGACATGCCAGAGAACTGCTGAAACTCCCGATAGAAATGGCTATGATCGGTGAAGCCAAAATGGTTGATCAAACTGTCGAAGGAGGAGACTGGCATGCTGATCAACCGATTGGCTACTTGATGAAAGCGCTGAATCCGCAAGAGTTGCTTGGGTGAGAGACCGACGTGTTCGATAAAGACCCGGCGAAATTGTCGCTCGCTGAGGCAAGCCATGTCGGCTAAGGCCTCTATCCGGAGGATCGGCTGCTGACCGATGGATTGGAACACCTTGGCTAAGGGCTGTTGATAGGGCGACATTTTGGCCTGCGCCAATTGCCGCAACAGGAAAGATTCAAGGCGCGCAATGGCCGCATCGCTGCTTTCCGACTCCAACACTTGACTTTTCAGTGTTTTGAAGCCTCGGCTATCTAAGCCCTCGAAATCCACGTTGTTGTTAGTGAAGAGTCGGCCAGGAATCTCCGTGAGCAGATGGAACGCATAGGGATAAAAGATGACCATGATCATCTCCAGCTCCTCTTCCGTGGAGAGGTGAATGGCCTTCTCGTAGGGACCGCTAACAGAAGCTTTGGCGCTGAAGTTGGTCTCCTCCTGCACCCAGAACGGTCGCTTGCGGTGGATGATCCACTTGAAACAGCCGGTGGGCATGATGATGGGAAACATGCTTTCTTGGTTGGCCTGAATGATCCAATAGTGATGCACGTAGGGGCGCAACAGGGGGGTGGGTTGTATGACTTTAGTTGTTATCATGGGCACAAAGGTAACCAACCTTAGGTAATATGAATTTGTAGAAAGGCAAAAAAGAGCGTGTGCCCGAAAGTACACGCTCTTTTCCTGTTGGAGATATTACGTTCGCTATCGAATGATACCTAACTTGGAGGCACTGATGAAATCGATGAGGTGTTGTATCTCATCGCTCATGGGTACCTGATCATGCACCATAAGCAATGCGTCTGTCAAGCTGCAATTGCTTTGATAAATAATGCGGTAGGCATGACTGAGGTGCTTGATCACCTTCTCGTCGAAGCCTTCATGCTGCATGACCATGGCGTTCACACCATAATAGGTGGTTGGCTCCTTGGCTCCTACGATGTAGGGCGGGATGTCTTTGCGGAATCGACAGCCAGTTTGTATCATCGACCAGGTACCTACCCGGCAACCTTGGCTCACCAATACATTACCACCAAAGATCACATAATCCTCCATCTGGCAATTACCGGAGATCTTGCAGCCGTAGCCAAAGACACTGTGGTTGCCAATCTGTGTATCGTGGGAGATATGTACCCCCTCATGAATGAAATTGCCGTTGCCAATGCGGGTCGCCCCCTCCGCTTTCGAGGAGCGATTGATCACCACGTTCTCTCGGATGACATTGTCATCACCGATAATCGCTAAAGTGCCACCTCCTTTGTAGGCGAAGTCTTGCGGCTCTGCGGCAATCACCGCACCATTATAAATCTTGTTGCGGCAACCTAAACGTGTACCACTCATGAGGCTGGCGTAAGGCATGATCTCGCAATCATCGCCAATCTCGACATTCTTATCAATGTAAGCGAAAGGATGGATGGTGACACCCGTCCCAATTTTCGCTTCTTTATCTACGTAAGCTAATGGACTAATCATGATTCTTCATTTAAGGTTATTATTTTCTTCCGCCACCCAAGGCACTATACAGGTCGATAACGGCTTGGATGCGCTGTACATTGTCTGACACTTCTGATAGCTGTGCGCTCAACAGATTCTGTTGAGCCGTCAGGATCTCCAAATAGGAAGCACCACCACTCTGGAACAAATCTTTCGTGTAAGAAACCGCCTTGGTCAATTGATCGACACGGCCTTGATCCTCAATCAGCTTACGCTCCGTAGCATCATAGAGATAGAGCGCATCGCTCACCTCTTTGCCTGCCTTGAGGATGGCCTGCTGATAGTTCATCTTGGCGATCTGCTCCTCTGCCTTGGTTACCTTCAAGTTGGCAATCAGTTTACCACGGTTGAAGATGGGTTGTGCTAACTGTCCGATCGCATCCCACATGAACTGTCCCGGGTTAGGCAACTTATTCCCGGCTGAACCATTCAGCCAACCTGCGTTAGCCGTGATGGTCACGCTCGGATAGAAGGCCGCACGGGCTTGGTTGGTCTGATAGTAAGCGCTGGCCAAGTTCATCTCCGCCACCTTCACGTCGGGACGGTTCTCTAACAGCTGCAAAGGCACACCTGCCAACAAATCCTTCGGTAACTCCTGTTGATCAAGCGTGCCTCGTTTGATTTGCTGGGGAGCCTTAGCCAATAAGATAGAAAGCGCATTCTCAACCTCACGTACAGAGCGATTCAGCTCGATGTGAGAGGCCTCCACCTGATGCAAGGCAGCCCGCATTTGTACAACCGCAGCCTCTGTGGTCATACCTGCCTCTTTCATTGCTTCCATCACACGGACATTCTCCTTATAGATACCAACCGTTTGTGCTGTAATATCTACTTGGCGATCCAACATCAACAGGGAGTAGTAGGTGTTGGCAATGCCACAAATGAGTTGTGAACGAACGGCTTGACAGCTATATTGACTCTTCAGATAGGCTGCACGTTGCCCGCGAGAGGCGTTCAGCAACTTACCAAACAGGTCGATCTCCCAGCTGGCTGAGCCCGAAGCCCGATAAGTCTTTGTTGGGTCGGCGCCATCGTAGCTATACAACTCGCCTTGCCCTGCGATGTTGATAGAGGGCAGGTAGGCCAAACGAGCAGAGGTCAGCAGCGCCTTCGACTCCTCCACACGCAGGATAGCCGCTTGCATATCTACGTTGTTTGCCAATCCCTCCTCAATCAAGGCCTGCAGTTGGGGATCTTGGAACACCTCCTGCCATGGCAGATTGGCGATGTTGGTCGTGTCTGTCGTAGCCAAAGGAGCAGCTTCGGCAATCGGATCCCGATAGATGCCGTTCGTCTCAATAGACTCTGGCCGATCGTATGCCTTGTAAATATGGCAACCACTTAATAAAGCGGTTGCGCATACCATATATATATATTGTCTCTTCATGCTAATTTTATTCTTTGATTTTAGCGTATTGTTCAATTTCAGAGGTCATATCGCTATTGTCCAAATCCTTCCACTCAATCGGCTTGACTTTCTCTTGCAGATACTGGAAGGCAACGAACAAGGCAGGCACGATAAAGATCTGGCAGATCATACCGATAAACATACCTCCGATCGCAGCTGTACCCAAGGTACGGTTACCATGTGCGCCTACACCGAAGGCGAACATCATCGGGAGCAAACCAACAACCATAGCCAAAGAGGTCATTAAGATCGGACGCAAACGAGCGGCTGCGCCTAAGACTGCGGCCCAGGTGATGCTCATACCCATGCGTCGGCGATCCAAAGCGAACTCTACGATCAAGATGGCGTTCTTGGCCAACAAACCGATCAACATGATTAAAGCGATCTGCATATAGATGTTGTTCGACATCGTGCCCAGGATCATCTTCAAGGCAGAGATGTTACCGATCGCACCGAAGATACGCACGAAGATGAAGCTACCCAACAAACCGAAGGGCACGGAGAGCAATACCGCCATCGGCAGGATGTAACTCTCATACTGCGCACTTAGCAACAGATAGACGAACAAGAAGCAGAGCAAGAAGATCAATGCCGTGGTGCTGCCACTGGTGCTGGCCTCCTCACGGGCCATACCTCCTAACTCATAGGTAAATCCGGCGGGCAGATTCTCCTTGGCTACCTCGGCGATCGCCTGCAACGCCTGACCACTGGTGTACCCATCGGCTTGCGCCACCATCACCTTCATGGAGGTAAACATGTTGAAACGGTTGATGATGTCCGGGCCATACACCTTTTTCATGGAGATGAATTGAGTGATAGGAGCCATCTCGCTGCCACTCTTCACCTTGATGTTCTTCAACGACTCCATGTTCGCACGCAGATCAGGCTCAGCCTGCACCATCACACGATACATCTTACCGAAGCGGTTGAAGTTGGAGGCATAAAGACCACCATAATAACCTTGCAGCGTGGAGAGAATATCGCTCGGGCTGATGCCTGCACGCTTACAAGCAGCCGCATCGATGTCAAACTCATACTGCGGGAAGTTCGGGTTGAAGGTAGATTGCGCAGACTTGATCTCCGGACGTGCTTGCAACGCCGCTAAGTAGTCGTTGACCACATCGAAGAAGTGATTCAAGTCACCACCGGTCTTATCCTGCATGTTCAACTCAATATCGTTAGAGGTGGAATAACCGGGGATCATAGGCGGCGTGAAGAAAAGTACCTGACCCTCTTTCACGACCTTCTGCGCACGCATGAACAGGGTACTATATACGATGTCGGCACTCTGAGTCATGGATCGCTCCTCCCAGTTCTTCAGCTTGATGATGAAAGAGCCATAAGAGGCACCGCGACCACCGATGAAGCTATAACCAATGATGGATGTGCGTGACTCTACCGCCGGATCGGCTGCGATCAAGCTATCCACCTTATTCATCGCCTCAATCGTGCTTTCCTGTGAAGCTCCTGGTGGCATCGTGATCGCACCCATGATCGTACCCGTATCCTCGCTCGGTACCATACCCGTCGGTGTGGTTTGCATCAAGAACATCATCAATACAATAGAGCCGGTGACAATACCGAAAGAGAGCCATTTCTTCTGGATGAAGAAAAGCACCTGCTTCTTGTATTTCGTCAACAACGAATCGTAAGCGGCATTGAAAGAGGTATGGAAACGACTGACAAACGTGCTCTTTTTCTCTCCATGTCCCTCATCGTGCGGCTTCAAGAAGATCGCACAAAGAGCCGGACTCAACGTCAAGGCGTTCAAGGCCGAAAGACCGATAGAGATAGCCATCGTCAAACCGAACTGGCGATAGAAGACACCCGCCGTACCGCTCATGAAAGATACCGGAATAAACACGGACATCATGACCAACGTAATGGAGACGATCGCACCACCCAATTCGTTCATGGCATCGATGGAAGCTAACTTGGCGGACTTATAGCCTTGATCCAACTTCGCATGGACACCTTCGACGACCACAATCGCATCATCGACCACAATTGCGATAGCCAATACCAACGCACAAAGGGTCAACAGGTTCAAGCTAAATCCAATCATAGATAGCAAGAAGAAGGTACCGATCAAAGCCACCGGGATGGCGATAGCCGGGATCAAGGTAGAACGCATATCCTGCAAGAAGATATAGACCACGATGAACACCAAGATAAAAGCCTCGATCAAGGTCTTGAGCACCTCATGGATTGAGGCGAACAAGAAGTCGTTGGCATTCATGGAGACATTGATCTGCAATCCCGGGGGCAAAGCCGCCTCTTGCTCTTTCAGCAACGCCTCGATGTCGCTAATGGTTTGTGTCGCATTAGATCCTGCCATCTGGAAGACGATACAGGTCACTGCGTTATGTCCATCAACCTTGTTCAAGTTCGTATAGGCCTGACGACCCAGCTCCACATCGGCGATATCCTTCAAGCGCAACACCTGTCCGTCAGGCAAAGCCTTGATAACGATCTCCTCAAACTCTTCTGCCTCTTGCAGACGACCTTTGTAGCGAATCGTATATTGGAAAGTCTGGTTGCCCTGCTCACCAAACTGACCCGGAGCGGCCTCGACATTCTGTTCAGCAAGGGCTGCCGTGACATTAGCAGGAACCAAGCCATATTGCGCCATTACATCGGGCTTCAACCAAATACGCATGGAGTAGTTAGAACCCATCACCATCGCGTCACCCACACCGGATACACGCTGTACCTCTGGGATCAAGTTGATCTTCGCGTAGTTCTCGATAAATTCCGTAGTGTAACGATCCTCCACATCCGAGAGGGAGAAGATGATCAACATAGAGTTCTGACGTTTCTGCGTCGTGACACCGATCTTGGTTACCTCGGCAGGTAGCAAACCTTGCGCCATAGAGACACGATTCTGCACATTGACTGCCGCCATATCGGGATCGGTACCCTGCTTGAAATAAATCGAGATATTACCCATACCGTTGTTGGATGCCTCGGAACTCATGTACATCATGTTCTCCACACCATTGATCTGATCCTCCAACGGGGCAATCACACTATTCAATACCGTCTGCGCATTCGCACCCGGATAGGTGGCACTAACCATGACCGTAGGGGGTGCGATGTCCGGATACTGGGTGATTGGCAAGGAAACCAAACCAATGGCACCCAAGATGACGATCAAAATAGAGATCACCGTGGAAAGCACCGGACGGTTAATAAAGTTATCTAATTTCATATTTTTCTGTTTTAGTCAACACAAGTCATACTCACTGAATTAATTGAAAGCAGATTGCAGGTTACCCTCTTTTTGATCTTTCACGGCTTGATCGTATTTCGCTTTCTGTTGCTCCGGCGTGAGGGGCACGATCTCCTGGCCGTCTCTTACCTTCTGCACACCTTCGATCACGATCTTATCGCCCGACTTCAAGCCGTTGGTCACGATATAGTTCTTGCCGTCGTTCAATGAGGAGATGACCACCTCCGTATTCTTTACCTTGTTGTCTGCCTGCAATACAAAGACGAACTTCTTGTCTTGGATCTCAACGGTGGCTGATTGTGGAATGATCATGATGTTCTCCATCGTGTAGGGGAATACCACGCTACCCGATCCACCGCTACGCAAAATGTTATCGGTGTTGGGGAAGATCGCGCGCATGCTGACCGAACCGGTCGATTGGTCAATCACACCACTGACGGCATCAATCTTTCCTTTGTATTTGTAGAGGCTCTCATCTGCCAAACGTAATTGTACGTCCGGCATCTTTTCCAATTGCTCTTTCAACGTGCCGCCTGCCTTTGTCAGATTCAGCAACTCTTTCTCGGTCATAGAGAAATAGACATACATTTCGCCAATCTCAGAGACCGTGGTCAACGGCTTAGCGATAGATGGACTTACCAAGCTACCTACACGATAGGGGAAGGTACCTACTACTCCATTTGATGGACTGGTCACCGTACAGAACGACAGGTTCTGGTTGGCACTGATCAGCTGTGCCTCGGCTTGCGCAAGGGTTGCTTTGGCTGACAGCAATTGGTTGACCGCCGATTGATACTCGAAGTCGCTGATGATCTGTTTCTCATGCAGTATCTTCTTGTTTTGCTCTGTTAATGTCAAGGTATTGACACTTGCTTTCGCCATCTCTACTGCCGCTTTCGCTTGACGGACAGCCGCCGCATATTGGGTCGGGTCGATTTGAAACAAAGCCTGTCCTTTTCGAACGGTCGCACCCTCATCTACACACAGTTTCACCACAAATCCGGAAACTTGTGGACGAACTTCAATGTCTTGTGTGCCTCGGATCGTGGCTGGATAAGAGGTCGATTGATCACTGGTTGTTGTACTAACGGTCATGACCGTAAACTCATTGTCGCCGATTTTCATGCCTCCCTCGCTGCTTCCACAGGCGGTTAATAAAGACATACCCATCGCGCATAAGGCAATCTGCCTTAACGGTGTCACTGTTAATCTCAGCATCTGATACATATTATAGTTTAATTTTCGTCAAAATAGAAGAGCCTTGCGCAGGCCCTACCACTGTTGCATTCCTAAAAAAGTCGGTTTTACTCGTTGATTAGGTTGTACAAAAGTAGGAAAAAACAGACTAATATTGACCTAAACGGATATTTTTTACCACAATTAACAGCTTGGAATTGGTGCTTTGGTTGTTTCCTCTAACTTTTTCGTCTTATTTAAAAATCGGATTGTCATTTTCGAGAAATAGGCTTACTTTTGTGTCTGTCAAAAACAGGAATAGCAATGAACGATTTATTTAGTGTAAAAGATAGCGTGATCCTCTTGACCGGAGGATACGGCATCTTGGGCACCTGCATGGCCAAGCATTTGGCGAAAGAGGGAGCCAAGGTGGTGATTTTAGGTCGTAATCCGCAGAAAGGCGAGGCCTTGGCGAAGGAGATCCAATCGGCTGGGGGCGAGGCCCTGTTCTTGCAAGCGGATGTATTGGATCGAGACTCATTGATGGCTTGTCGAGAGCAGATCATGGCTCGCTATGGGCAGATTAATGTGTTGGTGAATTTGGCGGGTGGCAACCAGGCGGGAGCAACGATTCCTCCCGGCAAGACCTTCTTCGACTTGGATGTGTCGGCTTTCCGGGGCGTGGTGGATTTGAACCTGTTCGGCACCGTGATCCCGACGATGGTCTTTGCCGAGGTGATGGTACAGCAGGGCAAGGGTAGTATCATCAATATCTCTTCCGAATCGGCTTTGCGCCCATTGACTCGAGTGGTGGGCTATGGTTGTGCGAAGGCGGCGATCAACAATTTCACCCAATATTTGGCAGGTGAGTTGGCAATCAAGTTTGGTGAGGGCTTGCGCGTGAATGCGATGGCTCCCGGTTTCTTCCTGACCGATCAGAATCGGGCGTTAATGAGCAACCCGGATGGCACTCCTTCCGATCGCTGCAACACGATCGTGGCGCACACGCCTTTCCGCCGGTTGGGCAAACCTGAGGAGCTGTTGGGCACTTTGCAATGGTTGGCGAGCGATGCCTCCGCCTTTGTGACCGGTACGGTCATCCCCATTGATGGTGGTTTCGATGCCTTCTCCATTTAATTCAAAATTTGTGAGGACGCACGAACCGTATGTCCCTACATTCAAAATTCATAATTCAAAATTTATAATTCTATTATATGTATCTGTGTGAGCAAACATGGCGTTGGTATGGCCCGAATGATCCCGTTTCGCTTTGGGACATTCGGCAGGCAGGTGCGACAGGCATCGTGAACGCTTTGCACCATATCCCGAATGGAGAGGTATGGAGCGTGGAGGAGATTGAGAAGCGAAAAGCGTTGATCGAGGCGGCCGGGTTACGCTGGAGCGTGGTTGAGAGCGTGCCAGTGCATGAGCATATCAAGACGCAAACAGGCAACTTCCAAACCTATATTGAGAACTATAAACAGACCCTTCGCAACTTAGGCGCTTGCGATGTGCGGGTCGTTACCTATAACTTTATGCCCGTGTTGGATTGGACCCGTACCGACTTGGCTTATACCTTGCCCGATGGCTCGAAAGCATTGCGTTTTGAGCGGGCCGCTTTCATGGCGTTCGATCTTTATATCTTGAAACGACCGGCGGCAGAGCAGGAGTATTCAGCGGAGGATAAAGAGAAGGCTTGGGTGCGTTACCAAACGATGGATGAGGCTGAGAAACAACAATTGATACGCAACATAATCGCCGGTCTTCCGGGATCGGAGGAGAGCTTCACGCTCGATCAGTTCCGGGAGGCCTTGGCCCGTTATAAAGACATCGACGCGGAGCAGTTGCGTGCGAACTTGATCTATTTCTTGCGTGAGATCGCTCCAGTGGCCGACGAGGCAGGTGTCCGTTTGGTGATCCATCCTGACGATCCTCCCTATTCCATTTTAGGTTTGCCGCGCATCCTCAGCACAGCCGATGATTTTCAGCGTTTGATCGAGGCCGTGCCCAATCCAAGTAATGGCCTTTGCCTCTGCACGGGTTCTTTCGGCGTGCGTGCGGATAATGAGTTGGCAGCCATGATGGAGCGATTTGGCGACCGCATTGATTTTGTCCATTTCCGGAGTACCTGCCGGGATGCGGAGGGCAACTTCTATGAAGCCAACCATTTGGAGGGCGATGTGGATATGTATGGCGTGATGAAGGCGCTCTTGGAGTTGCAGCAACGTCGTGGTTGCTCCATTGCGATGCGTCCGGATCATGGCCATCAGATGATTGATGATTTGAAGAAGAAAACCAACCCGGGTTATTCCTGCATCGGTCGCCTGCGTGGCTTGGCCGAGTTGAGAGGATTGGAGATGGGTATCGCAAAAAGCCTATTTTAAAATTATGAATTAGGAATTGAATCAGTGCTCATTCCTCATTCCAAAATCCTAAATAATAAGAATATGACCTATAAAGAAACGACTATACCGGGCGTATGGATCATTGAGCCCAAAGTGTTTACCGATCAGCGAGGCTATTTCTTCGAGGCGTTTAAGCAAGAGGAATTCGATTCGATCGTGGGAGGCGTGCGTTTTGTGCAAGACAACGAGTCTTGCTCTTCTAAGGGGGTGTTGCGCGGATTGCATTATCAGTTAGCCCCTTATGCGCAGTCGAAATTGGTACGTGTCATCAAAGGACGAGTGTTGGATGTGGCGGTGGATATCCGGAAGGGTTCGCCTACGTTTGGGAAATATGTGGCGGTGGAGCTCTCCGATGCCAACAAACGTCAGCTGTTCATTCCGCAAGGCTTCGCGCATGGCTTCCATGTGCTGAGCGAGGAGGCGATCTTCACCTATAAAGTAGATAATCCCTATATGCCTTCGCATGAGCGAGGCATTCGTTATGACGACCCGACGATTCAAGTGGCATGGGGCATTACCGATCCCTCCACGGTCAATCTCTCGGTAAAAGATACGCAAGCACCTACCTTAGCGGAGGCGGAAAACAATTTTAGCTATAAACGTTAAACAAGCAAAGGATGAAAAGATACTTGGTAACCGGTGCGGCTGGCTTTATTGGAGCCAACTTCATCAAATACATGCTGAAGCAATACACCGATATTCAGATTGTTGTATTGGATCTGCTGACCTATGCGGGCAATCTGGGCACCATCGCTGAGGATATAGATGGCCAGCGTTGCTGCTTCGTCAAGGGCGACATTGGCGATCGGGCGTTGGCGGATCAACTCTTCGCGCAATATCACTTCGATTGCGTGGTCAATTTCGCCGCCGAGAGCCATGTCGATCGCAGCATCGAGAATCCGCAGCTCTTCCTGCAAACCAATATCTTGGGTACCCAAAACCTGCTGGATGCCGCGCGCAAGGCGTGGGTGACCGGCAAGGATGAGAAAGGCTATCCCGTTTGGCGGGAGGGCGTTCGCTTCCATCAAGTCTCGACCGATGAGGTCTATGGCAGCTTGGGTGCGGAGGGTTATTTCACCGAAGAGACCCCCTTGGATCCGCGCAGCCCCTACAGCGCCTCCAAGACCAGTGCCGATCTGTTCGTGAAGGCCTATCATGAGACCTACAAGATGCCGGTCAGCATCACCCGTTGCTCCAATAATTACGGCCCCTATCACTTCCCGGAGAAACTGATCCCGTTGATCATCAAGAATATATTAGAGGGAAAGCCATTGCCGGTGTATGGAGATGGCACGAATGTGCGCGATTGGCTTTACGTAGAGGATCATTGCAAGGCGATTGATGCGGTGATCCATCGTGGGCGTGCCGGCGAGGTGTATAACGTGGGTGGTCATAACGAGAAGCAAAACATCGAGATCGTCCGCTTGACAATCCGCACCATCCGTCAGCTCATGACCGAGCAACCCGCTTACCGCCAAGTGTTGAAGAAGCAGGAGCGCACCGCCGATGGCGAGATCACCATTGATTGGATTAATGACTCCCTGATCACTTTCGTGAAAGATCGCCTGGGGCATGACCAGCGTTATGCGATCGACCCCTCCAAGATCAACCGGGAGTTGGGTTGGCTGCCCGAAACCTCCTTCGAGGTCGGCATCGTGAAAACCATCCGTTGGTATTTGGAGCACCAAGACTGGGTAGAAGCAATCACCGGTGGCGACTACATGCGCTATTACGAGCGGATGTATCAGAATCGGTAAATATCCCTACTTAAAAGAGCCGCAAAGCGTAGTCGGATTCCGACCCTCGCTTTGCGGCACATTTTGGATTGGTAGAGACGTCACTGTGTGAAAGCATTAGTGCCTCATACTGTCATTTGCTATATAATATAATGTTCGCGTGCGAAGATTGTCGAAGACAAAGTTCATCCGCTTCAACGCCTCTTCCTCGACCAGCTGGCTTTTTGCGCTGAACGAGGGCGTGAATGTGCCGATGCCCTCTATCTGCACGGGATGGCCCTCTTGGATGAAGGTTTTCATTGCGTAAGCTAGGGCGTTTGTCACAAGTTGGACTACTTTCCAGACTGAGCGTAGTCGATCTTGCGGCCACACTGCATAGATTCTCAAACGTTACGGTGGTTGACCGATCGGGCACCAACACGTACTTCTCAGCGTTCGTCTTCTCGTAAGCGAACACGCTCTTCACTCTTCTGGTTCTCTGGCGCCTTGATCGGACCACTGGTCCACTTCCCGGCTTTACATTTACGAATAGCCATCCATTGCCGAAAAAGTATGAAACTATCGGAACCCAATTCCTGCTATTCACCCTTAAGGGAATGGTGTCGTCAAAATCGTCTTTTTTTAATCAGCCCTTAAATAGTTAATGTGTGTTTGTGGAGATGGTCGTATTTAACGTGATTTTAACGAAAATAGGGTGCTCAAAAAACCATCACGATGGAAAATAAATTTCATCGTGAAGCGAAGGTTGCTCGCTCCACGAAGCGGAAAAATTTCCATCACGATGCCGCGAAAACTTCGTAGGCATGAGTTTTTCCCCGTAGTATTGGAAATGCAATCGGAAATGCAATCGTGTTGCGGATAAAACGATTTGCGCAGCAATTAGCTGTATGTAGTGGAACATCTGTTAAGCCTGCTTATGACATTTTATTATCGTTTCATAAACGTTCTATTTTTATTAACAGAGTGTCATGAGTGGGTGATCGGTGTGAATAATTTACCAAAAAACGGAATTATTTGACATAATTCCTATATTTTCTTCCAGAAATTTTGCAGTTTTCTACAAAACGCATATATTTGCGGCGTTCTGATACGAGAAAGAGTTAATTGATTTCGGATTTTACCCGCTGTATTTCGGAATAGAAACGGAAAATGTTTGATAATTTCAACAATTTGTTAGCATTCGTTAGTAAATTAAACAGCATAAAAAGGCAAAGAGACGTTAGGCAAGAGCTTTCTCACTGGGAAGGATGGAATTTATAACCAATTAATAAATAAAAAGTATGTGTTTATGAAAAGGTTGACGAATCTATTTCTATGTATGTCGGCAGCGAGTGTCGCTGTAGTGACAGCGCAGACTACGAAAGTGACCGGTACGGTTGTTTCCGCAGACGATGATTCTCCCGTGATCGGTGCCTCTGTCGTTGTGGCAGGTACCACGACGGGTACAGTGACGGACTATAACGGAGCATTCACCTTAGATGTTCCTAGTAACGCCAAGACGTTGATTATCTCCTACATCGGTATGGAATCTGTGCAGGTTCCCGTAAAGCCGATTGTCAGCGTAGTCATGAAATCTGACTCACAAGACCTCGACGAGGTGGTGGTTGTCGGTTATGGTACGCAGCGCAAGAAGGATGTGACCAGTGCCATCTCCAAAGTGGGTGGTAAGGATTTGGGCGAGTTGCAGGTAGGATCATTCGATACGCAGTTGGCTGGTCGTGCAGCCGGCGTGCAGGTATCAACCGGTGATGCCTCTTTAGGATCCGTGCCTCGCTATCAGATTCGTGGTGTGGCTTCTATGACCTCCAGCACACAGCCGTTGATCGTAGTGGATGGTATGCCAGTTGTTTCCGGTGATATGACCGAGACCTCCAGCGAGGGTTCTTCCTACAACGCCATGTCGGATATCAACCCGAACGATATCGAGTCTGTCGAGATCTTGAAGGATGGTGCTGCAACGGCTATCTATGGTTCTCGTGCGGCGAATGGTGTCATCTTGATCACCACCAAGCGTGGTTCGCAGGGCAAGATGAAACTGACCTACGATGGTTCGATCTCTTGGAGTAGCGCTACGAAGCGTTATGATTTGCTGAACGCAGCGGAGTTCAAGGAGATCCAAGATATTTTATATGGTAACTGGGGTGATGAGAGCCCGGCTGTCAACGACGGTACCGATACCGACTGGCAGGATTGGGTGATGCGCACAGCCTTCCAGCACAGCCACACCTTGTCGGCCAGCGGCGGTACGGAGAAGACCCAGTATTACTTCTCTGTGGGTTACACCAACCAAGAGGGTATCATCCGTTCCAACAGCATGGAGCGTTACAACATCAAGGCGAACCTGGATCAGAAGGTGAACAAGTGGTTGAAGGTGGGTATGAACACACAGACCACCCGTAACACCATCTTTGGCCAATCTAACGGTACGAACTCTTTGTCTGGCGCGATGTTCGCCGCTACCCGTATGTTGCCGAACGTTTCCGTAATGGATCCGAACAACCCGACCGGTTACAACATCAGCGCAAAGTCATTGGGTAAAGGTGCGAACAAGGATGAGATTACCAACTCTGTGCCGAACATTGTTTGGGTTTTGGACAACAACGTCTATAGAAACGCCAACACCCGTGTGATGGCCGGTGGTTATGGCGAGATCACGATCCTTCCGGAGTTGATCTTCAAGACACAGGCGGGTGTCGATTACTCCATGGTGAAAGGTGACCTCTACTGGAACCCGGATTCTGGTGATGGCTACGGCTATAACGGTTATTTGATGGAGAGCAACGCTCGCCACGAGAACTGGAACTGGCAGAATGTGTTGAGCTACAACAAGACCTTCAACGCCGTACACAACGTGAGCGCAACAGCCGTGCAGGAGTACAACAAATCTACCTATGAATATACAGAGGCGGACGTGCAGGGCTTGTCGGATAAGTTCTTCTCCGATCACATCATCTCCAACACCTACGAGCAACAGTTCGTTTATGGTAGCAAGTATTTCTACGGTTTGGCTTCCTACATGCTCCGTGCGAACTACAACTACGATAGCAAGTACTACATCGGTGCCTCACTCCGTCGAGATGGTTTGTCTCGTTTGTCCAAGGACAACCGTTGGGGTACCTTCTGGGGCGCATCCGCTGCTTGGCGTGTCTCTCGTGAGAAGTTCTGGAGCGAGGATTCCTTCATGAACGACTTGCGTCTCCGTGCCAGCTACGCCGTTGTCGGTAACTCTGAATTGAACTCCTACTTCCCCTACTTGGGCACATACGGATCTAAGCTCTATGGTAACCAGAGCGGTATCGCTTGGAATAACATGGGTAACAAAGACCTGCAATGGGAGTCCACCTCAACCTTCGACCTCGGTATCGACGGTAGCCTGTTGAACAACCGCATTACCTTCGAGTTGGCTTACTGGCAGAAGGATTCCAAAGACTTGGTGATGGAGGTTTCCACCGCTCCCTCTTTGGGTATCCCGGGCAACAGCTACTACGCAAACAACGGTAAGGTGAAGAACTCCGGTATCGAGTTCACCGTGGGCGCAGACCTGTTCCGCACGAAGGACTTCTCTTGGCACACCGACATCAACATCTCTACGCAGCACAACAGCGTGAAAGAGTTGAACAACCATGCCGACGTATTGCCTGACAACTACACGATCATCCGTGAGGGCGAGTCTTATCGTTCACTCTACGGCTATGAGTACTACGGTGTGAACATGGCCAACGGTAACCCGATCTGGGTGAAGGGCGATGGCTCTTTGGTACAGTTCGACACCTTTGGTGACTATAGCTACCATGTGTATGACCCGGCTAATCCCTCCGATGTATCGAAAGATGCTTCATTGGATCCGGATGGCGACCGTAAGGTATTGGGCAGCGTTCTGCCGAAGTGGTTTGGTGGATGGACCAACACCTTTACCTATAAGAACTTCGACGCTACGGTATTCTTCCGCTTCTCAGGTGGCAACAAGATCTTGAACGCTACCGAGCAGAATGCCCTGTTGAACACGAACTTCTGTAACCAAGGTTCGGTGATCTTGAACACATGGCGTTCACCGGAGCAGCCGGGTGATGGCCGCATCCCGAAAGTGGGTAATGGTGATGGTTCCGCTTTGTTCAACCAAGGTTATACCGACTCTAACTTCGTAGAGAATGGCAGCTACTTGAAACTCGCTCAGTTGGCGATCGGCTACACCTTGCCGAAGAACCTCGTACAGAAGTTGGACATGCAGAACATCCGTCTCTACGTACAGGCACAGAACCTCTTCACGATCACCGGTTATAGCGGTTTGGATCCTGAGAGCCGTGCCAGCTCATCCAGCTACATGGGTGTAGATTACAACAGTATGCCGATGCAGCGTACATTCACATTCGGTGCAAGCGTTACATTCTAATCAATTAAGGAGGATATAAAATGAAAAATATACAGCAATTCTTGAAAGCATCCTTGGGCTTGGCCTTCATGGCAGGTTCCTTGATGTTCACATCATGCGAAAGTGATGTAATCGACCTCTCCCCGGTCAACTCGTTGACCGACGAGACGGCATACGCAACCCCTGAGCGTTGCAAATTAGCCTTGGTAGGTGCCTACGACGCCGCACAGTGCGGTCTCTACAACGGTAGCTATTCTCGTGGTTACCCCCTCGGATCTGCCATCATAATGCAGGGTGAGATGCGTGCGGAGGATATGGTGAACCGCGCCTCTTTCTTCCAATACACCTATGAGTCTACCCACAACGCCTCTTCGACGTTGAACAACATCACCTTCTGGAACGCCTCTTTCGAGGCCATCAACCGCATCAACGTGGTGATCGCTGGTGAGCAAGAGGCTGCTGCCAACGGCGTGTTGGACGCAGAGACAGCGAAGCAGTATGACGGCGAGTTGAAGTTCTTGCGTGGCGTGATCTACCACTATTTGATGGTTCACTTCGCTATGCCCTACAACTTGCAGGATCAAAACAGTGGCTACGGCTTGCCGATCCATACCGAGCCGATCAACACAATGGAGGGCATCGAATCTGGTGTCAACACACACCGCTCTTCCGTGGCTGACACCTACGCACAGATCGTGAAGGATCTGACGGAGGCTGCCGAGGAGTTGCCGACCAGCAACAGCGACAACAACATCACTCGTGCCACCAAGGGTGCCGCATACGCGATGTTGAGCCGTGTCTATCTGCACATGCGCCAGTGGGACAAGGTGATCGAGATGGAGGATAAGGTGAAGGCTTGCGGCTATAAGCTGGAGGCTGACCCGATCACGCCGTTCACCAACTATACCACCAACAGCGAGTCCATCTTCTCTTGCGAGAACAGCGCCAACGATAACGGTTCTGTGAATGGTGCGATGTTCTCTATGTTCAGCTGCCGTTCCGGTTCACGCTACTTGGTTTCCATGTCTCCGCTGTTGGTCAACGACACACGTTGGTTGCAGGATGACAAGCGCCGTTCGGAGTATATCATCAGCTCAGAGGCTCCGGAGTCAACCATCGGTAGCTACAACTATCAAGTTTATTTCTGCGATAAGTATCGTAGCAGCACACGTGAGGACTATACCCCGGTATTGCGCTATGCGGAGGTGCTGTTGAACTCAGCCGAGGCATACGCTCGCCAGGGCAACATCAACGCCGCCGTAGAGAAGATGAACGAGGTGCGTGACCGTGCGTTGGCCGATGCCGCTACGCAATCTTATAAAGCTTCTGACTTCGCTGACAAGAAAGCAGCCCTTGAGGCCATTCTTTTCGAGCGTCGTGTAGAGTTCTTGGGTGAGGGTATTCGTTGGAACGATGTTCACCGTTTGGCAGCTGATGATCTCTGCCCGACAGGTGGTGTGCCCGCGAAGGTGAAATGGACGGCTATCAACGGTAAGGGTAACAACGGCTTTGGCATTGAGATGCCGGCTTGTGGCCTTGCGCTCTATCCTTACACCGATCGTCGCTTCTTGTGGCCGATCCCGGTTGATGAGTTGCTCTATAACGATGTGTTAGCGGCAGAGCAGAATCAAGGATGGTAATACCATTTAGACACACTCTTATTGATTGACCCTACAAGGGTAGATTAGACAATTGAGGGGATGGGATCGGGAGATCTCATCCCCTTTTTCTTGCCCCTCAATGGCTGATTCCGTGAATGGAGAATCGTTGCTGATGAAATGATTACAGCAACAATTCGCCGAAAAACTCGGGGCGATGGAAGTCTGGTTGCTCGGTATCGATTGGGCTCCAGCTGAGGTAATGGGGCAACAGGGTCGCGTCGCCACATTTATAGAAATTGCCCAGGAGTTTCTCCGGCATGTGACCCTTTTCCAGCCCTATTATATATAAAGGTATAACGACAAGCAAGCTCCAGCTCTGAAAACCTGTTTTCTCAGGGAACGGTCGCCGGGGTAGGGAGGGATACCGACGGATCGTGGCTAACTGCTCAGGAGGCAGATCGGTTTTCTCCGTTCTCGACAACCGGTAGGAGGCATCGCAGGTGCCGATGCAGTTGAACTCAAAATTGATGTAATGCTCATCCGTGGGGCGTTTGACAAAAAACTCCACACAGCTATCTTGATAGACCGGAGAGCTATCTTTGTCGTAAACGGCTCGGAGGGAGTTGGCCATGGAGAAGAATTGGATGAACAGATGCTTGTCGCTTCGGGCGATGTTGAACGATGCGACGGGTATGTAGGAATAACTTGGCCAATTGACTTGGTCGATGTAGTGCCTTGGGGTTTTCCGCTCGATGATGTCGATGACGGAGGCGGTATCCAGCATTTCCAGTGCGGGATGGTAAGGAATAGTCAGCTGTTTCATGATGATTGAGAGATTAGCATAAAAGTCCGGGAAAATAGAGGGTGAGCAATGCGGAGGCGATACCGATCGCAGCCAAGCACAGCACGATGATACCAATCAGCCTATTGAGCAACCCGATTCTTCGGACATTGATCATGGTTCCTAATTTTGCGAATAGAGAGGTGATCATCAGCCACCAGGCAATCGCTCCCAAGGCGATGCCCAACATGCCTATGGCGATCATGCTGACTGGATGCTCAGGCAGGATGAAGCCAAAACGGGCATAAAGGCCGATGTAGAGTAAAACGATCAATACATTGCTGAATGTGAGCAGGAAGGCCGTGAAGAAATCTTGCGTGTAGGTGCGCTTTTTCCGGTGTGGCACGGTGGGCTTGCTCAACATTTTGGCGGGATTGCTGCGGTAGATGTAATACCCGAAAAGTCCTAACACGATGCTTCCCATCAGCTGCAAGGGTGTTTGGTTGGTCTCGACGAAGTTTGCGACGAACCCCATACCCAAAGCGGTCAATATGCCATAGCAGATGTCGGAGAGTGTCGCTCCCAGTCCGGTCATAAAGCCGTGCCAACGCCCTTTGTAGAAAGTGCGGCGGATGCAGAGCATACCGACAGGTCCCATGGGTGCCGATACCAATACACCGATTAGCAAGCCTTTGATGAAGATTTCGATCATTAGACGCTTTCGCTTACTGAGAAATTATGAGTTATGAATTGGATGCTTCCGTTCAATTATGAATGAAGATTTATTGAATTCATAATCCATAATCTGAAAAATCCATAACTCATAATTTAAATGTTATCGTTCAATGGTATAGCTACCAGCCTTGTATTCCGTGGCGGTTGTCTCGCCCGGCAAGGTGACAGCGGCAGTGGCTCCTTCCGGAATGGTGAAGTTCCAGATCCACTTGTCGCCCTCATACTTCCAAGAGCTCTTGATCAAACCAGCCGCAGATTGGTATTCCGCATTGACGAAACCTAAACGTTTGTCGGGTATAGGCTTCATGATGATGTGCTTGAAGCCGGGTTGCGCCACGTCGGCAGCGATGCCGGCCGCTGTCTCCCAGATCCATTCGCACACGCAGCCATAAGCGTAATGGTTGAAACTGTTCATGCCACGAGGACCCATACCCTTGTCGAGCATGTAGCTGTTCCAACGCTCCCAAATGGTGGTCGCCCCATTATCGACGGAGTAGAGCCAGCTCGGGTTCTTGCGCTGGAAAAGCAACTCATAGGCAATATCGACCATTCCATTCTCGGTGAGGGTAGGCATCAAGATGGAGGTACCCAAGAAGCCGGTTTGCAAGCAGTTGCCGTGGTCGGCAAAGTTCTGACGCAAGCGAGCGATCATGTTCGCTTTGGCTTGACCCTCCACCAACTCGTTCTTGAGGGCGAAGAGGGCCGGTGTCTGCATGGTGTTGAGGATCTCTGTCTTGAAGGATCCGTCGGCCTGGAGGAAGTTATCACGCAGGTATTGTTGTGCCTCCTTGACCATCGCCTCATACTTGGCCGCATCCCGACCAGTTGCCTTCGCCATGTCGCACATCAGGTTAGCATCAATCGCCCAATAGCTGGCACTGAGGTAATTCCAGTAAACGTAGGTCTCCGGACGAAGCACATTCTTGCCGTTGGCATCTTTCATGTGGATGCCGCCTCCACAACTCTCCAACGGCTCGTAGCTCAACCAGTCTGCCCATTGGTAATTGCCATTCTCGGCACTCAGTGTTTTGTGATCATATTTGGTCTCGTTGATGTGGTTGACAAACTTCTCCATAGAGGCCCAGTGCTCATTCACGATCTCGGTGTCGCCAAACTGTTTCCACACCACCCAAGGCACGATCACACCGGCATCAGCCCAACCTAAACGCATCATGGAGGTAGGCTCCGCACCATACTGTGCCTGAGGCGCTACACCGGGGTATCCACCTAATTCGGTTTGCGTGTCACGCATGTCGCGCAACCATTTGTGGAAGAACTTACGGGTGTTGGCGAAGAAGGTACCAGTCTCTGTGAACACCTGCGTATCAGCCGTCCAGCCCAAGCGCTCATTGCGTTGCGGACAGTCCGTAGGCACGGAGAGATAGTTGGAACGTTGTCCCCAAAGGGTATTCTCGATGAGCTGGTTGATAGAGGGATCGCCGGTCGTGATCGTACCGATCTCTGTGTCTTGCGCGATAGAGGTGACGGGAATGGATTGAAGTGACTTGATACGTACCTCATCCGTCGCCGTGATGGAGACGAAGCGGTAGCCATAGAAGGTGCATGCCGGATGATAAGCGACATAGTCTTTGCTGTCCGCAAAGGTGTAGTGGAGCAGCATACCGATCTCCGGGGTACGCAGGTTCAGGCGGTGGCAACTGCCCTCTGGCCCATCCATGCCACGTTCCTTAGCTCCGTTGCCATCGTTGAGCAACTCGGCAGGCAGGCAGGTCAGCTTCGTGCCGCCCTTTGCGTTAAAGAGGAATGAGGGCACAGCCGCACAATTCTGACCGAAATCGACTACCAAGGTCTCGCCCGGCTTTACGATCATCTCCTCGCCCGGGGTATATTCTTTCGTGATAACTACTTTACCGTATGCCTCTTCGCTCTCGCCGGTCACCCCTTTCCAAGTGTAGGCTTTTTGCGGTTGGAGCGCCAAATCGTTACGCAAATAGATCTCCGCACCATCCGAGGGTAGAATCTCACCCTTAAATTCGGTATTGACTTCCGGTGTAGAGAGGGCTTGCACATTGGCGAAACCCATCGGCTCGCGTGCGTCATACTCCTCACCATCAAAAATAGCCGCATGTTTCACGGGGCCTGCGATGCCGGCTTTCCAGTCGGCTGTATTCGTACCATAATATTGCTTGCTGCCATCTTCGAAGGTCAGCTCTACTACACCGCGGAAAGCCACCTTCTTGCCAATCATACCCACATGGCCACTCGGTGTGATGATCTTGTCGGCCCACCAGCCCGGAGTGACCTGTACGGCCAAGGTGTTCTCGGCATCGGCAGCCGTGGCCAATGCGTCGGTAATATCGTAAGTGAAGGAGCGTTTGGTCTTCTCGTAATGGGTGAATCCCGGTTTCAAGATCTCCTCGCCAATCGGCTGGCCGTTCACGTAAAGCGCATAGACACCCAAACCGGTCGTCATCCAGTGGGCCGCCTTTACCTTCTTCTCATTTTTAAGTGTGGATACGAACCAGCTTGCGCCATCGGCAGCTCGCTCATGAACACCCCACACCGTATCTGTCATGACAGGAGCGTTGGCAGCGGAGATCCATTCCGAGGCGTCCCAAGCCGCATGGTCTAATGCCTCCATGCGCGTCACTCCCTTTTCGGACTTTGGCGTGTTACAACTCACTACCGACAGGAGTGCAATGCCGGTAGCCAAAACCATCACAAGATTCTTTCTCATTTTTAGTAAGTTTTTAAATAGTCGGGCAAATATACAAAAAAGACCTCTCTTCACAGGGAGATCTTTTTGTCTTTTTTTGATAATCTTATATGCTTACATAAAAATTAGCGATCGGTTCTGGCTTTTTATTTAATTGCGATATACTAATAGTGTCACGACATTTGCAACTTGTCTGAATTTGACATCGCGAAGATAGCCTGCCTCCGACCGCACCACAATACCTAAATATGGGTAATTTGCTGAGTCTATTACCTTGATTAGGGGATAGCATATAGGCCTAATGCCCCCAATCAACCCGTTTGACTGAACTTTCGCCGAACATATAAAACACCTAAATAACAACCTGTCAAACAAGCAGAAAACTCACTTTCTCATCATTACCCATTTTTATCCATCTGTAAGCCGTAACAATAGATAAACAATGGCATAAAAAAGGAAAGGATATGCGATAAAAAAGGAGGGGATACACCTTGATTTCTTTGTTCGCCTCAGCCGAACGTGCGTTCAGCACAGTGGAACGGCCGTTCAGCAGTGCCGAATGTCCGTTCCACACTGCCGAACGAAGATTCTAATCCGTATCTCTTTCTTTTTCCTGCCTACTTCTCTCTATTTTGTAGCCTACTCCTCTTCATTTTCCTTACGACAGCAAAGAGAAAAGATCTCCAGTCAATGCAGCAAGAGAGACTCGGCAACGGGCGCATATATCGGTGATCGTAGCGGCTGCGTTTGCCAAGCGATAGAAGGTCTCTTCATCGAGCAACACATATTCCCATTCTCGTTCCATCCGTTTCTCCGCAGGGAGTTCGTTAATCTTGCGACACCATTCCACTGCAGCCGTCTGCTTCTGGCGCACATTTCGGTCGTTGATCTTATCATTTCCCTTCGTCTCGACGAGGTAGATCTTTTCCTTCGTGCCCACCAAGAAATCCGGATGATAGGTAGCCATCAAGCCATCTTGCCGCAAATAGTAGATCACAGCAAACGCATGGAGAGACTCATGGATCTTCAAGAAACGCTCCACTTCGGCATCCCGATCCAAGAATTCCATGAATGCTTTCTCAAACCCACCGTTATGCGAGGGATAACCCAATCGCTCATAAATAGATTTGTGCACTTCAAGCGAATAGCTCTCTCGCATCTTCATTGTCGCCACCTCCGAGAATCGCCGATAATCCACCTGTGCCTCCGCTGTCTGCACATGCGTTTGCATCTGATAGATCGCACGGGCCATCTCGCCGATAAGGTGTTGCGTCACCAATCCATTTTGCGCCAACAGAATCTTCCAGTCATACCGCTTAAAGGGATCGAAAGGCTGGCCAAACAGACGGGTACGGATAAAGCGATCGAGGGTGGCCATGATCTGTGCGTCATTGATCTGCAAGGTGGGCAGGCGAAGCTGCTTATGTGCCGAGACACGATCGAAACGCAAGAGTATGGTACGCAGAATCTTTTGCAAATATTCCCGATAGGTGCGTGCGTTGAACAGATCACCCGTCACGACATAGCGGCCAAACTGCGTCTTCGTGGAAACCTCTTGCGAGAGAAAGGTCTCGCCCTCCTGTACCAAGAATTGGCGCAGGCGTTCCAAGCTATAATCGGTGAAGGGGTGCAACTTTTGGATGTCAATTTCATAATCATCCAACTCCTCTTCAGCCTCTCGCAGGATAATGGGCCACTCAAAATCGTAGGTGGCGTAATCGGCACGCAATCCCACTTTGATCAGATCACCTACGGAAGCTAAATCTGCATTATCTCCCTCCTCTATCGCTCCGGCTCCTTGCGCAAACAGCTCGTCATAAAACTGCAAGAAAGCAGGATGCTCAATGATGGAAAGCATATCCAAATAACTCTTCGGTGCTTGGCGTAGCTGCAACACACGTCGGCGATCCTCATTCTTGATCTCCTGATAATCCGACTCTCTCCACATCAAGCGCAAACCTCGGCCAATGATTTGCTCCAACAGAATCGGAGCTTCGGAAGAACGCAAAGGCACAATGACACAGATATTGTTCACATCAAAGCCCTCACGCAACATCAAGACAGAGACGATCACCCGAGGACGCTGATAACGGTCGATGTCGAACAGTTTTGTCTTGGTTTCCTTCCATTCCTCTTCCGACACCTCACCCTTAGCATTGCTGTCGATCAACACAATATCCTCCTGCCGCAACCCTTCGTCTAACAGGAATTGCTCCACAAAGGGAGAGACGGAGGTATCCTCGCAGATGACTAACATCTTCGGATTCTTCCTCACATCTAACGCTGTAAACTCCTTTTCCAGTTTTTTCAGTTTCGCCCATCCAGCACGCAACATCAAACGTTGCCCCTCACTCAATCCGCAAGCTTTTCCCCGATAATCTCGCTCAGCCTTGAAATCCAATTGTTCCAAGTCGGTTAGTTCTTGCCTACGATCCAACAACAGGGTTTTCACAAATCCTTTGCGCATAGCGGTGGCCAGATCGAAATCTACTACAATATGGGGGAAAAAGCACTTTGCCGCATTCCTTCCAGAACCCTGTTTATCATAGGGCGTAGCCGAAAAGTCCACCTGCACAAAGCGACTGCCTTTCCCGCCCGCTATGGCATTCAGACCCTTTTGCCACTCCACCTCTTCCACTTCACCTCCACGTTTCAACTCATGGATATGGTGTGCCTCATCGTTGATCACCATCAGATCGGGTAAACCAGCCAAATAGTCTAACTCACTGCCTCGCAGGTAACGACGATCCAACATGCCCAAATCGTTTCCTGCTGCCTTGCCCGGACGTATCGGCAGCAATTGCTCCACAATCTCTGGTGCGGTGAGCGATTGTAACTCGTCGTTTTCTTCCTCCTCAATCGGCAGTTGATTCTCAAAAAGATGCCAGTTCGTAAGGGCAATCAAGCCATCACCCGTCGTCTTGCGCCCAATGCCCTCCTCCTTCGTGACCACATTGTTTTGGATAAAAGAGAACACCTCTTGCCGTAAGTGAGGCGGAATAAAAAGCGCTTGGTTCAGGTGAAAGTCGTTTGTCTCCGGATCGCGATAGCGCTGTCCCCGAGGCATCCGTCCGCAAAAGGCATCTAACAGGCGGTCGTAAACAATCAACCCCGGTGCCACGATCAAGAAGTTCTGCGTGAACCGTCCACTCGGTTGCTCCTCATGACGGGCATTCAGCAACTGCCAAAGCAACAGGGCGTGCATCACCCACGTCTTGCCCGTACCAGTCGCCATCTTCACGGCATATTTGGGCATCTGATATTTGGGTCGAGCCAACGCGCCTAAGTTTGCGTATGCCAAGAGGCTCTCGTCCACACAGCGGTAGTTGTCGATCACCTGCTCCACCCGTGCCACCTCATGCAGGTAAATCACGTTGAGAATCGCTTGCCGTTGCCCTTCATGAAAGTTCCGATCACGTTCCATCCTGTGCGCCTCACCAAACCAATAGCGCAACAAGGTTTGTGTCATGGGAGTAACCGCTTCTAAAAGTGAGCCATCCGCCCATGCCTGATTGACCTGCTCCGTCAATCGTTTGGCCAATTCCAAAGAGATCGTATTCGCATTCATCGTGTTGTCGCATTTAAAACCACTTGACTTTCAAAACCAAACACATCCACTGCTTTCACGCATACCGTGCGTTGCTCCTTGTGGGGCACACGCAAGCGCGTCGAATAGATGCAATGCAAGGGATCATCATCGTTATCAGTGTTCTCCCGATAATCCTGCCAAGTTGATCGGAAGGTGACACCATCATAATCAGGATCAATGCTCCAATACTCAATCAATGAGAGGGGATCCTCCTCCATCACCTCGCACAGCTTCTCCTTGTCTTTATCATCGAGCGGAATATTATCTGGCGAGAGCAACACATAGTCTTTCAAGGCGATGTCTAACTCATCTTGATCGCCTTGGCGGTACACATTTACCAATGCCGCGCTTAAGTATTGTAGGGAGGAGAAGCGAACCGACCGATCGTCAATCAATTTCTTGTATCCCTTCTTCGACAGTTTATCCAATAGGTCGGGTGGAATGACCAAGACAACCACATTGGCATTTTGGTATTGTTGGATAGCTTGCGAGATGTCGAACGCAAAGTTCCATCCCAAGACAACCACTTTATCCCAACCACCGCCTAACAGGGAGGCCTTGGCTTCTACGGCCCGTTTGATCGTAGCCGCCGTGGTCAATCGGTTGGGGCTATCCACCATCACCAACGTGCGTGTTCCCTTCACATAGCCAAAGTTTCGATCGTTGCATTGCTCTGGGGCGAAGGGTAAAGCCCCATAAAGGCCCAACACCACTTGGCTCAGATCGCCCACTCGCTGATAACGCTTGTTGTTGCGGAAAGCCTCCTTTTGATAGTCGCCAATGGATTGATAGAGGAAAGGGTTCACCTCTTGGTCGATAAAGCGTTTGCGCATCACCAAGGAGGCCGGTTTCCCTATATCCCCAATGATCCAACGTCTGCCTAACCGCTCTGCCACAGCCGCTGTGGTACCGCTACCTCCGAAGAAATCACATACCAAATCGCCCTCGTTACTACTTGCCTTTATAATGCGTTCAAGAAGGGCTTCTGGTTTTTGGGTAGCGTAACCTATACGTTCATGTCCTGTTTTACCCACTTGATACAAATCATCCCAGCAATCTGTATCATCCCAAAAGTCTGATACAGGCTTATCTTCTTGTTGCCGATACACGACATTCCCATTCTCATCTCGCATGGAAACTTTTATTCCATCTATCATTTGGACAAGATTTCTTTTTCTGCTTTCAGATAGTTTAATCCTTTGTTCATGGAATATAGAATTTGAGGATCTCCCATAGTAAAAAATATTGTCATGCATTCTTTGAAAGGCGCTTGACACATTTGCCCAACGACTGTAAGCCCATATAATTTCATTTTTGAAATTATCTTTCCCAAATATCTCATCCATCAATATTTTCACATAGTGCCCGACATGCCAATCAATATGCACATAAATACTTCCTCGATCGGATAATAGCTCACGCATCAGTACCAAACGAGGATACATCATGCGGAGATAAGACACCGTGCCCTCCTCCCAAGTGTCCGCATAGGCGAATTGCTCAATCACGGTGGGCTTTTGCTGAATATCCGCCCCTGGCAAAGTAATCTTTGTGCGATAATCCGCTTTGCTATCGAAAGGGGGATCAATATAAATCAGATCCACTTTGCCACGCATAGAGGGTAAACCGGTAGCTGGGTCGCCTGCCAATAGTGCCTGCATCGTCAGCAGGTTATCGCCATAGATCAACCGATTCATCCAACCCTCTCCATGCAGGGCTTGGTTAAACGCATTGGGAATTTGGGGCGAACTGCCTCGAAACAGCCCACTGGTGTCTTTACTGGGCAACACCAATTCATTGGTTTGCAAACCAATCTGCGTGCCATTGCTTAGGCGCTCCAAGATTTGTTGCGCCTCTTTTCTGCCTTCGCTTGCGATGCGAGGCAATGCTTCAATCAGGGATTTTGCCATAACTGCATTAACCGTGTTTTCATCCGTATTAATGCGTCGCTTTTCTTACGAGTTTCCGCCAAGCACCTAAAAAGAACGTGGACGTTGTTACATCCGGTTCGAAGGTACTTGGCGGAAACCTATGCTCAACAGATGCAGCCAGCCGTCCACGCATAACGTGAACGTCCGCTATTATCCATTGAGCATGTTCTTTCCACCGCCAAGTTTCTCGAACCTCGAATAATCAGCAAACGCTAATATTTACCACAAAAAGACCTAACCACAGCTACGCTTAGCGGGATCAGTCGGCCACAAAAGTACGAATTAATTCAATTTTCAGCAATCTCTCTTTTGGGATCCATTCAACGTTTTCAAGGAAAGACACCCTGGCGGATGGCTTACCTTCGTAACAGGAAATGAGAGGGCAGGGAAAGCGCAAGGCTAAGGTAACGCTAAAGTGACGCTAAAGTAACACTAAGGTAAGTCTAATCCGGCTCTAATCCGGAATTAGAGAATGATTAGAGGATGATTAGACAACGATTAGAGGATGATTAGAGCTACCGTAGCGCAGCCTTAGCCAAGCGGCCTATCAGATGGTATTATAGAGACGTAGCACGCTATGTCTCTACTTATTGATATACTTGCTTACTGCCACCACAACCTTGCAGTTTTAGCTAAAATCATAGGGAAAACCAACGGTGTATATATAAAAAAAGAGAGTCACTCATTTGAGTAACGCTCTGATTTTCTATGTGGTGCCACCAAGAATCGAACCGAGGACACAAGGATTTTCAGTCCTTTGACTCTAAAGACTTCCAAAAGCTCGCTATCGCTCACTTTTGGAAGCAACCAACTGAGCTATGGCACCTTATAAATCAATAGAGCTACATAAATTGCTCGTAATCTTTTATTCCACTGATTATTCCGTAACTATTCATAAGTTTTTGGAATAGTGTATTACTTAGTTTTCGATAAGCTTCTATGATAGATAGAATATTGACACTTTTCATAACGAAATACCTATTTTGAGGTATTCCGTTCCTAATTTTACCTATTTGAGGTGATTTCGGGGCACCCGGGAAGCCTGTACTTTTGCCCCAAAAATTAGAAAAGGATATGCGATTATTTACAAATGTACTCTGTATAGGCTGCCTCGTATGTGGCACGTTGCAGGCTCAGGAGAGCGCTTCGGAACGGGCGGAAGCTATCTATGCCTCTGGTTACGAGCAATTTCGGATCGGAGGGTATGGTGAGGTGGTGGCCAACTTCAAGGATTATGGCATCAACCGCTTCTATGGCGGATCGGATGGAAACACCAAGAAACATCGAAACACGATCTCGATCCCTCGCTTTGTCTTGGCCTTGGATTACAAGTTCAACAGCCAATGGGTGCTGGGGGCGGAGATCGAGTTTGAGGCGGGTGGTACCGGTTCGGCTTACGAGCTGGAGAATACCGAGAATGGCGAGTATGAGACCGAGGTGGAGAAGGGGGGCGAGGTAGCCATCGAGCAGTTTCACCTGACCCGACTGATCCATCCGGCCTTCAATGTGCGTGCCGGTCATCTGATCGTGCCGGTTGGCTTGACCAATGCCCACCACGAGCCGATCCATTTCTTTGGTACCTCCCGACCAGAGGGGGAGACCACCATCCTGCCCTCCACTTGGCACGAGACCGGTATCTCCTTTTTCGGTACCTGGGGCCGAGGGTATGGCCGCTTCGATTACGAGGCTCAGGTGGTGGCCGGCTTGAATGCCAATGGGTTCGACCGCAACACCTGGGTGGCCAGTGGCAAGCAGGGCATCTTCGAGGTCGATAACTTCACTTCGCCCGCCTATGTGGGACGGCTGAACTATCAGAGTGTGCCGGGCTTGCGGGTAGGTGCCTCCATCTATTATTGCGCGGATGCGGGGGCCAATGCAGATAAATACCAGACCTACTCCTCGATAGGCAAGATTCCTGTGCGAATCTATACGGCGGATGCGCAATACAAGAATCGTTTCGTGACGGCTCGTGCCAATTTGGTGTATGGCGACTTGGGTAACTCGGCCAAGTTGAGTGCCGCCAACGTGAAGCTCTCCAACAAGTCGCCCTATTCCCGGGTGACCCCGATCGCCAAGCATGCGGTCAGCTATGCGGCTGAGGCAGGTGTGAACCTCTCGGCTTTCTTCCCGGAGAGCAATCGGGTACCCGTGATTTACCCCTTCGCTCGTTACGAATACTACAACTCGCAGGAGGGTGGCGAGGCCGGACAGACCATGGACAAACGGTGCCAAGTGGGGATGTGGACAGCCGGCTTAAACTGGTTCGCTCTACCTAATTTGGTGGTGAAGGCCGATTATTCGACCCGTCGCATCGGAGGTGGGCGTTACAACAGCGAGAATGAGTTTGCGATAGGTATCGCCTATGTGGGCTGGTTTTTCCGCCATTGATGAATGAATAACAATGTAAAAAACAGATAGATAAGATGAGAAAGAAGGATATTTATGTGGCGATGATCGCCTTGGGATTGAGCTGTGGCTTCACGGCTTGCAGTGATGATGAGGGTCCAGTCGTTGTGGATCCGGAGGTGGAGCAACCGACCTCCTCTGCCGATTTGCTCTACACGAAAACCAATGCCAGCAGTTGGGGCAACTACATGCGGGTGGTGGCCAACCTGTTGAAAGAGGATGCGGCCACACTCTATGCGGATTGGAACAGTAGTTATAATGGGGGCGAGAGCTATGCCGCACTCTTCAAGGGACATAACAATGCCACCTTCCCCAGTGCGATCAGTTGCGTGGAGCAGTTGATTGATGGCTGTTGGGACATTGCCAATGAGGTGGGTACGGCCAAGATAGGCGATCCCTACAACCTCTATATGGAGGGGAAGACCACCGAGGCGCTCTATGCCGTGGAGTCTTGGTACAGCTGGCACTCCCGGGAGGACTACCGCAACAACATCTACTCCATCCGCAATGTCTATTATGGCTCACGGGATGGACAGATCAGCGAGAAGTCGCTCTCCAAGGCGATTGCCGCGCTCAATCCGGCGCTGGACGAGACGATGAGACGGGTGATCGCGGAGGCTGCCGAGGCCATTTGGGACATACCCAGTCCCTTCCGAAGCCACATCAACAGCGAAGCGACCACTGTGGCGATGGAGGCTTGCGCGACCTTGGCCGATGCGTTGAACAACCAGTTGAAGCCTTTCGTGATCGCGAACTTGAGCGAGGATGCGGTGTTGGATCCGATCGTGACCAATTATGTGGATGTGGTGGTATTGCCCACCTATGCGGACTTGAAACGAGAGAACGCAGATCTGGCGGATGCGGTAGCCGCGTTTGCCGAGAATCCCTCCGATGCGGCTTTCGAGAAGGCTTGTCAGGCTTGGTTGGATGCCCGTGAGCCGTGGGAGACGAGTGAGGCCTTCCTCTTCGGGCCGGTGGCTGACAAGGGGTTGGATCCCAATATGGATAGCTGGCCGTTGGATCAGGATGGTATCGTGCAGCTGCTGAACTCAGGCAATTATGCCGAGATGGAGTGGAGTGGCGATTATAACGAGGAGAGTGATGCGATCGCGGCTGCCCAAAGCTTGCGAGGCTATCACACCCTGGAGTTCCTGCTGTTCCGCAATGGTGAGCCTCGTTCGGTAGCGGAAGGAGAGAAATAGATGGAATAGGATCATCAAACGGATATGAAGATGTTATTCGCTTTGCGAAAAAGTAGGGACGCTATGTGTGGCGTTGGTTTAGGACTGCTGCTCTTGGGGGCAATCGCCTGCTCGGAAGAGGAGGGGCTGGAGGTGACGGATGTGTCCGTCCCTTCCGGCTATGCCCTTTCGGCGGGCACCTCCACGGTTTTCCTCAACTCCACCATTGCCTACGACACGGAGGCGCCTTGGGTGAGTGGCAGCTATGCCAGTCGTTTCACCCGTGGGGATGGACTCTACGATGATGTGCGCACCAGCGGTCTGGGCGATGGTGGCGGCTTGGGCCCGGTCTATGCCGGTTACTCTTGTGGCAGTTGCCACCGCAACGCAGGCCGCACGCAACCCACCTTGTGGAGTGAGGGGGGATCGGGCAGCTATGGCTTCTCCTCGATGTTGGTCTATATCACCCGTCGCAATGGGGCCTTCTTCAAGAACTATGGACGGGTGTTGCACGACCAGGCAATCTATGGGGTGAAAGCGGAGGGTAAGCTGAAGGTGAAGTATGATTACGAGACCTTCTCCTTTCCCGATGGCGAGACCTATGAGCTTTGCAAGCCCACCTATACCATCACGGAATGGTATGCCGACAGCATCGCCCCCAACGACCTCTTCTGTAGCGTGCGCATCCCCTTGCGTCATGTGGGATTAGGGCAGATGATGGCACTCGACCCGACCGAGATCGAGGCCTTGGCCGCCCGGAGCAACTACCCGGAATATGGCATCAGTGGACGAGCCAACTACATCAACGAGCGAGGCATGAAGCGGCTGGGCCTTTCCGGCAACAAGGCGCAACATGCGGACCTCACGATCGAGCTGGGCTTCTCCAGTGATATGGGTGTGACCAACAGTCGCTACCCGGAGGAGATTTGCGAGGGGCAGCTCCAGATGGATCAAGGCAGCATGATGGGCTTGGCCTACGACCAGTTGGATGTCTCCACCGAGGAGATGGAGAATGTGGATCTCTATCTCCATAGCTTAGGCGTGCCGGCCCGTCGGAACGTAAACGATCCGCAGGTGATCTTGGGCGAGCAGAAGTTTTACGAGGCGAAGTGCCACCTGTGCCACGTCACGACGCTGCACACGCGCCCTCGGGGAGCGGTCTTGATCAACAATACGGAACTGCCTTGGCTGGGCAACCAGACGATCCATCCCTATTCCGATTACCTGCTGCACGACATGGGATCGGAAATCATGGGGGTAGGTCTGAACGATAACTATGTCAGCGGATTGGCTCGGGGAAACGAGTGGCGAACCACCCCTCTGTGGGGCATCGGCTTGCAGGAGAAGGTGAACGGACATACCTATTTCCTGCATGACGGACGGGCACGCAACGTGCAGGAGGCGATCCTTTGGCATGGCGGAGAGGGCGAGGCCTCGAAAAACCTGTTCAAGCAGATGAGCAAGGCTGATCGAGAGGCGTTGGTAGCCTTCATCAATTCTCTTTAACATACGAATTAAATGATGTATAAACAGCAATGAAACAGCTATTCGCAATACTATGCTTATGGATCGCCTGTGCCGCTCATGTATATGCCCAGCACGAGGAGGAATCCGAAAACGGCATTGTCTCCTTGGCCGGTAAAGAGGGCTTCACGATCGGCAGCAAGAAGGGAGACTTCCTGTTCAAGCCCTATCTGTTGGTACAGGCCAGTGCCAATGTCAACTACTACGATGATGAGGGGTTGGATCCGGCCTATAACCAGGACAATATCGCCAATTCCGGCTTTTCCATTCCCTATGCGATCTTGGGATTCACGGGAAAGGCCTTCGACAAAGTGACCTTCAACCTTTCGCTCAATGCGGCCGCCTCAGGAGGGGCTTTGTTGCAACAGGCTTGGTTTGATGTGCGCCTGAAAGAGGCTTTTGCTATTCGGGTGGGTAAGTTCAAGACCCCTTTCTCGCATGCCTACCTGACCACCTTGGGCGAGACCTTGCTGCCGGTATTGCCAGCCTCGCTGACAGCTTCCGTCATCCTGCCCCATTCGCTCAATGCGGTCACGCCTAATATAGGGACCGGTTTTGACCTGGGTGTCGAGGTGCATGGATTGGTGAAGGAGAAGTTTGGCTATGAGGTCGGCATCTTCAACGGAACGGGTAGTGCGGTCAATCTGGCGAGCAAGACCTTCAGCGACGATTGGCACATCCCCTCGTTGCTCTATGCCGGTCGCTTCACCTACATGCCCAAGGGTGTGATGCCCTCCACGCAAGGCAATCCCCACCGCCTCCGGGAGGATAAGTTGCTCTTTGGCCTCTCTACCTCCCTCAATGTCGAGAGCGAGAATGAGAGTACCAACGATTTCCGGGTGGGTGCGGAATTTGCCTGGTTGAAGAACCGCCTCTATGTGGGGGCCGAGCTCTACTACATGCAGGTGGGCTTCACCGAACGGCAGAAGATTGATGAGACCTATCGCTATTTGGGAGGCTATGTGCAGGGCGGCTATTTCGTCACGCCCAAGTGGCAGGTAGCGGCTCGTTACGACCTATTCAACCGTAACGGGATGGACACGAACGGTTTCCTGAATATGCCGGCCGTGGGCTTCAACTACTTCTTCACGGGATGCAACCTGAAGCTCCAGGCCATGTATCAATTCATCGGGCGGACGGGGCACGACACCCAGCTGGATCGAGACAACGACGATCTGGGATTGGCTATGCACTCCGGCACGATCCTCCTGCAATACACCTTCTAAGCGATGAACGTGATGAAAGCAATGAAACAAATCCGTTGGGCCGCCTTAGCCCTCCTGCTGTTGGGCGTTGCTTGCGATGATGGCAAGATCTACGAGGCCTATCAACCGATGGAGGAGCAGGGCAGTGTCTATCAGCTGACAGCCATCTTGCGAGGGGTCGATACCTGGCCGGACGATTACGAGTTGGTGGCCGCAGCCTTTGGGGATAGCCCCTATGCCACCTATACGAAGGTGATCCATGCCCCTGCGCGAGAGGGGGAGCCGGTCAGTGTGATCTTATCCGGTATGCGTGAGGTCAACCAGGTAGAGATCTGTGCGGTCAATCGCTTGCGGAAGCGGATCGTCACCTTCTATCAGACCGAATTCACCCTGCAGGAGGATACCCTCTTCGTGGATGCGGGCACATTAGATGTCAGTATAGGCAATGGCGTGCAGCAACAGGTGTTCAATACCGATTGCATCGGTTGTCATGGTGCGAGCACCTTTGCGGCCGCCAATCTCTTCCTGACCGAGGGGAAAAGTGAGGCAGCCTTGGTAGGAGTCCCCTCCACCCGTTCGGAGGTCGGCAAGCTGTTGGTCACACCCGGCTCACCCGACGAAAGCTTCCTCATGGATGTCCTGACCCATCCCGAAGCCGTCCGTCACGACCATGTCGATATCCTCCCCGCCAAACCCGATAAGCTCACCCTCCTCGAAGCATGGATTGAATCAATTAAAACGAATTTATAATGTATAGAGAAACAACAAAGCAAATCGATCAAGCGGAAGCGGTATCCATCCAGTTGAACCGCTTCGAACCCGAAGAAGGTATGGCCGAATACCAACTGCTGCTCAGCGGAACAGACCCCACGCTCCCCTTCACGGAGCAAGCCGAACACCTCTGGCAAGCCTATATCCGGGTGATGCGGGAGGAGCTGGCGGACAAGAAAGCCTGCCCCGTGATGCGCAGATATTTCGTGAGCGATGCCGCCAACCAATCCGACTGGATCCAAGCCTGGGAGTTGGAGAACGGTTGTTCGGCCTATAGCATCGTACAGCAACCCCCATTGAACGGAACCAAGATAGCCCTCTGGTGCTACCTGCTGACCGATGTCACGGTGGAGCGAGCGGCGGAAGGGCTTTGGCAAGTGGCCCATGCGGGCTATCGCCATTATTGGATCGGAGGCTTGACCGCCCGGGCGACCGATGCCGAGCAACAGACCCGCCTCCTGCTGGGCGATTATGTGATGCGACTGATGCGTCAACGGATGACCCTCTCCGCGAATTGCTTACGCACCTGGCTCTTCGTGCAGAACGTGGATGTCAATTATGCGGGTGTGGTGAAAGCCCGTAGGGAGCTCTTCGTCACCCAAGGACTGACCGAGCAAACCCATTACATCGCCAGCACCGGTATCGAGGGACGCCATGCCGATCCGGAGGTGTGCGTGCAGATGGATGCCTATGCCGTGGAGGGCTTGCGACCGGAGCAGATCCAACAGCTCTATGCCCCCACCCATCTCAACCCTACCTATGAGTATGGGGTCACCTTCGAGCGAGGCACGGCCATCCACTATCCCGATCGCACGCACATATTGATCTCCGGCACGGCCAGCATCGACAACCAAGGCACGATCTTGTATGAGGGCGATGTCATCCGGCAAGCCGAACGCATGATGGAGAACATCTCCGCCCTCTTGGCCGAGGCGGGAGCCACGATTGACGACATCACCCAAGCCATCACCTACCTCCGGGATCCCGCCGATTATGCCGTGGTGAGTCACTATTTCGCCACGCACTATCCCCATCTGCCCCAACTCATTGTCCTCGCTCCCGTCTGCCGCCCCGGATGGTTGATCGAGACGGAATGTTGGGGGGTGGTTTGACTTTTTTTCCTTACCTTTGCCCTCGCATGACAAGACAGACATTGGATATTGTATTGTAAACAACCCGGCTCCTGTACGGGAGCTTCAGGTTGTTCCTTTCGTTCCTCCCTCGGAAATAGTTCTTTTTCTGAGGGATAATCTTTTATTTTGTTTAATGAATAGTAATACACAAAGAAAATGAATAACGAAGACAATACAAACTATGGTTTAGACGTGAACCTAATCTGCGAATTTTTTATGGGCATGGATCGACAGGGACCCGGTAGTCCCGATATGACCGTGAAGGCATTAAGCTTCATCGAGGGGCTTGACGAACGATCCCGGATCGCTGACCTTGGCTGTGGCACGGGCGGCCAGACCATGACACTTGCGGAGGCTTGTCCTGCCCAGATCACGGCCATCGACAACTATCCCGGTTTCATTGACAAATTGAATCATGAGGTACAAGCGAAGGGACTGCAAGCGCGGGTGAACGGTCTTGTGGGCACGATGGAGGAACCACCCTTCGAGCCGGGATCCCTCGACCTGATCTGGTGTGAGGGAGCCATCTATAACATCGGTTTTGAGCGAGGCATTCGCCTGTGGTATCCCCTTTTGAAGGAGGGAGGCTATCTCGCCCTCACGGAAAGTTGTTGGCTCACCGAGGAACGGCCGAAGGAGATTCATGCCTTTTGGATGGAGGGTTATCCCGAGATCGGCACTATCCTTGTTAAGCAGGAACAGCTCAAGCAGGCGGGCTATCAGTTGGTCTCCACCTTCGTCCTCCCCGAGAGTTGCTGGACGGACAACTACTATCAGCCGATTGCTACTTGGAAAGAAACTTTCCGGGCGAAGCATCCGGGCAATAGATCGGTAGAAGAGCTGTTGCGTTTCTTAGAGCTGGAGACGAATATGTATCGTCGCTATCAGGCTTACTATGGCTATGTCTTCTTCATCGCCAAGAAGTGTTGATAATAAATGAGGTAGGGGAGTTTTTCCCTGCCTTCATATATACTTTTCCTACCTATATATAGGTATCGTCGGGCGTAAAATACCTATCTGATGCGATTGCGGGAGCCTCCGGAAGCCATTACTTTCGCGGCAGATTAAAAATTAGAATAGACTATTCAAAACTCCAAGCGGATTATGTTATCTTTGGCCACTCAAACCGTCACGACAAACAACGAGCGAAAGATGTATAAGAATGGATTGTATCGGGAGACCGACAAGATGAGCGACTTGATCTGCGAGAACTATCCGATGGTGCTCGTCATGAGCCGTTTCGGGATAGCCCTCGGCTTCGGGGAGCAGAACATCGGGGAGGTCTGCCGGCAGAATGGCGTGGATGCGACCACCTTCCTGGCGGTGGTGAACTTCCTGACCGAGGAGGTGCCCACCCCTGTGGATTGGACGGATAGCCACCTCTCCGTAGGCGACTTGATTCGCTACCTGCATAATGCCCACGACTATTTCCTGCAGTTCCGCCTGCCTCACCTGCGCCGGAAGCTGGTCATGGCCATCGAGTCATGCCCGGCCGATGTGGCTTTCGTGATCACCCGTTTCTTCGACGAGTACGCAAGTGAGGTCAATAAGCACATGGCCTACGAGGAGCAGTCGGTCTTTCCTTACGTGCGGGGACTGATCGAGGGGCGGAAGGATCCGAAGTACAACATCGCCATATTTCGCAAGCGACACGACCAGATTGAGAGTAAGATCTCTGACTTGAAGAACATCCTAATCAAGTATTACCCGGGCGAGGGGAGCTATCTGCTGAACAGTGTGCTCTTTGATATTTTTGCCACCGAGGCAGACTTGGCCTCGCATACTCGTGTGGAGGATTTCTTGTTGGTGCCTGCCGTGGCCGCTTTGGAGCAAACCTTGTGATAGATTATTGTTATGCGTACCAATTTGAAAGTAGCGATTGCTGAGCCTGCCGATATTATTCGCTATGGCTTAGAGATGATGCTGAGGCGGTTGCCAGGTTCCCGCCTACAGTTGGTGGAGATTGCCTCTGCTGGCAGTTTGCTAGATCTATTGCGACTACATAAGCCCGACTTGCTGATTATTAACCCCTTATTGCCTGGCTCTTTTGGCCTTTCGCACATCAAGGAGGATTGTGGATGCCAGGAGATGAAATGTGTGGCCCTGCTGACCACCCCGGTCGATCCGCAGACCTTGGAGGTGTATGACGAGCGGTTGAGCCTCTATGATTCTGCCGAGGAGATAGCCTGCAAGCTGCAACGGCTGGCCAATCCTCCGGAGGCCGTGGTTGGCGATGGCGAGGAGGGGCAGCAGCTGTTGAGCCAACGGGAGAAGGAGATCGTGGTGTGCGTGGTGAAGGGCATGACCAACCGGGAGATTGCCGACCGGCTTTTCCTCTCTACCCATACGGTCGTGACTCACCGAAGGAACATCGCCCGCAAGTTGCAGATCCATAGCGCGAGCGGTTTGACCATCTATGCCATCGTGAATAAATTGGTGGAGCTGAGCGACATCAAGCAATAAAAGAAACCCTGGCGAGGAACTTTTTTGACTGCCTGCCAGGGTCATATAAAGAGCTAAAGTGGTGTTTAGATTATTGGTAATCCTCGCCATTCATCCAAGCGTTAGCCTCCCATTGCTCACGCAGGTGCTTTACCCAAATCTGTCGAATCTCTGGATAGCTGCCCAAGGCCATGATGTTGCATCCTGAGCTAATTCCATGATCCGCTCCCGCTTGGGAGAGGGGGTGAGACTCAAAATCCAACTGCACATTGAATCCCATCTTTGAAAGACGTTCCCGCCAGCTGTACTCGTTACTATTTAGCTCAACCTCGTCGAGGCTCGCATTCTCAGCCAAGGCCTCCAAGCCCCACAAATCATTGTGCGCATGGTCTCCTGCGATGGACATGAATGGGGAGAGATAGACGTTCACATCGGCGGGTTGCAGATTATTGTTCTCGCAATATTGCATGATCTGTGCGTAGATGCAGTTGGGGTATTCTCTCCGGACGAGCTCCTTATCTTGGATGCGATCTGCCGGATTTTCCTCCTCTTCTTTCGGCCAGAAAAGCATGTCGCCATAGTCCACCGTGCCCACAAAGATGTTCTTGTTGATCGCCTTAGCCTGCAAAGCCTCCTGTGTGTCGGCATATTTCTGGTTTGCGCTATAGCTTTCGTCCGGATTACCGTGGCCCATTAGCAAGACCAGATTATGCTTGTCAGACAGCTTGTCGGCATAATGGGTGTAGAGCACTTTGGCTACCTCTTCCGTGTCCTCGTCTGTGCTTAGCAGGTTGGCTCCTCGAAGCACGTCAACTTGAGGGAACCATTGAATCATGAAATACTTCTTGATGTCTGTGTTCATCAAGGAAAGATACTCCTCACCGGGGATCACATGCAATGACTGTACGGCCAGACGCTTGTAACCCGCATTGCCAATCGCTTTCAGCCATTGATCCAGCTCGTAACGCTCAATGCCCGTGGAAGCTTGCACACGGTTGATACAGGTGCGTGAGGTGAACGACATGTAAATATCCGTATCAGGGAAGGCCGACTTGAAATCGGCGATGATATCCTCATACACGGAGAGAGACTCGTTGTAGGTGCTACCGAAGGTGCAGAGCATCAAGGCTGTGTCGTGCTGCTTGGTTTGAGCGACCTGTTGTTCGGCCGGGTTCAACGTGCTTTCAACATCGTCATTGTCGCTACATGAGGCGAAACCTGTACAAAGGGCAGTTGCCAAAAGGGCCGCCATGACATTTGTCTTTACAAAACGCTTGTTCATAATTTGTTGTAATTAAAAGGTTATATATAATTGATTTATTTGCTCTTGTATTTGATCAGCAAAGAGGCATAGTAGTTCCTGCCGGGTGTACTGGTGGCCCGGTTGCGCCCGAAGGGTGTCCGGTCTATATAGTTGAAAAGATTGTCCACCCCAACATTGAACGTGAGTGTCCACGTTTTCAGCCCCAGAAGCGTGTGGGCGGTATTCAGTCGCCAGGTTTGAAAGGCGTCTGCGTCATTATCGACTATATAGTGCTTGGTGGATTGGTATCGTCCATTGGCACTCACTCCCAGGCGGTAGCGCTTCCAGCTGTGTTGCCAGGAGGCTGTCAAGGTAGCCGCATGCTGTGAGGTGGCATTGATGGGGATATACTCCATGTAGTGGATACCTTGGTTGGGGTATTGGGCTTTCGGGTCTGTGAAACTGTATCCTGCGTTTAGGCTGATCGCAGGGGAGGGTTGGTATTTTAAGATGCAGTCGATTCCCCAGATACGTGCCTTGGTTAGGTTGCGATAGACTTTGCTCTTCTCAATCTCGTCCAGCTTTTCCTCTGCGGAAGGAGTGATCTCTACCAACTCAATCATGTTGCGGATCAGGTTCAGGTAGCCCGTGACACTGGCTTGTAGCTTCTTCCCTGCATATTCCCAGCTGAGCGAGGCATATTGTGAGGTTTGTGCTTTCAAGTCCGTGTTGCCATGGTAGGCGGTCAAGGCTCCTCCTCCTAACGAGGCGGTATAATTGTAATACAGTTCTTTGACGGTGGGGGCCTTGTAACCAAGGGCATAGGAGGCCCTGAGGTTTACGGCTCTCCATTTGTATAAGAGGGAGACCTTAGGGCTCACATTGAAGCCAGTCTCCTTATGCAGGGTTCCTCTGGCTCCAACAGTCATCACCCAGCGCTCCTGCAGTGTCCATTCGTCTTGCGCATACAGGGCCAAGGTATAGATAGATGCTTTGTCTCCTTCAATATGATGAGGCGATTCAAGGTGTTGATACAGGTATTCGATGCCCGTGTTCAGGATATGCGTGTTGCCCAAATAGAAAACCCCTTTGGCTTGTCCCAGCAGTTGTTGTTGCACGCTTTGCTTGATACGTTGCCCGGGATAGTAGGTGATGCGGTCGCCATTCAAGAAGTAGTCGGTCACCTCTTGCAACTTATAGTCATAGAAATAACCATATCGGTCGTAGGAGAGATCGGCAGTCAAGTAGTTTCGTCCCTTTAATTTGTATTTCCCGTTTGTGGCAAACCCATAGTTGCGGTAATAGAAATCGTTGGCGAGGTAGCTCCATTGCCCATGCGGACGAGCCACCCAGCGCTCGTAATAGTTGGCTGAGGCAGATAGGGTCAACCGTTTGTTTACCTCCCATTCCAGCTTCTCGGATAATGTATAATTGGTTGAACGATTGACTGTTTTCTGTGTGGATCCAGGTTTGAGTTGCTGTTGGTTCCATTGCAGGTCTGTGTTTCGCCAGCCATCCGTGTGGTGGAAATCAAGTGCCGTGACGCTTTTCACCTTGCCAAATGTCCATCCTAAAGAGATACTTTCTCGCACGTCTCCATACTCGCCTACTCGGCTGGTGCTGGTCAGCTCCTGCTTGCTGAGGTTCTTTTTCGTGATGATGTTGATTACTCCGGCGATTGCGTCACTGCCATAGAGTGAGGAGGCAGCACCTTTCACGATCTCAATACGCTCTATATGGGCCGGATTGAGCATGTTGAGGTCGTTCTGTCCACCCACATCCCCATTCATGCGTTTGCCATCAATCATGATAAGAATGTAATCATTGCTTAGCCCATTGAGTTGGATATGATTGCCCATGCTGCCATCCATAAAAGAGATGGAAGGCGAGAGGCCGTTAAGCAATTCCTCGATGGTACGTGCTTGATATTGTTCCAAGGCTCTCTTGGTGATGACCTCAGTTTGCACAGGAGCCTCTTTCAGGTAGTGATTTGTACCTGTTCCCGTGACGACCACCTCTTCTAAGAGCAAGGAGAGGTCTTCGTTTTTCTTACCTTCAATGATGCTCTGCCCGGAGGCATAGCCAGAAATGCATAGCAATCCTACGACAAAAGCATACTTTGCCTTCATACCCTATTCCTTTAAGAAATTAATATGGCACGTTGCTTCTGTCGAGCAGGTCTGTTTTCTATCAACCTATGATTGCCGATGCAATGTTGTATGGACTCGCTCCTAATCCCGGAAGCTCCGTGCATGTTGTTTGGACATTAGCAGGTATTCTGGCTTCCTCCGATCTGTATCACCTTCCCATCACACTTAGGCGACAGTGGTATTGCAGTTACAGACATGTTTGGAATGGAGGTTACAGCTGCGGGTACAGCTCCGGTTTCTCACCGGATTCCCTTGCATCGCGGACAGAAAAGTCGCACGATTTCTAATTCCGGTTGCAAAGGTATGTAAATTTTCTGGTGATTCTGATTCTCTCTCGCAATTATTTTTTTCGAGAGGTAAGGGTATAAAAATACCCCCGCTCAATCTAGTAACCGACTGGACGGGGGTCAAAATAATAGGAAGCAATATAATTCTTTAGAGCGGAAGACGGGACTCGAACCCGCGACCCTAACCTTGGCAAGGTTATGCTCTACCAACTGAGCTACTTCCGCAAATCATCATCAAAGATCTCTTGTACTCGAAGCGGGACTTGAACCCGCACAGCTGCAATAGCCAAAGGATTTTAAGTCCTTAGTGTCTACCGATTCCACCATTCGAGCATCCGCTTAACAATCGAGCGGAAGACGGGACTCGAACCCGCGACCCTAACCTTGGCAAGGTTATGCTCTACCAACTGAGCTACTTCCGCATGGTTTGTTTCTCTTTTGCGATTGCAAAGGTAGAACAAATTTCCGAACTACCAAACTTTCTGCCTAACTTTTTCCTGACTTTTTTCAGTTGAAGACGTGAATCGTGTTGCCGGTTCGCTCGGTTTGATACCGTTTCAGTTGGAAACGCTCCTGAGCAGCAGGCCCTTCCACCGGATTGCCAATGCCATTGAGCAATTCGAACTTGCTGCCACATTGGGGACAGATTCCATATACAGCAGACTCGTCCACCCCGATCAAGACGCTACTGGAGGCCTCGTAAGGGCAGGCGGCATCGAAGGCATAGAAGCTGTCGCCTCCTGAGGCATCCAACCCGTGATAAACCAATACGCCCCCGAAGCCGGTGTATTCGCCCGCCTGATCCACGTCTTGCTGGCGGTAGATCCTCCAGCCTTGGATGGCGTTGAGGGCCTTGTCTTGGTAGGTCAGATCCAGTTCCAGGCTGACCGGGCGCACAGGGATGCGCATCTCGATCGTCTCTGAGCAGGCCAAAGCCATGCCCGCCAACGTCAACAGTCCGAATCGGAGAAGTTTACGCATGGAGCAATTTCTTTTCTGCGTTATTCATGCGCTCGAAATCGAAGCCCTTGACCACCGTTTGCATCAATTGGGTAATCTGTTCATTACAGGGGTTGCCGATGCTTCCCTCGTGGGTGTGTTCCACCTCTTTATTGGGCTTGAATTGCCCAGCCTCGATCTCTAAGCCCACCTGCTTGTAGGCATCCCGGAAGGGC
>JALFJR010000008.1 GCA_022775005.1 Parabacteroides sp.
TGAGCTACACGCTTTCCATTTGATATTGTATTCTTATTTCTCTATGTGCTTATTTCACCTCCTCGAAATCTACGTCGGTAACGTTGTCTTTGCCGTTGTTGGTATTACTACCAGCTTGCTGACCACCAAAGTTAGGTCCTGCCTGAGGGCCGCCTTGTGCACCACCCTGTGCGTTGTACATCTCTTGGCTGGCAGCCTGGAAGACGCTGTTCAGCTCATTCATTGCTGCATCGACAGCGGCAATGTCCTGTGCCTTGTGTGCCTCTTTCAATTTACCTAACGCAGCCTCGATCTGTGACTTCTTGTCAGCCGGCAACTTATCGCCTAACTCTTTCAGCTGTTTCTCTGTCTGGAAAATCATACTGTCAGCTTGATTGAGCTTGTCGATGCGCTCTTTCTCCTTCTTGTCGGCCTCTGCATTGGCTGCTGCCTCCGCCTTCATGCGCTTAACCTCGTCCTCGCTCAAACCGCTGGAAGCCTCAATACGGATGCTCTGTACCTTGCCTGTGCCTTTGTCCTTAGCCGATACATTTAAGATACCGTTTGCGTCGATATCAAACGTAACTTCGATCTGAGGTACACCACGCTGTGCGGCAGGAATGCCATCGAGGTGGAAGCGACCGATTGATTTGTTGTCTTTTGCCAAAGAACGCTCACCTTGCAACACGTGGATCTCTACTGAAGGCTGGTTATCTACGGCAGTGGTGAAGGTCTCAGACTTCTTGGTCGGGATCGTAGTGTTCGCCTCGATCAATTTCGTCATCACACCACCCATCGTCTCAATACCCAATGACAGCGGAGTAACATCCAACAAGAGGACATCTTTTACCTCACCAGTTAATACACCACCTTGGATCGCAGCACCTACGGCTACCACCTCATCCGGGTTTACACCCTTTGACGGAGCCTTGCCGAAGAATTTCTCAACGATGGCCTGAACAGCCGGGATACGTGTTGAACCACCTACCAAGATCACCTCGTCGATGTCGGAAGTGCTCAAGTTCGCATCCTTCAATGCCTGACGGCATGGCTCGATACAAGCTTGAATCAAATGATCGCACAACTGCTCGAATTTCGCACGTGTCAAGGTCTTAACCAAGTGCTTGGGCACACCGTTCACCGGCATGATGTACGGCAAGTTGATCTCTGTGCTGGTTGTGCTTGACAACTCGATCTTTGCCTTCTCAGCAGCCTCTTTCAAACGTTGCAAAGCCATCGGATCCTTACGCAAGTCAACGCCCTCGTCGTTCAAGAACTCCTGTGCCAACCAGTCAATGATGACATGGTCGAAATCATCACCACCCAGGTGTGTATCACCGTTGGTTGATTTCACCTCAAACACACCGTCGCCCAACTCCAGGATAGAGATATCGAATGTACCACCACCCAAGTCGAATACGGCGATCTTCATATCTTTATTGGTCTTGTCCAGACCGTAAGCTAAAGATGCAGCTGTAGGCTCGTTGACGATACGACGCACTTTCAAACCTGCGATCTCACCAGCCTCTTTCGTAGCCTGACGCTGTGCGTCGCTAAAGTAAGCCGGAACGGTGATGACAGCCTCTGTCACCTCTTGGCCAAGGTAGTCCTCTGCGGTTTTCTTCATCTTCTGCAGGGTCATTGCGGAAATCTCCTGCGGCGTATAAAGACGTCCGTCGATATCGACACGTGGTGTATTGTTGTCGCCACGTACCACTTTGTAAGGAACTCGTGCGATCTCTTTCTGTACTTGATCATAGGTCTCACCCATGAAACGTTTGATAGAGAAAATCGTCTTCTGCGGGTTTGTGATAGCCTGACGCTTTGCCGGATCACCAACCTTACGCTCGCCACCCTCTACGAATGCCACGATAGACGGTGTAGTTCTTTTACCTTCACTGTTAGCAATAACTACGGGTTCGTTACCCTCCAAGACAGCTACACAAGAGTTGGTAGTACCTAAGTCAATTCCTATTATCTTTCCCATGATTGTATAATGTTTAATTGTTATTTATTCGTTTTACTTATCTCTGCCGCTTTTTTCTTGCGGCTTCGCTATAGTATGTACAAAAGCCATGCCAAAAGTTTAAAGAAGGAAAATTTTGGAATTGTGTCAGTTTTTCTGACATTTTGGCTGCTTGATAGCCTAGGGGCGCTCAAAAAACAGGAAACCTCGACACGTTTTAGGGTGTCGAGGTTTCACGCTCATTGATTGACCTTGTATTATCTATTGCTCATTTCCCTTTTTATTGACAATCTCTTTCTCTTCCATCATGTCCAGCTCATTTTTGTCTGGATCGATGAATTTGTATTCCAAGAATGCCAAGCTTTGGTCGGGAATGATACGTATTCCATGCGTGTATTTCATTTTCCACCGCATGCTCAAGGGGATGAATCCCTTGTTTACATAAGCTGCCACATAGGGGTGGAGATGCAGGGTGAATTTCTTCACATGATGGTGATTGACCAAACAGTCTATTTTCTCTTCCAAACTATCGGTAAACAGGATGGAGGGTTTGACCGTACCTGTCCCGAAGCAAGAGGGGCAGTTCTCTGATGTTTCCACGTCCATGGCGGGTCGAACACGTTGACGTGTGATCTGCATTAATCCGAACTTGCTAAGAGGTAAGATATTATGCTTAGCCCTATCGTTTTTCATCACGCTCGACATGTGCTCGAAGAGCTTCTGCCGGTTGCTTGCCTCCAGCATATCAATGAAGTCGATCACGATAATGCCGCCCATATCTCTGAGTCGGAGTTGGCGGGCGATTTCTGTCGCAGCCGCCAAATTCACGTCGATGGCGGTTTGCTCTTGGGCATCACTGCCTTTAGATCGATTGCCACTGTTGACATCGATCACGTGCATGGCTTCAGTATGTTCTATGATCAAATAGGCTCCACTTTTATAGGTGACAGTCCGTCCGAACAACGACTTGATTTGCTTGGTGATCCCGAAATTGTCGAAGATGGGAAGCGCTCCAGTGTATTCCTGGACGATTCCCTCTTTCCCGGGAGCGATCAAGCTGACATAATCGCGCACGTCGTTCAAGACATCCTTGCCGTTTACATAAATATGCTCGAAAGAGGGGTTGAAAATATCGCGTAACAGGGCTACGGTGCGTCCTGTTTCCTCATAAAGAATAGAGGGAAGTGTCGCTTTGGGCAACTTCTCGATACTATCTTCCCAACGTTTCACCAATGTCTTTAATTCATGATCAAGCTCCGCTACACGTTTACCTTCCGAAGAGGTACGTACGATGACGCTGAAATTCTTCGGTTTAATGCTCATGATCAACTGGCGTAATCGTGTGCGCTCTGCATTTGATTTGATCTTAGTGGAGACAGATACCTTATCAGAGAAGGGGATCAACACGATGTAACGTCCTGCAAATGAGAGCTCGGATGTCAATCGAGGTCCTTTCGTGGAGATGGGCTCTTTGGCAATTTGAACCAATACCTCTTGACCCGCTTTCAGCACTTGATTGATACTCCCGTTTTTTTCGATCTCAGGCACTCCTGTCAGTTTAGCGATAGGAATGGCCTTTTTCGGGTCGGTAAGCAGCTGCTTCAAGAACTTTTGCTGTGCGTTGAAGCTTGGGCCTAAATCCAGATAGTGAAGAAACGCATCCTTTTTATAACCTATGTCAATGAATGCAGCGTTGAGGCCGGGCATGATCTTCTTCACCTTGCCCAGATAGATATCGCCCACGGCGAACGAGACGTTGCGGGCCTCTTTCTGAAGCTCCACAAGGCTCTTGTCCTCCAGCACGGCGATAGACACCTCTTTGGGTTGTACATCTACTACTAATTCACTAACCACTTTTCTTGGATGTGTTTATGATAACTGACCTTAATAAATACGCAAAGAACAAACTTAAAAGGTCACTTGTTAAGTTTGTTCTTCAGTGTAGAGTTGTAAGGATAGACTTACTTCTTCTTATGTCTATTCTTCTTCAGTCTCTTTTTGCGCTTGTGAGTTGACATCTTATGTCTCTTTCTCTTTTTACCACTCGGCATTTTGCTTTGAATTTTAAAAGATTAAACGTATAATTAAATTGCTATCGTAACTTATTTCACTTCGCTCAAGAAGGTCTTTGCGGGTTTGAAAGACGGAATGTTGTGCTCAGGAATAATGATAGTCGTGTTCTTGGAGATGTTACGAGCGGTCTTCTGTGCTCTCTTCTTAATCACGAAACTACCGAAACCTCTCAAGTAAACGTTCTCGCCTTGTGCCAAGGAGCCTTTGACAATCTCCATGAAAGACTCTACGCTGGACAGCACGGTTTGCTTGTCGATACCGGTGCTTTTTGAAATCTCGCTAACAATGTCTGCTTTAGTCATGTCTGTTTTTATTTATGGTTTGAACCTTTTAATTTTTTGGAATGCAAATATATAGCTTTTTGTTGACGCGCAAAAAGAATTAGCCTCCATTTTTATGAAAAAAGATTCTTCCTATCTCGTCGGATATGTGTATGTTTGCGCCTATCAAAGAGTTATGAATAGCAAACTGAAAATGAAAAGTGTTGAGGAAGAGGTGCTAACAGACTTGGAAGTCAGTCGAGTTCTGATAGATTGGTACGAATCGCACAAGCGGGCATTGCCTTGGCGAGAGACTGTCGACCCTTATCTAATTTGGGTGTCGGAGATTATTTTGCAACAGACGCGCGTGGCGCAAGGACTGGATTATTTTCTGCGTTTCACTGAGCGCTTCCCTTCGGTGCGAGCGCTGGCGGAGGCCGACGAGGGAGAGGTGTTGAAATATTGGCAGGGCTTGGGCTATTACAGCCGGGCGCGCAATCTCCATGCGGCGGCCAAGCGGATTGTCGAGCATTTTGGCGGGCAATTCCCCCGAAGCTATGACGAGGTGCTCTCTTTGAAAGGTGTTGGGGCCTATACGGCCGCGGCAATCGTGTCGTTTGCGTGGGGCGATCCTTATCCCGTGGTGGATGGCAATGTCTATCGGGTGCTGGCACGTTTGTTTGGCATGGATACGCCGATTGATTCGACGGAGGGGAAAAAGCAGTTCACCGAGTTGGCGGGCCGTTTGCTGGATCCTCGCCGTGCGGGAAGCCATAATCAGGCAATCATGGAGCTGGGTGCCTTGCAATGCGTGCCCCGCAATCCGGATTGTTCAGCATGCCCCTTGGCCGATCGTTGCGTGGCCTATGCGGAGGGTAGGGTAGAGGCATTGCCCGTCAAGAGCCATAAGACCAAGACGCGCGATCGCTACTTCCATTACCTATACCTTATATATAATAGGGAGATTTGGCTGCGTCGGCGACCGGCGGGAGATATTTGGGAGGGGCTTTATGAGTTTCCCCTGATCGAGACCGAGGGTCCGATGGATTTGGCAGCCTTGACGCAGACGCCCACCTTCCGCCGTTGGTTGGCCAATGCCGGAGCGCTGCGTTTCTTCCGGCCATTGACCGACGTGAAGCATATTCTGTCGCATCAAGTGCTCCATGCCTCTTTCTATGGTATAGAGCCGGAACGTGCGCCGGAGGGCTTAGAAGAGTATGTCCGAATCCCTCTGGCAGATTTCGGGCGTTATGCGATTCCTCGCCTAATACATATTTATATGGAGAAAATGGGAGGAAACTTGTCGGAATGAATGAATTTATGTTTCTTTGCTCCCCGAAAAGACTAATAAAAGCAAACTATGTCATTAAATAAGGTATTATTGATCGGTAACGTGGGCAAAGACCCGGATGTTCGTTATTTTGATAATGGCCAGGCAGTGGCCAATTTCCCTTTGGCAACCTCTGAGCGTGGATACACGCTGGCGAATGGAACCGTGATCCCCGAGCGCACGGATTGGCACAACATCGTGGTGCGGCGCGATCAGGTCGCGTTTGTGGAGAAATGGGTGCGCAAAGGCTCCAGCCTCTATGTGGAGGGAAAGATCCGCACACGTAGCTACGACGATCCGAATGGCATGAAGCGTTATGTCACTGAGATTCATGCCGACCGGGTGGAGTTTTACAACACAGGCGCTCGTCCGGTCGATGCGGGCACGAACACAGCCGCCGCTCAGCCCGCTTCCATGCCGCAAGCCGGAGGGGCATCCACGCAGGCTTATGCGCAATCCGCTTCTCCTCAGCAGCCGATCTTGGCCTCCGAGGGAGCGCCGGAAGACGATCTCCCCTTCTGATATTGTTACACTAATATTGTTCCCCATTGGACTCAGACTATTTTATATCGGGCTTATTCGCTAACGTTACGGTAAACGCATTGTCAGCAGGCGTTGTTTTTGCCTTTGCCCTGGCTTTTCTGCTGCTGATTGTATCTGGTTTCATGTCCGCTTCCGAAGTGGCTTTCTTCTCGTTGTCTCCCGGAGATCTCAACGAGATACAGGAGGAGAATCGCCCCGTTGATACGCTGATTCGGAAGCTCTTGGAACGTTCCGAGCACCTCTTGGCTGCGATCTTGATCGCGAACAACTTCGTCAATGTGGCTGTCGTCATGCTCTGCACCTACGGCATACACGCCTGGATTGATTTTACCCAGGCCCCGCTCTTCGGATTTATCCTGGAAACGGTTTTCCTGACCTTCCTGCTACTGCTCTGCGGTGAGATTATGCCTAAGATTTACGCGCAGAAGAACGCCTTGCGCTTCGTCAGGACCGTGGCCCCGACGCTGAAGGCACTGGAATATTTCTGCCGCCCGTTGTCGGGCATCCTGGTCAACTCCACCTCCCTGATCCATAAGACGCTCGTGAGGAAGAAGACCGACATCTCCGTCGATGAGCTGTCGAAAGCGTTGGAACTGACCTCCACCGAGATCCCCGAGGAGAAGGAGATGCTGGCCGAGATCCTGAAATTCTACAACAAGACGGCCAATGAGGTGATGACCCCTCGATTGGACTTAGAGGATTTAGACATCAAGACCACCTTCCGCAAGGTGCTCGAGTTCGTGGTGCAGACGGGCTACTCCCGTGTGCCGGTCTATGCCGGGACTGAAGACAACATCAAGGGCATTCTCTACATCAAAGACCTGCTGCCCTACATCGATAAGCCCGACACCTTCCGCTGGCAGAGCCTCTTGCGTCCGGCCTATTTCGTTCCCGAGACGAAGAAGATCGACGACCTCTTGGAGGAGTTCCGCACCAACAAGATCCACATGGCGATTGTGGTCGATGAGTTTGGCGGAACCTCCGGCATCGTGACGATGGAAGACATCTTGGAGGAGATTGTCGGTGAGATCTCCGATGAATACGATGAGGATGAGAAGCAATACATCCGCCTGTCAGACGGCAGCCTGATCTTCGAGGCCAAGATCCTCTTGACCGATTTCTTCCGCGTGATCGACGTCGAGCCGACCGAGTTTGGCAAACTCACCGAGGAGGTGGAGACCCTGGCCGGACTGCTGCTCGAGATCAAGGGCGAGTTCCCCCGTCGGCGAGAGGTCATCACCTATGGCAAATACCGCTTCCAGGTGCTGGAGGTGGACAACCGCCGCATCTTGAAGGTCAAGTTCAACACCTTGCCCATCGAGCCGCAAACGGAGGAGAAGGTATGAAGCACAGCTGGGTAGGTTGCTGCGCGTGGATGGCCAGCCTCTGCCTGGCCTGCGTCGATTACGCCCCTAAGCCGAGGGGCTATGTGCGCATCGAGCCGGAGGCCGCTGTCTATCAGCTGCTGGATCTGCCTGAGCTCCCCTGCCTGTTCGAGGTCTCCCAAGCTGCTACCGTAGAGCTGCCCGATGCGCAGAACGCCTCTCCGATGTTCAACCTCGCCTATCCCTCGCTCCGGGCCAAGCTCTATTGCAGCTACCTGCCTATCACCCCCGCCACCTTCCCCGAGGTAGAGGCCGAGAGCCGTCGCTTGGTAGCCCGCCTTTCCGCCGGGGCCCCCGGCAACATTCGGGAGAAAGCCTATGCTCACCCCGAAGCGAAGGTCTTCGGCTCGCTCTTCCTCTTGGAGGGCAACTCCGCCTCGCCCGTCCAGTTTCTGCTGACCGACAGCGCCTCCCATTTCTTGCGCGGGGCGCTCTATTTCGACTGCCGCCCGAATGCCGACTCCTTGGCGCCGGCCATCGACTATCTGCGGCAGGATGTGATCGAACTGATGCAAACCTTTCGTTGGAGGTAACGCGCGATGGGATTGGTGATGAAGCAAACGAATCCCCTGATGGGGGTGTGGCGCATGGACGAGTCGGTGGAGGAGCTGCTGGCCCTGCTCGACCGCCCCGAGGAGCAGGCCGATTTCCTGCGGCGGGTGACGGCAGAGAGCCGTCGGTGCGAGCACTTGGCCAGCCGTGTCCTTTTGAAGCAACTCATCGGCGAGGAGCCGCGCGTCGCTTACCACCCCTCCGGAGCCCCGTACTTGGTGGATAGCCCGCTTCGGGTCAGCATCTCGCACACCCGCGGCTATGCGGCGGCCATCTTGAGCCCTTCGCCCACCGGCATCGACATAGAGTATCGGGCCGATCGCGTGTTGCGCATCCGTTCCCGCTTCATGACGCCCGAGGAGGAGCAGGGCATCGACCCGGCGCATGAGGTGGAGCACCTCTTGCTCCATTGGTGCACCAAGGAGACCCTCTTCAAGCGCATCGGCCAGGAGGAGGTCGATTTCCTCGCCCACCTTCGCGTGCATCCCTTCCCCTATGCCGATCAGGGCCATTTCTTCGCTTCGGAGCGGCGTACGCCCCAAGCCGGCACCTTCCAATTGGCCTATCAAGTCACCGCCGATTATGTGCTGACGTGGCTATTGCGCTAAGCGAAACAGGAAAAAGTGTGGCAAAACCCATAAATTCCTCTTCCCCGCATAGGGATAAATCAGAAGAAAACCAGTACTTTTGCGCTCATCCTTTTGATGCAAAGAATGCAACTAAAGTTAAGTTGTTACTTAAAGGCAGCAATAAATTGAAGAATATAAAATCTACTACTGATAATGTTCCAGAGCTGTGCGCTCTCTATATACCCATAAATGCAAATGCAGAGTTGATTATTGAAAATAGAGCCTCTGGAAATGAACCAGTAGGTGAACTAATAGCGACTGGGGGATATCATAGTGCAGGCATAGGACAAGCTTCTGCCTCAACTGATCCAACTCATAAATTTATCATTAATAGTGGAATTATTACAGCAAACGGAGATACTTATGCTGCAGGTATTGGGGCTAGTCATGGTAAAACTTATTTGGGAAAAATCACGATTAATGGAGGTTTAGTATTTGCGAATCTTATAGGTGATGCTGCTAATTACAGAGGAAATCAAAATACAGATGAAATGCTTACCCTGTCTGATGAGGAATTCAAGTATGATGGACTGCCGAAAACATTCTCTTTTGTAATGGTAAAAAAGGACGACGTAACTTATAGCCATGAAGGAGAGAAACCAGATTATACCGTTGTTTTACAAATAATACTGATGCAGCAACAGCTGACTCAGAAAACGCTCCGACGATAACGATTATGCCGACTGCCAAAGGTTTGCTTTTTGGAGACCCTATCTTTCGGAAATTCTCGATAGCCAAAGAAAGTTCAAGTCCGAATATGTTTTCTTTCACTAAGCCGGAGGACATGACGTATGATGGTAACAGAAAGGAGGTGACAATTTATTGTGGTACACAAACTGGATTCAAAGCAGTGTATTTTGATAATGCAGGACTCCAATTAACGGGAGCGCCCACTCAGGCAGGTGATTATACATTCAAAATAGACTTGGAAAATAATCCAAATTTTGAACCTGTAACCGGATTGATTGAGAACCCAGAAGTGTGGAAATTCACCATCGAACGGAGAGAACCCACTTTCGCTACTTGGCGCATAAATAACAAGTCTTTCGATGCGACACCGATCAGTGGTATTATAGCTCCGGTTTTGAATGGCATTACTACTGATGGAGTAATTGACACAAACGGATTGCTCTCCTATACCTATTATTATAAGGACAATGAGGATTGGGTAGCAACTACCGCCGAGAACGCTGGAGCCGCTGCGGAGGGAGACGCCCCGGTATGGGGAGGTAGCTACAAAGTAGTGGCTACGTTTGCGCGCAATACCAACTATGCGACTAAAGAGACAGAGACAACCTTCTCCATCACAAGGGTTGCTCCGAGGTTTGAAGCGTTTAATGTGCCTCACTATGCGGTGTATGACGGAACGGCAAAACGTGTGACCGCTACCGTGAAAGGCGTGGAAAATGATGCGGCGGTTTATCAAGCCACGATTGCCTATGCGAAGAAGAACGCGGAGGGTCAGTATGTGGCGTTGGCAGATGGAGTGCAACCGATAGAGGCGGGTGAATACCAAGCGACGGCTACGTTTGAAGATCGCAACTATACGTTGATCTCCAACACGATGCCTTTCGCTATTCAGACTAAGCAGCTGACGGAGGAGGTGATAACGCTCAACAAGAAGGAGTTCTTCTATAACGAGGAGACGCAACAGCCGACAGTCACGGTGAAAGTGGGCGAGACGGTCTTGCGGGAAGGCACGGATTACACAGTGAACCGCCCGACAGAAAGCAAGAAGATCGGTAAATATGAGTTGACAG
>JALFJR010000022.1 GCA_022775005.1 Parabacteroides sp.
CCTATTCATGTTGTGAAACATGTTTTGGATGGTGTATTCCTGTTTTTTAGGGCCTGTCCTTATGTCGAAATGTGTATCGAGGCACAGTGTACATTGAACACAAGAATGAGTCTTATTCTGAATTCGTCGAACTCACGTTAACATAGCGATTTTCACGCACAACGCCAATTTATGCATCGAAAAAAGCACTGTGCAAATGTATGCTTTACAGCATATACAACGATAACTTGCTTATTTTAAAAGAGATGTCAACGGCTCAGTGAATAGCAACAGGAGCAGAATGGTCACGCCTGTTGCGCTCGCAATCGTATAAGCACGCCAAAGCGTCTGTTGCCTTGGTTCTTCCTCCATCCGGAATCGCTTACGCAACCGACCATAAAGCACGTAAACCGACGTTCCCAAACAGAGGCCGGATAGAGCTCCCGGGATAATATCCGTAATGAAATGGACACCTAAATAGATACGGGAATAGGCGGTCAAGGTGGCCCAAAAGAACAGGCTAAATCCCAACGCTTTGTTTTTCAAAATCAAAGTAAGTAACATGGCGAAGCCAAACGCATTGGCGGCATGGCTGGAGATGAAGCCATACAATCCTCCCCGATAGCCAAACACCACCTTCACCTGTGCCATGAAGTCGGGGTGATGGGTGGGGCGATAGCGCATACAGAGGGGTTTGCAGACGTGCGAAGCGAACTGGTCGCACAGCGTAATGGTCAACGCAATCATCAGGAGCAACAGGAGCGATTGCCTCCAATCTCGTTTGTAGCAGAGCACATAGAGGATAAACAGGGCCAACGGCAGCCAAACCACCTTTCCCGAATAGAGCCACATGAAGTGATCCAGGAAAGGGTAATCGCTGCCGTTCAGCCAAAAGAACGCCTCACGCTCCCATACCAACCATTGCTCCAGCATAGGATGGCGTTAAATGGTTTCTATATCCTTAGTGGGCAACCAACCGACGTTGCCATCCTCCAACTCGATCTCGCTCCAGGCACCCAACGTGCTCTTGATGGAGACATAGGTGCCCTCATGCAAGACAAAGAGATCGGTACCACTGGCATCGGGTGAGCTCTTGGCCGTCACCGTAGCGGCAAAGACAATCGCATGGTTACGGGTCTCCCACTCCCCTTTCTGGTAGTTAGCAAAGAGATTAGAGACAATCACCAAGGCCAAGAAGAGGAGCCCCAAATAGAAGCCGATCTTCTTCAAGTAGGTCCAGCGGGCAAAGAAGAAGAGCACCAAGCAGGCGATAAAGAGCCAGAAGCAGCCGATGCTCGCCTTTGCCCAGCCATCTGCCGAAGCCCAGTTAGCCATCGCTTTCACCCATTTCACCAAGAAGAACTCGCCGACCGGCTCAATCTTGTCGATCGTCTTCTGGCGAGCCATCTGCAAGTTGAAGCGGGCATCAGCGTCACCGGGTTGTAACAAGAGGCATCGCTCATAGTTCAAGATAGCCGGACCAAGCTTGCCCGCCTTATAATAGGCATTGCCCAGGTTATAATAGACCGCAGCAGACTCACCGTGGCTGCTCAACACCTCCTCATACAACGCTATCGCCTTGGCGTAATCCTCCGACGTATAAGCGGTCTCTGCCTCCTTCAAGGCAGCCTCTTGCGCCATGGCCAGCACCCCCACACAGAGGGAGCAAAGCGTCAAGAGGACTTTTCTGAAATATCGTGTTGTCTTCATCATTCTTACTTTTTAATCGTATTCTCCATTTTACCAATCGCATCGACTGTTTGATCATACAGCTTATCCATCGCGTCCGAAGCCTGTGAGGGGGCATAACGGGCGAACTCGCAGGTGTTCAAGATCTCCATGAACTCCTTCGTCAATGCTTCATCCACGCCATACTTCGCCAACTCTGACTCTACATTATCTTTGGTCAATGCCGCCTGCGGAATGCTCAACTTATCGCTCAAGTAGCCCCACAATGCCCGAAGCACCTCGTCGTAGAAGGCCTCTTTCTGATTCTCCTTCATCAATTTGCCCGCATTCTTCAAACGTTTCACGGCCATCTTGTTAGCTTTCTTCGTACGTACACGCGCCACATCGGCATTCTCTTTCACCTGCTTCCGATAAAGCACGAAGAAGGCCACGAACAGCACCGCAGGGATCAGGTAGCAGAGCCAATAGCCCAAAGAGCCAAAGAACAGCCCTTCACCCTTCTCAATGAATGAGAATCCTTTCGTCTTCAAGTAGCGAATATCTTGCCCGACAAATTTCACGCTCTCCTTGTTGCTGAAGTTAGAGACCACCGGAGCGGAAGCACTGCCTCCCTCTCCCTGCTCCACATGCAATTTGTAAGGGCCTGCGGTCAAGGTCTTGTAAGCACCTGCCTTGATGTCGAAATAAGAGAAGGCGATCGCCGGAATCTCAAAGTCGCCCGCATAACGAGGGATTGCCATGTACTCGATGCTCTTCGTACCGGTCACACCCGCAGTAGTGGTCTTGATGTCGTTCTCCACCTTGGGATCATACACATCGAAATCATTCGGGAAATTCACCTCCGGGTTCTTCACCAACTTCACATTGCCATTACCGGTAATCTTTAACTTGATCGTCACCGCCTCATCGGTCTTCACCCGGTCGGAACTGATCTCCGCATTCATGCTGAAGGTACCTACCGCACTGGCGAAGGAAGCTGGCTTGCCAGAAGGCAACGATTTCACGTCGATCGTCACAGGGGCAGAGGTCAATGTCTTGCTCACATCCCGGTAGGAGTCGAAGAAGCTATCAAAGATACTTCCACCCCGCTGTGGCTGCATACGGACACGCACCACCGCATCGTACTTTCCGCTCCCGATCGTGATCTTGCCCGCACGTTGCGGATAGAGAATCACCTGACGCATCACCGCTGATTGGTAATTACGTCCCTTGTAATTCTCCAAGGTCAGTTGCTTCTCTTGGGGCAACTCGACCTCTTGTACCAAGAAACCCTCAAACTCCGGGTATTTCAATCCGGTAATCGAGAAGTTCTCCAACGAATAGACCTTGAAAGTCACCAAGAAGCCTTCCTGCTCATAGACGCTTCGCTTGGAAACATCCATCGTCACGAACAGGCGATCGTTGGAGATCGTTCCACTAGCCGAGGTCTCCTCCGCCTCTTGCTTGCCTGCTTGATCAGCAGGAAGCACCTTGATCACTAACCCGTTGGAGGTATAGTTCGCTCCATTCACCTTGATCGTCGCTGGTGCGATATTGAAAGTTCCCTCCTTCTTAGGCATTAACACATAGGTAAAGGTGACAGTCGTCTCACTGGTACTCTTCCCATTCACCCAGCTACTGCTGTAAGAGGTGGATTGCGACGGTCCCATCAACACCTCAAAATCGGGCATCTCCTGCACCCGTAAGTCCTTTCCCTCGGCATTCACCGTGAAGGAGAGACGGAATTGCTCACCGACGACAACGGCCTGTGGTGCCGAGGCCTTGAAGGTCACATCCGCTGCCTTCGCCCCCATGCTCACGATCAGCATCAAGCAAAAGAAGCCGATCCATTTCCTTATCGTATCTCTCATATCTGTTGTTATTTGCATTTTACCACTCTTTTTCGGTCTTCCGACGCTGTTGCTGCTGCATCTGCGCCTTCTTCACCTTCTCTTGTGTGTCTTTCTCATCCTGCAAGAAGGCATCCAACATCTGCTGCGCGTTATCCTTGCTCATCTGCTCGTTGGGCTGCTGCTGCTGTTGCGTCTTGTCTTGCTTCTGATCATCTTGCGGCTGCGGTTGTTGCTGCTGCTGTTGATCATCCTTCTGATCCTTGCTCTCCTGCTTGTCGTCGTTCTGCTGATCTTGACTCTGATCTTGGTTCTGCTGATCGCTCAGGAGCTTCTGTGCCAACGCCAAGTTGTAGCGGGTCTCATCATCCGAAGGATTCAAGCGCAACGACTGCTTGTAGGCCTCCACCGCCTTGCCATAGTCCTTGCCGTTCATGAAGATGTTACCCATATTGTGATAGACACCCGAAAGCCGTTGCTTGCCCTCCGGAGTCTCCACCAACTTCTCGCCCTGTCCAGCCAACAGCTGGTATTGCTCAGCCGCCTCGGGAAACTTACCCTGTTTGTAGAGCGCATTACCCAGGTTATAGGTTCCCTCTACCGAACGGGGATTCACCTCCAAGCTCTTGCGGTACTCAATCTCTGACTCGGTAAACTTCTCACTCTCGTAGAGCTTATTTCCCTCCTTCACATGCTGACGCTCCGCTTTTTGGGCAAAAGCAGTCTGTCCCATCACCAACAGCAACAACACGGAAAAGAGCTTTACCTTTCGGAACACACGATTCTTCCGATCCAACGTCAGGAAATCAGCCAAGAGCAAGAAGAGAGCGATCCAAGCGAAGACCTGAAACTGCTCATCATATTCTGAATAAACCTTACTGTCTAACTCTGTCTTGTTCATCTTGTCAATTTCTTGCTGCAAGGCTTTCAAAGCAGAGTTGGTATTATCGGCACGCACATACATGCCATTTCCCGCAGCGGCAATACCTTGCGCCATCTCCTCGTTCAACTTGGTAATGACAATATTACCCTCTTTATCCTTCATGTAATTGTTGCTACCGTCAATAGGAATCGGCGCTCCCTTCGGATCGCCCATACCCACAATATTCACATGAATACCCTTCTCGGCAGCCGCTTTTGCTGCTCCTACGGCATCATCCTCGTGGTTCTCACCATCCGTGATCAGGACAATGGCCTTATCGCTACTCTCATTCGGGGTAAAGGAGCGAGCCGCCAAGTTGATGGCCGCACCGATTGCCGTTCCTTGCGTTGAGATCATGGCCGGATTGATGGATGAGAGAAACATTTTCGCCGAAATATAGTCGGAAGTAATAGGCAACTGAGTAAAGGCATCGCCCGCAAAAACGATTAGGCCCACCTTGTCATTCGTGAAACCATCGGTCAAGCGAGAAAGCATCTGCTTTGCCTTATCCAAACGATTGGGGGAGACATCCTCCGCCAACATGGAATTGGAGACATCCAAACAGACCATGATCTCCACGCCCTGTCGCTTCACGGTCTCCAATTTCGTACCGAACTGAGGACCCGCCATGACAAAGATAACCATCGTAATGGCCCCGGACAACAGCCAAAACTTCAGGTGCTGGCGTTTGGGCGATACCTCAGGCATCAACTCCGCCAACAACGTGGGGTTACCATATCGTTTGATCGCTCTCCGTTTGGCTAAGCAGGCATAGAGGTAGAACACCACCAACGCCGGCACCAAGAAGAGCAAATATAAAAAATCCGGATGTGCAAATCGAAACATAAGCCTTTTTCTCTTTTAGGGTATATTTCTCAACAATGTATTCCTTAACACAATCTCCATCAGCAACAAGACAAATACCAGCAAGGCCCAGTTCTTATACTCCTCCTGCTTCTTGCTGAACTCCTGTACGCTGATCTTGGTCTTCTCCATCTGGTCGATCTCCGCATAGATCTCCTTTAAGCTGGCATTATCCGTCGCCCGGAAATACTGGCCACCCGTGATAGATGCGATCTGTTTCAAGGTCGCCTCATCAATCTCAACGGGGATATTCTGGTATTGCACACCAAAAGCCGTCTGAAAGGGATAGGGAGCCATGCCCTGTGTACCGACACCGATCGTATAGACACGCACACCAAAGGTCTTGGCGATCTCAGCCGCCGTCACCGGAGCGATCTCGCCCGCATTGTTTGAGCCATCCGTCAACAGGATGATGACCTTCGACTTCGCCTGGCTGTCCTTGATACGACTCACCGCATTCGCCAAACCCAAGCCAATCGCCGTACCATCTTGAATCATTCCGCTCTGGATATCCTTGAACAGGTTCAACAGCACCGCATGATCCGTGGTCAACGGACACTGCGTAAAACTCTCTGCGGAGAAGACCACTAAACCGATGTTATCATTCGGACGACCGTTGATGAAGGAGGCCGCTACATCTTTCGCTGCCTCCAAGCGATTGGGCTTCAAGTCTTGCGCCAACATACTACCAGAGATATCCATCGACAACATAATGTCGATACCCTCTGTCGAAGAGCTGGACCAGCTGTCTGTGGATTGCGGACGGGCCAAGACCACGATCAGCAAAGCCACCGCCAAAAGCCGACAGATAAAGGGCAGATGGCGCAGGTAAACGATCCAAGAAGAGGCCTCCGGTGCATCGAACGCCTCCGAAGAAGAGACCTGCAAGCTGGCTTGGTTCTTGCTCAACTTGTAGATATACCATCCCACCATCGGGATCAGCAACAACAACAAATATAAATAATGGGGATTCGCAAAAACCATCTCTTTTACTCCTCTTTCTTTTCAGTTGATTCATCCTCCGGCTTGACTAACTCTACCACCTTCGTCTGGTTGACAAAGAGGTAAGCGTTCACCAAACTCAAATCATTCTCATCAGGCAGCGGGTTCATCTTCGCGAACTTCACGAAATCCGCCAACGACAGAATCTGCTGCAAATTATCATAGACACTCTGTGCCTCGGTCGTCTGTTTGATCAACTCCAAGATCTCGCCAGAGGTCATCTCCATCGCATTGATCCCGAACCGACCGACGATATAGCGACGCAGGGTCTCCGTGATCAAGGTGTAATACTCCTTACTACGTCCCTGTTGCCACAGCTTCTGCTGCTTGATCTCGTCCAGCTCCTTGATGGCCTGCTCATGAGGCGGCAACTTCGGCTCCTCCTTCTTGAAAGGAATCAACGATTTCCGCTCACGCATCCGCTTCCAGACGTACCAAGCCAAAACAGCCAGCAACAACACCAACAATATACCTATTATTATAGGATAATAGTCGGCGAGCACGAAAGGCGGTTTCCATACCTGCTTGATGTCGAAAAACTCCTCAGGATTCTCCACATTGACAGGCAAGGTAGAGACTTTCAAGGCCACTTGGTTGGAATAAACCGTATCGGTACCATCTATGACCTTCAATGGAGGCAAGAGATAGAGCGACGAGTCAAATGAGGTGATCAGCACGTCTTGCTTGATCACCATCCGGTTATTCTCAATTTTCGTGGAGTCCGGTTTCGAGAGGTTCAGCACCTCCACACCGGCCATCAGCGTATCATTCGGAATGACCACCTGCACCGGACGGTCTTGATCTGCCGTGACCGTCAAATGCAACACCGTCTGCTCACCAATCAGGATCGCAGCCGAGTCGATCGCTACATCTATCAACGGGCGTTGTTGCGCCTCCACCTTCCCACAGCAAAGGAAAGCCAAACCGATGAGCGACAAGAGGGTGTTTTTTATCAATTTCATCTATTTACCTTTCAACTACGTTTGTCAAAAAGCGCAATCAACGCTTTCACATAATCATCCTCCGTTCGGATAGAGACCGCATCCACCCGGCATTTCTTGAACGTATCGCTCATGGCCGTCTGACGCTTCTCCCACCATGTTTTATAAGCCTCACGCACACGGGCAGAACCGCTATCAATCCAACGCTCCTGCCCAGTCTCCGCATCCTTGATCTTCATCAGACCTACCGACGGCAACTCCGTCTCTCGCTGGTCATAAACCTGGATCGCTACCATGTCATGCTTCCGATTGGCCACGGTCAAGGCGTCCTTAAACCCGCCCTTATCGATGAAATCGGAAATCAGGAAGGCCGTACAACGTTTCTTGATCGCATTGGTCAGGTATTTCAGCACCTGACCGATGTCCGTCCGCTTCGCCTCCGGCTGGAAATCGATCAACTCACGGATGATATAGAGGATATGTTTCTTTCCCTTCTGAGGCGGGATGAACTTCTCGATCCGGTCAGAGAAAAAGATCACACCAATCTTATCGTTGTTCTGGATCGCCGAGAAGGCCAAGGTAGCGGCAATCTCTGTCATCACCTCTTTCTTCATGACATTGACCGATCCGAAATCACGGCTGCCAGAGACATCCACCAAGAGCATCACGGTCAGCTCACGCTCCTCCTCGAACACCTTCACATACGGACGTACATAGCGGGCGGTCACATTCCAATCAATGTCACGAATATCATCGCCATATTGATACTCGCGCACCTCACTGAAAGCCATACCCCTACCCTTGAAAGCCGAGTGGTATTGTCCGGCGAAGATGTTGCGAGACAGACCACGTGTCTTGATCTCGATCTGGCGAACCTTCTTTAATAACTCACTGGTTTCCATCGTTCAATTAGGGTACTTCTACTTTGTTCAAAATCTCGCTGATCACCTCCTCAGCCGTCAAGTTGTTGGCCTCTGCCTCATAGCTCAAACCGATACGGTGACGCATCACATCGTGGCAAACCGCACGGATGTCCTCCGGGATCACATAACCACGGCGTTTGATGAAGGCATACGCACGAGCGGCTAACGCCAAGTTGATGGAAGCACGGGGTGAAGCTCCGAAAGAGATCATATTGGCCAAGTTAGGCAAACCAGCCTCTGCCGGGAAACGAGTCGCAAAGACAATATCCACGATGTAACGCTCGATCTTCTCATCCAGATAGACCTCACGCACCACGTTACGGGCATCCAAGATCTCCTCCTTCGTCAGGATCGGCTTGATCTCCGGGCGCTCACCAGAGATATTCTGGCGGATAATCAGTTTCTCCTCCTCCTTCTTCGGATAGTTGATGATCACCTTCAACATGAAACGATCGACCTGTGCCTCAGGCAACGGATAGGTACCCTCCTGCTCGATCGGGTTCTGGGTAGCCATCACCAAGAAGGGCTTCGGCAACTGATAGGTCTTCTCACTGATCGTCACTTGACGCTCCTGCATCGCCTCCAGCAAAGCACTCTGCACCTTGGCCGGTGCACGGTTGATCTCATCTGCCAACACGAAGTTCGCAAAAATCGGACCCTGCTTCACTTGGAACTCCTCACTCTTCTGGCTATAAATCATTGTACCGATCACATCTGCCGGCAACAAATCCGGAGTAAACTGGATACGGCTATATTTGGCGTCAATCAAAGAAGACAATGTTTTGATGGCTAATGTCTTTGCCAAACCGGGAACACCTTCCAACAGGATATGTCCATCCGACAGCAAACCGATCAATAAGGATTCTACCAAATGCTTCTGACCCACGATAACCTTATCCATTCCCATCGTAATCATGTTCACAAAGGAACTCTTACTCTCAATGCGCGCATTCAACTCACGAATGTCTATTGTCTGACTCATAAGATTTTTCTCTATTATGTTTTTACGTTTCTATATATTACTCTGTTACTTGTCTTTTTTTACACTGCGCAAAATTAGCCATCATCAATGTGCCTGCTTCACTTTTGAGGTTAAATAATACTAACCCACAACCTTCCTCGTCCCTACTTAGCGGTAAGGATCTCCGTCTGCAAGCGGGCCGCTGCCTCTAACGACGCACGACTTTTGGCATCTATGCCATATTGCTGTGGAGCGGGAAGGATCAGCTCCGTACCTATCGGTACATTATTGGGATCATCCACCAATGCTTTGTTATGCTGATAGATATACACCCAGAAAAGTTTGTGGCCATAATGCTCCAAGGCAATGTTGGTTAAGCGATCTCCTCGCTTGATTACCACAGTCTTCAGCGGCTCCTCCTGTTTGGGCATTTCCTGTTGCTGAACCACCTCTACAGCAGAATCCTCAGTCACAACCAAAGTACCTTTCGGCTCCTCCTTCATAGATGATACGGGGCTCTTCTCCTCCGCCCTCAACGTTTGAGCCTCTCGCAATGTCTTGTAAGCTCGATTTTGCCCGATGAAATAGAACGCACAAGCAACAACCACCAGCAGAAGGGCTACTATGACATAGCGCAACCATGCCCAAGCAGATCGTCTCTCAACCTGTGGCACATGGGGTGATGTATCAGACTTCACGGGTTCTATCTCCAGACAAGTTTGTTGCGGATCCGGCTTGGTAGCAGTAGGAGGCAATGGTATCTCTCGATCGGGCAATAACTCCTCCACCGATTCCTCTACATTCACCTTTTCGGGATCCGAAGAAAGGGGAGCCACCTCCTCTTCCAAGCCCTCAGCTACAACGGGATTCAAGATTTCGGTCGTCTCAAAAGCGGAGAAGGGACGATTCACGGCCTCGCGTAACTCCTTATCCGGTATAAAAGAAAATTTGTAATGGGCGGGGATCAGGAAACGCTCGCCCGTATGCACATGCATACTTTCTCTCGCTTCTACCTCTATCAACTTGAACGAACCAATCCCCTTGACCTTCACCAGTTGATCTTGCAAGACACCGTCGGTAATCGCCTCCACGAGCAACCGCAGAAAGCGTTCCGCCTCCTCACGTCCACGCCCAGTGCGCTCCGCTAATAGCTCCGCAACGTCTTGTATGTTCAATCGGCTATTCATGTTCCGCTTCTCCCTGTGCTTTCAGCCGATTCTTCAAAGTAGAACCCGGTTTGAATACGGGCACCAACTTCGGAGGAACCAAGTAACGCTTCCCATTTGTGGGATTCACGGATACTCGCTCTTCCTTCTTCCTTACCTCAAACTGGCCCAATCCCGCCAAACTAATCGTGTCGTTATCCATCAGTCGAGCAGACATCACGGTCCCGAAAGCAGCCATCCACTCGGCTACCTCCTTCACAGAACAGCCCATGCGCTGTGCCATTACCGCTGTCAACTCTTTGTTATTCATAGCTTCTCAGTCGAGTGAACAACCTCTCCATATAGGTCATAATCTTCAGAACCTGTCACGCACACATTATAAAAAGAGCCTATTTCTAAAGGCTTTTTCTTTGTGATCAGCATTTCCGGATCCACCTCGGGCGAGTCGAACTGTGTACGTCCCACATAATAATCCTCCTCCTCACGATCGATGATCGTTTTAAAGACCTGCCCCACTTTTGCCTCGTTCAACGCCGCAGAAACACGTTCCTGTGCACGCATCAACGCATCTAAACGATCCTGCTTCACCTCTTGCTCAATCTCATCCTGATAATGGGTATAGGCATAAGTGCCTGCCTCATGGCTATAAGCAAAAGCCCCCATACGTTCGAAGCGTACCTGCTTCACGAAATCGAGCAATTCCGCGAAATCCTCCTCCGTCTCACCCGGATGACCCACCATCAAGGTGGTACGCAGATGGATACCGGGCACCTCCTCACGCATTCGTTGAATCAGTGCATATGTCTCAGCCTTTGTAATCGGGCGACGCATCAGACTCAACATTCGATCGCTGATATGTTGCAAAGCAATATCCATGTATTTGCACACATTCTCACGTTCCCGCATGACGGGCAGCAACTCGTAAGGGAAATGCGAAGGATAGCCATAATGCAAACGGATCCACTCCACACCCGGCAGGTCAGATACCCGCTCCACCAACTCCGGTAAAGCCGTCCGTCGGTAAAGATCAAGTCCGTAGTAAGTCAGATCTTGTGCAATGAACTGAAATTCCTTCACCCCTTTGGCGGTCAGCTGACGCACCTCCTCCACAATCTCCTCCATCGGACGAGACTTGTAGGCACCCGTAATGATCGGAATAGAGCAATAGGAACAGGTGCGGTTACACCCCTCACCGATCTTCACAAAGGCATAATGCCGTGGAGTGGTCAGCACCCGATCAGCAGCCAAGTCCTGGTAATAAGATTTCCCTAAGTCGGTGATCAGCTCCTTCCAGTTGAACTTGCCATAGAAGCGATCCACCTCTGGCAACTCCGGCACCAACTCTTGCATGAAGCGCTCTGACAGACAACCCATCACAAACAGTTTACCGATTCGTCCCTGCTTCTTTTGCTCACCCAAATCGAGGATCATCTGGATAGATTCCTCTTGCGCATCGCCAATGAAACCACAGGTATTCACCACCACGATCTCACCATTGATTTTATGCGGATCATGCTCTACCGTGTAGCCATTGGCCACGAACTGACGCATCAGTTGCTCAGAGTCCACCAAGTTCTTCGAGCAACCTAACGTGATAATATCTACTTTGTTTTTTCTCATTCTCCAAATAACGAGTTAACAAACTCCCGGCGACGGAAGAGCTGCAAATCCTCAATACCCTCGCCCAAACCAATGTATTTCACCGGAATCTTAAAATGATCCGAAATACCGATCACTACACCACCCTTGGCGGTACCATCCAGTTTCGTGACAGCCAAAGCATTCACCTCCGTAGCTGCCGTGAACTGCTTCGCCTGCTCAAACGCATTCTGTCCCGTAGAGCCATCCAGTACCAGCAAAATCTCATTAGGTGCGTCAGGCAACACCTTCTTCATCACACTCTTGATCTTCGTCAGCTCGTTCATCAAGTTGATCTTGTTGTGCAGACGACCTGCGGTGTCGATAATCACCACATCCGCTCCATTCGCTTTGGCGGAACTCAGCGTGTCGTAAGCCACCGAAGCAGGATCAGAACCCATATTCTGCTTCACCACAGGCACACCGACCCGCTCACCCCAAATCACCAATTGCTCAACGGCTGCCGCACGGAAAGTATCCGCAGCACCCAAATAAACCTTGTTTCCAGCCTTCTTGAACTGGTAAGCCAGTTTACCAATAGTAGTTGTCTTACCAACCCCATTCACGCCAACCACCATGATGACATAAGGTTTCTTCTCCGCTGGAACCACGAAATCGGCTTGATCCTCCGTATGGTTCTCCGTCAGCAAGCTGGCTATCTCGTCACGTAACAGAGCCGTCAGCTCTGCAGTGGTCACATATTTATCTCGTGCTACACGTTTCTCAATACGCTCGATAATTTTCAAGGTCGTGTCCACACCTACATCCGAAGTGATCAGCACCTCCTCCAGGTTGTCCAACACATCGTCGTCCACCTTGCTCTTACCCGCAATGGCCTTGGTAATCTTGGAAAACACACTTTCTTTCGTTTTCGAGAGGCCCTTGTCTAAGTTCTCTTTCTTCTCTTTCGTGAAAAAACTAAAAAATCCCATCGCTTTCGTTCCTCAATTTTTAATCCATTCTGTTTTTGTAATCCTCATATCCGAACTCACGCAGCATTCGAAGCTGCCCATCGCTCGTCAACATCGCCAATGCAGGATGCGGAATACCGTTGAACATCGTTGTCTTCACGGTCGTATAGTGCAACATATCCTCAAAAATCAAGCGATCACCCACTTGCAGTGGTTGGTCAAACGACCAATCGCCCATGTAATCGCCACTTAAACAACTGTTTCCTCCAATCCGATAGGTCGGCTTTCCCTCCACCGGATCCGTAGCGAAACGGATACGGGGTTTGTAAGGCATCTCTAAGCAGTCGGGCATGTGGCAGGTGAATGAAGCATCCATAATGGCTGTATGAATGCCGTGGTTCTCCACCACATCCACTACGGAAGCCATTAAAAATCCGGTTTGCCAACCAAAAGCGCTTCCCGGCTCCATAATCAACTCCAAGTTCGGGTATTTGGCATGGAACTCATTCAGCAAACGGATCAAGTGATCCACATCATATCCCTGACGTGTCATCAGGTGTCCACCACCCATGTTCAGCCACTTGATCTGCGGCAAGAAGGTGCCGAAACGCTCTTCCACTACGGCCAAGGTCTTCTCTAAATCGTATGACGTAGATTCGCAAAGTGTATGGAAATGAAGTCCCTCAATACCCTCCGGCAACTTATCGCCCAACAGGTCTCTCACCACCCCCATACGGGAACCAGGCGCACAGGGATTGTACAGATCGGTCTCCACATCGGAATACTCCGGATTGATACGCAATCCACAGGAGACACATCCCCCAGCAGCCTTTACCATCGGATAGAAACGAGCGAACTGTGAAAGGGAGTTGAAGGTTATATGGCTACTGCAACGCAGGATTTCCGGGAAATCTGCCTCCGTATAAGCTGGCGAATAGGTATGCGCCGGACTCCCCATCTCCTCCAAAGCCAAACGTGCCTCAAACTTGGAACTGGCTGTCGAGAAGGGGATGTATTCCCGGATGATTGGGAAGACCTTCCAAAGGGCGAATGCCTTAAACGCCAATATAATATTCACCGCTGCCAACTCCTTGACCCGCTTGATCAACGCCAAGTTATGTCGGAGCAAGTCCTCTTCAATCACATAGCAGGGTGAAGGGATTTTGTTATAGTCTATCATGCTGTTTTTGTTTTAATGACCAACCACTTGTTAGTCTTTTTTCAATTGACGCACAAATGTATAACATTTTTTTTAATGCGGCAACTGCCGCCTACAATTATTACAGCCTTGGAAGTAGTTCTTCCCCCTGCTGAACCGTTGTAGGGTTACTCAAGCTCCGCTATCCCTCTACCATGGCTCTAATCATCCTCTAATCATCCTCTAATCGTTCTCTAATCATTCTCTAATCTGGGATTAGAGGTAGATTAGTGTTACCTTAGCGTTACTTTAGCGTTACCTTAGCGTTACCCCAGCGTCAGATCTTGCTCAGCTTGGCAAACTTCAAGAGCAGCTGCTTACGACCCAGGTTGTCGAAATCGACTGTCGCCTTCAGGTTGCTGCCCTCACCCTCGATCGCCACCACAAGCCCTTCACCAAAACGATCATGCCGCACCCGATCGCCGGCCTGATAAGTGAGTCCAGATACAGGCGTTTGCGCCAAAACAGGCGATTTCATCGCATTTTCTATCCGTTTCAAACGAGGTGCCGCAGTGGGTTGAATCATCACAGAAGCCTCCTCGAATGGTTTACGCTCGACCGGACGAGGCTGCTGGAAAGGCGAACGAAAAGCTGGCTCTTGTCGAGCCTGTCCCCAGTTTTCAGCAGGACGTGCCGCAGGCATACCTCCTGAAGCAATCTCCAAATAATGCGTATCAATATCCCGCAGGAAGCGGCTGGGAATACACATTGTGGTCGAGCCATTGCGGAAACGACTCTTGGCATAGCTCAACAAACAGTTCTGCTCTGCCCGGGTAATCGCTACATAAAAGAGCCGACGCTCCTCCTCAATCGCCCGTGGGCTATCTTTCGCCATTGACGAGGGGAAGAGATCCTCTTCCATGCCCACCACAAAGACATTCGTAAACTCCAATCCTTTCGCTGCATGAACGGTCATGAGTGTCACCTTGTCCGCCCGTTCATCTTTGTCGTTGTCTTGATCAGTCAGCAAAGCCACCTCAGCCAGAAAATCCTGCATGCGTACTTGTTCCAGGCCCTCCTCTCGTCTGATCTCACAAAACTCAGTGATACCCTTCAATAACTCCTGTAGGTTTTCCTGCTTACTGATGCCCTCCACCGAGCGATCGGCCATCAGCTCCTTCAAGAGGCCACTCTGCCTCACAATCGCCATTGCCAGTTCATCAGCGGCAAGGGTCTGATCCAATTCGCTAAACGATTGAATCAAAGAACGGAACGCCAACAACTTCTTGGCTGTACCCGCATTGATACTCATCCCCTGCCCCACAGGATCTTCCAAAACCTCCCAAAGACTGATCTCCCTCTCCGAAGCGGCCTGCACCAACTTGCCGACCGTCGTATCACCTATACCACGAGCCGGATAGTTGATCACCCGTTTCAGGGCCTCCTCATCATGTGGATTGACCACCAAGCGGGCGTAAGCAATCACATCCTTAATCTCCTTGCGCTGATAGAAAGAGAGTCCACCGTAAATCTTATAAGGAATGCCTCGTTTGCGCAAGGCCTCCTCCAAGACACGGCTTTGGGCATTCGTGCGGTAAAGGAGCGCGAAATCAGCATAGTCATAGTCTTGCCGACGACGCATCTCTCCAATGCGAGCTGCCACTGTATAGGCCTCCTCATAATCGGAGTAAGAAGAGAGCACCGCCACTTTACTACCCTCCTCCCGTTCCGAATAGACAGTCTTACGGATCTGTTCCGTATTCTTGTCAATCAAGCTATTCGCCGCATTGACAATATTTTGCGTGGAACGATAATTACGCTCTAATTTAAAGATGCGACAGCCGGGATAGAGGCTCTTGAAACGCAGGATATTGTCAATATTCGCCCCGCGGAAGGAGTAGATGCTTTGCGCATCGTCGCCCACGACACAGAGATGTCCCTCCTCACCACAAAGTTGCTGCACGATCTGATGCTGCGCAAAGTTGGTATCTTGATACTCATCCACCAAGATATAGCGGAAGAAGGCACTGTAACGGGCTCGCACATCCGGATGATCCCGAAAAAGCAAATAGGTTTGCAACAGCAGGTCATCGAAATCCATCGCTCCTGCCTGTCGGCAACGTTGCTGGTAACGCTTGTACACCTCTCGGATCAAGGGCACCCGACTCTGCATATCATGCTCGATCAGCTCCCGATTAACCTCATACCCCTCAGCGGTGATCAAGGCGTTCTTGGCGTTCGAGATACGCCCCTGCACCATCCCGACACGATAGGTCTTATCGTCGAGCTGCATCTCCTTCAAGATGGATTTCAAAAGGCTTTTCGAGTCGGCCGCATCATAAATCGTAAAGTTGCTGGTAAAACCGATCTGCTCCGCTTCCCGACGCAAGATACGGGCAAAAATAGAGTGGAACGTGCCCATCCAAAGACGTTGAGCCGTTTGCGGATCAGTCAACACCGCGATACGCTCTTTCATTTCACGTGCCGCCTTATTGGTGAAAGTCAACGCCAAGATGCTGTAAGGAGCCCAACCCTGAGAGAGCAGGTAAGCGATTTTATAGGTTAACACCCTTGTCTTACCCGATCCCGCACCGGCTACAACTAACTGTGGCCCGTCGCAATAACACACCGCCTCCAGCTGACTCTCATTTAACTGTCGTAAATATTCTTCCACGTTCGCACATTTTGGGCGCAAAAGTAAGGAAAAGCAGGGGATAAATCCATGCCTAACGCTGATTTTTGAATCGCTCCCCCTCTCCTCTCCCTTTTTACGCATACCCGCATCGCTATTATACCAATAGCGTCTATTTGCCCATGAACGCCTATTTTTTATCTACTAAATAGCTAATTTTATCAGCGAATAATTTCTATTTATCAGTAAAACGAAAGGAATATCCCCATAAATCAACTTGTTTTAACCACCAATCGTTTGCCTCAATCAACCAAATCATCTACTTTTGCCCATGAGTAAAAACACGAATGAGTTTGGAGAATTTCAACTCATGCACATTATTTAGTTAGTTAGTCTATGAGTAAAGACAAGAAAGAACATCTGCTCAGCTGGATAGAAAACTTCATCTATCTGATCATCTGGGCATTATTGTTCATGATGCCAATCTATGGTGCCTACCGCTCCGGAATGAAAGAAATTGATTGGCATTTCGTTGGACAGATTTGGCTGAAAACGACACCTATGATCGTCGTGTTCGCCATCCACAACTACCTGTTACTGCCTCGCCTCCTGTTTCGCAAGCGGGCGAAGAGCTATGCAGCCTATGTCTTATGCTTAATTGGACTACTGGTGGCCGTAAACATCTACGACAATGCCGTGCAACGCATGGGGCCAGACAATCGTCCTCCTTTCAATCCAGCCCCTCAAGAACAGATGGGCCCGAAAAAATACCGAGAGGAGCGTACCCTCCCCTTTCGTGAGCGAAACGCTGTGCAACCTCCGTTCTTTTTTCGCTCTAACCCACACAAACCTCCTTTTATTTACATGCCTTTCTTGCCCTTCCCAATGATCCTCTCTCCTATCGTGATCGCCATCTTCATGATCGGACTGAACATCGGCATCAAGTCGCTCTTCCAATCGATCCGCGACAGTCAACGGCTGAAAGAGCTGGAAACTCAGAATTTACAAACCGAGTTGGATTATTTAAAATACCAGATCAATCCACATTTCTTCATGAACACGCTCAACAACATTCATGCCTTGGTGGACATCAATCCTGAACAGGCGAAAGAGACGGTTTTGGAGTTGTCAAAAATGATGCGCTATGTATTGTATGAGTCGAATAAGCGCACCGTGTCACTTTGGCAAGAGATTGACTTCTTGCAGCATTATATCAAGCTGATGAAATTGCGCTACACGGATCGGCTGGAACTGATTGTCTCCATTCACAAAGAGGAACTTCCTCCGGCACAAGTCCCCCCTCTGTTGCTGATTACCTTCGTTGAAAATGCCTTCAAACATGGCGTGAGCTACCAAGAGCCCTCGTTTATCCACATTACGATGGATGTATGCGACGGGAAATTACGCTATTTAGTGGTCAACAGTTGCCACAAATCCCCAGAGGGAGAGGCGCACGGAATCGGCTTGGAAAACGTACGCAAACGATTGCAACTGATATACGATCAACAATCTACACTCGATATCCAACAACGAGCAGATGAATACCAAGTTTTACTTTTAATACCATTACAATTATGATTAGATGTTTAGCGATTGACGATGAGCCTCTGGCACTTGCCCAGCTGACAAATTATATCGAAAAAGTCCCCTTTTTCAAATTGGCCAAAGCCTGCTCCAATGCCATGGAGGCCTTGGAATGGCTCACCACCGAATCGGTTGATCTGATTTATGTCGATATCAACATGCCCGACATCAGTGGGCTTGACTTTGTCAAATCACTGCGTCATAAGCCCTTGGTGATTTTCACGACCGCCTATGCGGAATATGCCATCGAAGGATTTCGGATGGAGGCCTTCGACTACCTGTTGAAACCTATCGGGTTCAGCGATTTCCTCCGCTCTGCCAACCGAGCCGCTCAACTGATGGCCCTTACGGAAGCGAAAAACAATCCGGACACAGAAAGTGGAAAGTCAGCCGATGATCAAGAGGATTATCTATTCGTGAAAGCGGATTATAAGATGCTTCGGATCGACATCAACAAGATCCTTTATGTGGAGAGCCAAAGCGAGTACATCCGCATCTACCTCGACAACGACAAGCCGATCATGACGCTCCTCAGCATGAAAGCTTTGGAGGAACGGCTACCCGCCGATCGCTACATGCGTGTGCATCGCTCCTATTTGGTGAACAGCTCCAAGATCAGTGCCGTGGCCAACAACCGCATCATCATTGGCAAGGAGACCTACATTCCCATTGGCAATCAATACAAGGAGCGATTCAACCTGTTCGTAGATCAGCACTTTTTGGGAAAGCCATAAGTTTTTCCTACATTTGCGCCCAATGAGAGCGAGACTATCTACCGCTCTTAGAAGGAGAAAAATGAACGAGCTATTACTGCTGCTGAAAAAGTTTTTTGGCTACACCCGTTTCCGCCCCATGCAGGAGGAGATCATCCAACGCATCGTGGCGGGTAAAGATGCGTTGGTCTTGATGCCCACCGGTGGCGGTAAATCCATCTGTTTCCAGCTGCCGGCGATCTATTTACCCGGCACGGCCTTGGTCGTATCGCCTCTGATCGCCTTGATGAAGGATCAAGTGGAGGGATTGATAGCCAATGGTATTCCAGCAGCCGCGCTCAACAGCCTCCAGTCAGAGGAGGAGCAACAGCAGGTGAAACAGCTCGCCATCCAAGGGAAGATCAAGCTGCTCTACATCTCGCCCGAACGGGTCATGGCTGAGATCGGCTGGTTCCTGCCTCACCTGGAACTATCGCTCATCGCTATCGACGAGGCGCATTGTGTCTCGCATTGGGGGCATGATTTCCGTCCGGAATACACCCAGTTGGCCATCTTGAAGGAGCGCTTCCCCAAGGTGCCCATCGTGGCGCTCACTGCTACTGCGGATAAGATTACCCGTCAAGACATTCAGACACAGCTTCACCTGACCGATCCCCAGGTCTTTATCTCCTCGTTCGATCGGCCTAATCTCTCACTCAATGTGCGTAGAGGACTTAATAAGCGGGAGAAGATAGCCGCCATCACCCGTTTCATTCGACAACGCCCCGGCACCAGTGGCATCATCTATTGCATGAAACGGGACGACACCACCGACTTGGCCACCGAACTGACCTGCCATCAACATATCCCCGCCATTGCTTATCACGCTGGTCTTTCCGCCACGGAACGCACCAACGCTCAGGAGGATTTCATCAACGACCGGGTGAATGTAGTGTGTGCGACAGTAGCTTTCGGCATGGGGATCGACAAGAGCAATGTACGCTGGGTCATTCATTACAATATGCCGGGCAGCATTGAGAATTATTACCAAGAGATCGGACGAGCAGGTCGAGACGGATTGCGAAGCGACACCTTGCTGTTCTATTCCATGAGCGACCTGATCGTATTGCGGCGGTTCGCTGAGGAGAGCGGTCAACGGGAGGTCAACTTGGAGAAACTTAACCGAATGCAACGCTTCTGCGAAAGCGACATCTGCCGTCGAAGGGTATTGTTAAGCTATTTTGGCGAGGAGTCGGCCGAGGATTGTGGCAATTGTGATGTCTGTCGGAATCCTCCGGAACGTTTCGATGGCACAATCTTGATCCAAAAAGCCCTAAGTGCCATTGCTCGTACGGAGGAGCACATTGGCCTTCCCATGCTGATCGACATCCTAAGAGGATCTGCTCGTGCAGAATTGCAAGCCAAAGGGTACGACCGCTTGAAGACGTATGGAGTAGGTCGTGATTTACCGTACAAGGTCTGGAAAGAATACCTGTACCAAATGATTCAATTAGGATACATTGAGGTGGATTATGAAGCCGGACAGGTATTGCGCATCACCCCTTTAGGCAAACGAGTGCTCTATGGACAACAAACTGCTCAATTGGCACTCTACCAAGAGCCAGAAGAGGAACCCAAAGCAAAAGCATCCGCTAACGGATTCAAGGCAAAGCCTATTCGTCCGAAACGAGCTACCAGCGTGGATGACACCCTGCTCGATGCCCTCAAACAATTACGCAAGCAGTTGGCTGAACGGGATAAGATACCCCCTTACTTAGTTTTCACCGATGCCAGCTTGGAAAGCATGGTCGAACAACGTCCGACTACACTTGACGCCTTCAGCGACGTGCATGGTGTCGGACAGATCAAGCTCGACCGCTACGGGCGTGTGTTTGTATCACTGATCCGCTTTGTCTTAAAACTTCCCCCTTTACAATGATCCGATGAAACGATCCTATTTCTTCCTTTTGATGTGGTGTTGCTTGGGAACGCTCACCACTTGGAGCCAATCGCTCTCCACTCCTGAAGCACAGGCAGACAGCCTGATGCGTCAGGTGATTCGTTTAGCCCCTCGCTATCAACAAGCGATCCAGCATTATCAGGCCGACACCTATATCAAGGGCTATACCTACACTCCTAAACGTAACCGCATGATACGCTATATGCACTGGCTCACACCTGTGGACAAGCATCCCGATAACCAGCTCTTTGAGTTGGATGCCCAAAGTAACTACCAAGCGCCCAACCACTATCAAAATCGGATCAAGGCTTTTCAAACCAGCCGCTTATCGGAGGGTAGTCATTACCAAGAGCTCTTTGCCTTCATCAACATGAATATTTATGCGCCCACCATCTACGACAAGGAAATCATTACGCCCCTTTCGCCGGAGGCTGATAAATACTACGCTTTCCGATTGGAAGGCAGCGAGCTGGTGGAAGGCCGTTTGCTCCATCGGATCCGCTTCACCCCACGCAAATGGAGCCAAAAGCTATTGAGTGGTGAGTTGCAAGTGGTCGATAGCCTTTGGACCGTCGATCGCATCCTCATGAAAGGACGTGCCTCTTTAGAGGATTTCGAGATTGATATGCGTTTCAGCCGGGAGGAATCCCAGCAGCTGCTCCCCGTACAAGCGGATCTCCGTATGCAGTTCGAAGCCTTTGGCAACCAGATCATCACCGAATTACATGCTGCCCTACGTTATCAAGAGGTTATATACAACACCTCCTTCGAAGAGGGGGATCACCTTTCACTCGATGAGACGCGCTACTACACCGTGGCAGGTGACAGCCTCCGCCTCATCACTGATTCAAGCTACTGGGCTTCACGCAGGGACAAACCACTATCCACCACCGAGCAGGCACTCTACAACGAGACACCCACCATTGAGCAGATTGACAGCAGCCTCATCAACCACTATGCGCAACTGGGACAACGGTTGACCAGCACAGTCAATCGAGATTACAAGAGTGTGCGTATGCAATACTCCGGTCTATTCAACCCGCTGCAACTTTCCTACGGCAGCGAACATGGTGTCACCTACAAGCAGGAATTGCGACTCAGCCACACTTATGCCCGTGACCGACAGTTGCGTTTCCACCCAGAGGTAGGTATCCTCTTCAGAAGCAAACAGCTACGCATCAAGGCGACCACCGACTGGGAGTACAAGCCCGAACGTAGAGGGATGTTGCGCCTCACCTTGGCCAACGACAACCAAGAGTTCCCTTCTGAAGTGATCCAGCTAATCAGCGAGAAGCTGCAATTGACCGAGAAGGTGAAAGATTTTAATTTCAAGGAATTGGATCTGCCCTATTATCACCACTATTATGCTGACCTGAGCAACCAGATTGAACTATTCAACGGACTGACCTTCTTTGGTGGCATAGCTTATCACCTAAGGACTCCCGTGCAAAAAGAGCGAGAAGGGACACTCATCAAACTGAAGAATGCCAACGATTTCGAGCCGTTCATCGGATTGACTTATACCCCAAGACAGCATTATTGGATGGATGGCTACCGCAAGGAATACCTCTACTCCGCATTCCCCACGTTCCGGCTGGAATTGGGCAAGGGCATTTATGGGGTCATGGGCAGCCACAGCGATTATTGGCGATTGGAAACCGGGCTTAACCAAACACTCCGGTTAGGACTTAGCGAGCGATTAAGCTACAATTTCAGTAGCGGTTTCTACTTCGAGACGCGCTACAACTACTTCGCAAACTTCCGCTATTTCGCCAAGCAATACTTTCCGGAACCGTGGCGAGATCGGTTTGGCGGCATCTTCCACCTGCTCAGCAGCGATTGGTACTACGCCAGCGAGCGTTATGTGCAGGCACACTGCATGTATGAGGCGCCCTTCATCCTACTTCATTTCATCAAACCCCGGACACATCGTTACATTGTCTCCGAGCGTTTCTACCTGAGCCAGCTGTGGACACCCGTGAAACCGAACCATACAGAAATGGGCTACGGAGTAGGTAATGACCTGCTCAACGTAGCCCTCTTCCTGGGTTTTGACAAATTCAAGTATCAAGGCGCTGGCCTTAAACTCTCTCTGGAACTCTTCCGCTAATCATAAACGATGCTTATACAGGCGAGCGATCACCGTCTGATATTGATATTGCAGGCGGAGGTAGTTCTCCACACTTTGATAGTAGGCAGTGGCATCCACGAAGTAGGCAATCATGGAGATCTGCCCGGCTTGAATCGCCTTGTTAAGCAACGCCAAACTGTTCTGGCTCTGCAACAATTGCGCATACTCCTGCATGGAGCTACGCAAGGTCAACGCCTCTTCATAGTCCTGTCGCAAGGTGTTCTCCACCGTGCGAGTCGTGCTCTCTAACTGCAACTCCGTGTAAAGCTGTTGGGCACGTGCCTGCTTGATGTAGTTCCGATTAGAAAAGAGTGGAATACTAATCCCTACCAAGAAACCATTGAATCGTGCGCCTCCGGTAGCGGAATTCATCCGATAGCCCAATTCGAAGCCAGGCAAGCGTTTCGCTTGGTTGACTTTCAGCTGGCGACTGGCTGTCAGCTGCTCGCCTCGCAACAGATTCAAACGGCTATCCGCCGCCATCACCTCCTCGCTCAACACCGCATAGGGCAGTAACTCCGATTCCGTGTGATAGGTAGTGTCTTCAAACGCTATCCCCTCACCACCATTCAAGGTAGCCAACTCCCTCAACTTGGCCTGTCGAGCCGTCTCGTTCGCTCTCGCCTCTGTCTTCACATTCAACAACTCCAATTGGATCTTGTTTGTTTCCAACACATTGGCATCCCCTCGCTCCAAGCGGGTAGCAAAAAGTGCCGCCAACTGCTCCGCATTGCGCAAACGCTCATCCAACAGTGCTCGTTGCTGATTGAGGAACACCAAATCCAAGCAAAGATTCTTCGCCTGCAGCAAGAGATCCTGCCGAAAGGCGTTCCCCTCCCGGTCTAACGCAACCGACTTGGCTTTCGTGAGTTGATGCTTCTGCGCATAAACTGTTGGAAAATCAAATGATTGTGATGCGACCAACTCTCCTTGGAAACCCATTCCCTCCCGATTGCCAAACTGATGGGAGTAACTGACCGAGGGATCGGGCAGGTTGTTATCCAAGCGTGCCTCCAACTTGCGAGACTGAATCAGCTGTCCATTCGCCCGCAACTCCGGATTGTTCGCTGCCACGCTACGCAACACCTCATCTATCGAGGTCTGGGCAGAGGCCCACATCGCACAGCATAACAGGATAGAAATATAGTATGCTTTCATCGTTTTACGTTTTTATTCATCATCAAATAGACAATCGGAATAATAAAGCCATTCAAGAGCGTAGAGGTCAACAAGCCACCCAAGATGACCGTCGCCATCGGGCTTTGTATCTCATTGCCCGGCAAATCACCATTCAAAGCCAAAGGAATCAACGCCAAGGCAGAACTTAAAGCGGTCATCAAGATCGGATTCAAGCGATCCAACGAGCCCTTCACGATCGCCTCAAGAAGTGCCAAGCCCTGACCTCGCAGTTGGGTATAGTGGCTGATTAGCAACATACCGTTTCGCGTAGCGATACCAAAAAGGGAGATGAAACCAATAATCGCCGGAATGCTGATCTCACCAGAGGTAATCCACAGAATCAACACGCCACCAATCAAGGCCAATGGCAAGTTCAAAAGAATTATGCCACTCTCCTTTACGTTCTTAAACTCATGGTAGAGCAACATGAAGATAACTAAGAGCGACATCAACGAGGTGAGCAAAAGCGTACGGCTGGCAGCCTCCTCACTCTCGAACTGGCCGCCATACTCAATGTGGTAACCCTCTGGCAAAGCGATACCCGCATCCACTCGCTCACGAATCTCATTCACTACACCACGCAAATCCCGACCGGAGACATTAGCGCTGACCACAATCTTGCGCTGCACATTCTCACGGTTGATCGTGTTAGGACCGGTCACACTACGCACTTCGGCCACTTGGCTCAGCGGCACCTTCTGTCCGCCCGCATCAATCAACAGGTTGGCAATGTCGTCCATCGTCGCCCGGCTGGCATCCGAGGTCTTCACGGTCAGGTCGAAACTCTTGCCATCGTCATACACTTGGCTGACCACCTCGCCACCCAACATCACGTTGATATATTCCTCCAATTCCGGCAATGGAATACCATACTTCGCCAACAACTCCCGACGAGGTGTAATGGTCAACTGCGGACGTTCGATCTGTTGCTCTACCTTCAAATCCACCAAACCAGGTACATCTTGAACCGCTGCTTTCACCTGATTGCCGATCGTAAAGAGCCGGTTCAAATCCGTTCCGAAAAGCTTGATGGCAATGTTCGCCTCCGTTCCGGAAAGCATCGCATCGATACGGTGAGAGATGGGCTGACCAATCTCAATATTCGCACCACTGATGGTGGAAAGCTTTTTACGCACATCCTCCGCCACCGCCTCCCGGCTTCGGCCTTTCAGTTCGAAGGGAGCTTCAATCTCAGAGACATTCACGCCCAACGCATGTTCATCCAGCTCCGCACGTCCCGTCTTGCGAGCCACCGTTTGAATCTCTGGCACTTGCAGCAGCAGTTCCTCTGCCCTGCGACCAATCTGATCCGACTCCTCCAACGAGATACCCGGCAAAGAGCTGACATTCACCGTAAAGGAGCCCTCGTTGAAACCCGGCAAGAAGCTACGTCCCAACGTGAAGAAGAGTCCCAATGCTACGACAAAGAGGGCAATCGTACCGCCTAACACCTGCTTCTGATGCGCCAAAGCAAATTCTAACGCCCGCTCATAATGGCCTTTCAACCAACGAGCCACCCATGCCTCACGCAACTCCTTCATTCCCGTAGCTTTGCTATTCAACAAATAGCTGCAGAGCACTGGGGTCAATGTCAGAGCCACCACCGTAGAGGCGAAGAGCGCCACGATGAAAGCGATACCTAACGGAACCAACATACGTCCCTCCATACCACTTAGGAAAAAGAGGGGTACGAAACTCACTACAATAATTAAGGTAGAGTTCAAAATCGGCATACGTACCTCTCGAGAGGCATCATATACCACCTCCAAGGTGGAGCGGCGTTCTCCCTCCGGCAACAGCCGATTCTCCCGGATCCGTTTATAGACATTCTCTACATCCACGATCGCATCATCCACTAATGAGCCAATGGCAATGGCCATACCGCCCAAACTCATCGTGTTGATGGTCAATCCCAAATAATGCAACGTAATAATCGAAACCAACAACGCCAAAGGCAAGGCGACCAAGGAGATCACCGTCGTACGCACATTCATCAAGAAGAGGAACAGCACGATCACGACGAAGATACTACCCTCGAAAAGGCTACGCTTCACGTTGTTGATTGAATTGTCGATGAAACGACTCTGGCGGAAAATATCGGTGGAGACATGCACGTCAGCCGGTAGGTTCTTCTGCAAATCGACCACAATCGCATCCAATTTCTCTGTCAGCAATTCCGTGCTGGTATTGGGTTGCTTCGTCACCGTAATCAACACCGCCGGTTTTGTCCGCTCGGAGGCCAAACCCAACTTCGGGCTTTTCCCGCCAATCTGTACGGTAGCGATGTCGCCTAAAGTCACCGGATAGCCATTCGCCAACTTCACTACGCCCTTGGCGATCTCCTCCACTTGGGTCGTTGAGAGCACACCACGGATAATATACTCATTGGCAAATTCATAGAGCACACCACCATTGGCATTGCGATTCATGTTTCGACAAACCGCCAACACCTCGTCCAAGCCTACGCCATAATGTTTCATGCGAGCCGGATCGAGCTGGATCTGATACTCCTTGATGTCACCACCAATCACCGCCACCTGTGCCACACCTCCCGTAGAGAGCAAACGAGGACGAATGGTCCAATCAGCCAAAGTACGCAAATCAAGTAAAGAGGTACTATCGGCAGTCAAACCGATGATCATCATCTCGCCCAAGATCGAGGACTGCGGACCCAAAGTGGGCTTACCGACATTCTCCGGCAGGCTTTCATTCACCACCGCTAACTTCTCCGAGACAATCTGACGAGCTTTATAAATATCGGTGCCCCAGTCAAACTCTACCCATACCACAGAGAATCCGGTGGTTGAGGAGGAGCGCACCCGACGCACATCCATCGCACCATTGACGGCTGTCTCTACCGGGAAGGTCACCAATCGTTCCACCTCCTCCGGAGCCATACCGTTCGCCTCGGTCATGATCACCACGGTGGGTGCATTCAGATCCGGAAAGACATCCACGTCCGTATGGAAAGCGGTGTAGGTGCCCCCGATCATCAGCAACAACGCACAGACCAGAATCACTAACCGATTGTGCAGCGAATAATAAATAATCTTGTTCAGCATATCGCATCCTCCGCTTTAGTGACTATGACTGTGAGCCGGGATCGCATTGGAGGCAGAGGCCAACTTCACTTGATGTGCCCCCTTCGTCACAACCGCCTCTCCACCATGCAAACCACTCAAAATCTGCACCTCTACCCCATTGTTGGCTCCGAGTGTGACCGGCTGCTTGCGATAGCAATCGGCATCCAAGCGCACATAGACGGAATAGAGTCCTTGCTCCTCAATCAGCGACTCTACCGGTACACTAATTACCTGCTCCAAAGGTTTCGTCAGCAGATAGACCTCCACAAAGGAACCGGGCAGGATCGCCCCCTTATTATCGAACTCAAAGGTCACCGGCACAAAGAAAGAATCACCTCCAGACGCACGTCCATAAGAGAGCAAACGGCCTCGCAGGTCAGCCAGCCGATAAACCTGCTCATCGTAGGGTGTCTTGAAATGCGCGGATTGCACCATCGGCAGACTGCTGTAATAGCGCTCCGACACATCCGCCCGCAGCATCAAGCGGTTACTTTGGGCGATGGTAGCCAGCGGTTGGCCAACAGACACATAATCCCCCTCCTTCACCTGGATATTCTTCAGATAGCCATTCAAGGGAGCCACCACGGCCACGCCCTTTGCCGTCTGCTTATCTGCCACCGCTTCATAGGCAGCCTTGGCATTGACATAATTCAACTTCGCCTGCTCAAACTCCTTGGCAGAGACAATACGGTCGGCCACCAATGCCTCCATACGTTCAAACTCCAGTTTGGCAGCCTCATAGGCCGCCTTCGCACGCACCGCCACATCGCCCTCCGACAAACCGTTGGAAGCGATACTCAACACGGCCTGTCCCTTACGCACGGCTGTTCCATCCGTAAAGGGTACACTGCCAAACGACACCACTCCGGGTACCGTTGCCACCATCACAGATTCCTCGCCCTGCGCGGCCAGCACCTGACCACTGGTGCGAATCACTTGCGTAAAGGCTCCCGGTGTAACCGTAATGGTTTGTAATCCTACCGCTTTCGCATTAGCCTCTTTGAAAACTACCTCTCCCGGGTTGGCCGCTGCTTCATGTTCATGGTCGTGTTCGTGATCATGACCTGCTTCTTCATGCTCATGGTCGTGATCCGCCTCCTCATGTTCGTGGTCATGACCCTCATGCTCATGGTCATGCACCGCTGCCTCTTCATGCTCGTGGTCATGGTCGTGCTCGGCTTCCGTAGAGTGACCTGCACAACCTGCTAATAGATAGGCGCAAAGCACACCTATCCCATATATTTTTTTCATGTAAAAATCCAATTAAAATGATAAATAGTGTCCGATAAAACTCAAATCTCAAAATTTAAGATAGGGACATAGGAGGGGCTCGCAACCCCATCGCACGCACCATCCAAGGATCGTACGACGCTTCAAGGTACAAGGTCTCGCCCACACCCCACAAACGGTTGTGGCAAGGAGCCTCTAAATGAAATGTAAAAAGGGAAACTACCTGTAAGACATGCGCATCTGCCGTACCTCCATAGGTATTGAGCAGCGAAACCAGGTAGCCTAAATGATGACCGTGGCAACCACAGTCGTGCGTATCGGTCGAATGGTCGCCCTCCTCCTGCTCCATGGTCAAGGAGGCGTAGCAAGGCATACCATCCCGATGATGGTGATGGGGTATCACCACAGAAAGCAATGAGAGCACACTCGCCAAGAGCAACACCCATTGCCGCAACCACCGTGTCATCTGTTGGGTACGCACGGTGCAAAGATAGGAAAAGCTACGGAAAATCGCTAATTGTTTCCATCAAATGGTTTTGTGGTCGCTTCTCCATTTAGGGATATTCCCTTGCGACCCAATACACATTTCACGGTTTTGTATAAGATTAACAGATCTGTCCGAAAAGAGACATGATCTACATACCAAACATCCAACTCAAACTTTTTTCTCCAACTGATGGCATTTCTCCCGTTCACCTGTGCCCATCCCGTAATGCCAGGACGCACTTCATGCCGCCTTGCCTGTTCCCTATTGTATAAAGGCAGGTATTGCACCAATAACGGCCGAGGGCCTATCAACGCCATGTCTCCTTTGAGTACATTTATTAATTGGGGAAGTTCATCGATGGAGGTGGCTCGGATAATCCTCCCGATAGGAGTCATTCTTCTGGCGTCAGGCAATAATCTCCCGAGATCATCCTTCTGGTCGTTCATGGTTTTGAACTTGATTATCTTAAATATCCTGCCCTCTCTCCCCGGACGCTCCTGAAGAAAAAAAATGCCATCGCTCCGGTTGGCTATGGCAAGCAACAATATGGTTACTAACAGGATTGGAGAAGTCAACAACAGCAAGGTGGCGGCAATAAAACAATCCAATGGGCGTTTGCAGTAGCGAGTATATCCATTCTTTTTCATAACTGTGTATTCTTTTTCATGATCCGACAAGGTGAACCGTATGCTACCACTCCATCCGGAATGTCTTTGCAAACCACCGAACCCGAACCTATAATCGTCCATTTGCCTATTCTAACACCGGGATTGATTACGCTACCTGCCCCTATCCATGTTCCTTCCCCCACATGTACATTACCACATAATGTAGCATGAGGAGAGACATGCACATAGTCCTCCAACACGCATTCATGATCGATAGCCGCCCCCGTATTCACGATACAATGTTTACCAACCTGGCAACAACTTTGCAAAATACCCCCTTGCATGATGACACTCCCCTCTCCTATCTTCGCAAGAGGAGACACGATAGCATGAGTGGAAACAGCCGTACCAAATATCGCTTGCTCATGCTTCAACCAATCCGCTACCCGCTTTCGGATGCCGTTCGCCCCAATACTGATCAACACCGGAGACATACCCTGCTGGTAGCTTGAAAGAACACGGTGCCCCATCCATTCCCGCAAATCAGGATTATCATCGATGATCCCCGATAGCTCGATGTCATTCTCTCTCAGCACGTCCATAATCACTTTGGCGTGCCCACCTGCTCCGTATAAATACATAAAATCAATCTTTATTCTTTAGATTTGCAATCTGCTCTTGATACACATCCCGCAAAGCTTTCCACAACATCTGTCGGTCATATTTCCGAGCAATCCGAGGACGAGCGGCAGCGGCCAACTTCCTGACTGATGCAGGGGAGGAGACAAACTCTCGCATAGCTTGGTAAAGACATTCACTGTCGCGAGAAGGTATGATTACACCATTATTCCCATTTTCAATAATCTCGTTGCATCCGTTAATATCCGTCACGATACAAGGTAGCCCCATCGCCCCAGCTTGCAACACCACATTGGGGAATCCCTCCCGGTAGCTGGGAAACACGAAAGCATCCGATGCCGCCAAGAAAGGCCGAATATCATCTTGCCATCCCACAAACATTATGGCAGGGTGTTTATGGATATACGCCTCTGTCTCAGGAGCGACCGGATCCAAATTCGCGTCAAAGTCCCCTACCAGCCAAAGACGGCAATTCGTAAATTCTCGCTGTAACCGCACAAAAGCCGCAACTAACTCATTGATACCTTTATCTCGTACCAAACGCCCCACAAAACAGAACACAAAATCAGTAGGCTTACGATAACTTTCCGCTTTTGCCATCACCGCAGGTGTACGATCAAAATAGGAGAGATCGATACCATTAATATTACCATTACCGATCAGGTGCAGCTGCTGGTTTGTGACACCAAATCGCTCTAAATCCCTCTTCACACCTCTCCCCTCCGGATTGATATAAGTCGCACAAGCACATGTCAGCCGATCAGTAGCGATCAATAAGTGCCGTTTCCAACCCGTGGCTGAAGGGAACACCAATCCGGTGAAGGTATGCATTCGGATAGGGATCCGGCAGATCCAAGCGGCCATCATAGCCAGCAAGCCCGCCTTAGGAGTCAACGAATGAACGATGAGCGGTTTTTCTTTGTGAAACAAAAGCACAAGCTTCACCAAAGCCACACAGTCTTTAAGCGGAGCGATATGGCGTTGCATGGGTACCGCAAGAGTTCTTACCCCTTCTCTCTCACCCACTTTCTCCAGCTCCTGCCCAGGAGAAGAAACTGCGACAACCTCATACGCCTCCTCTAACATCCTCAGCTGTCCTTGCAGCAGGAGATGAAGCGAGAGCGGCACGGTAGAAATACGTATTACTTTAGGCTTCATCCATTTTTATATTATATACTTTTTTGTCAAAGAATGGCGCATAAGGGATTTCTCCATCCACACAAATAAAGAATAGAGTTTGGCTATCGTGCTTTTTCCCGATCCTTGCCGACCGATCAATACCGTAATCTTATTAATAGGTACACGGGCTTCAATAATCGGCCCAAAATGCTCAATATATAATTCTTCTTTCATCTACCTCGTTAATTCTCTTTTACTTTTATCTCTTCTCTTATTGAAGATTTACCTCCCCCCACAATGGAGAGGGTAAAAGTACAAACAGACTCCTAAAAGTTCTCATCCATCGATGAAAATATTTGCCAATATGGATCCAAGAGCAGAATTCTCTCTTTTGAAAGCCATCCAACATCCTTTATCTATGTCGAAACCTATAATAGAGATACCCGATCCATTCATGTGTCAATTCCGGCCACACAGCCAAAACAGGCAATGAGGGCAACCAATTAGGCCCTCCATTCCCCTTGATCTCAGGGAAAGTGTCCGTAATATAGGCATCCGGATACAATCCTACCGACTGGAAAGTCCATAACGACCTACGCATGTGAGTAGCCGAGGTGATTAACAATATCGGTTCCGTTTTTAAACTCTCGCCAATCCGTTCCAACGTGAATGTCGCATTCTCCCACGTGTTGTTCGCATAGGTTTCAAAGATGACATCCTCCAAAGGCATACCCAAATTGACCAAATATTGTTGCATGTGCGCAGGATTCCCTTGCAATCCCTTTCCATCTTTGCTTTCAATGATTGAACCATCCGAAGCCAATACCAATTTCCGGATACACCCCTGTTTATACAAACGGATACCCTCCAGCAATCGGTCAGCTATGCCACTGAATTCAGGGCGATCCCTTTTCCAATCCCAATAGCTATAACCACCCAGCACAATGCCATACGTATACTGTTTCCCCTCTGGCAAAGCATGATCATATTCCCTATACCATTGTTCAGCCGCCCATTGATAAAGCGAACCATTGGAGAACAGCAGGAAAAGTAAGGCGGCCCAGATGAAACATAGCCTTTTCCATCTTTTAGTGCGTACAAGCCACCCCAAAAGCACAAAACAGATGATATAAGTAAAAGGATTGATGAGTAGAGAGATAAGAAACATTGCTATTTCCAGATATTAAAATAAAATGCAAACGCATAGAATGCCAGCAACGCATACCCCAGCATCTTCTCATGATTCACCCAAAAACGTTCTTTCATGAATGGATAAATCAACACCACCGGCATGATGAACCATGAGATTTGGGCAAAACGATTGGAATAGGCTGCGCGAATCACCAGCACCCAAAAAGCATTGGTGACGAGAAAAGTATTGTATATCCAATGGTAATACTCATCCTTGAAGTTACGACGAAAAATGAAATAATAACCAACAGCCACACCCATCGCACTATACAACAGGAAATCCCAACGGAAAGTCATGCTCATCTGAACCACCTCGCCGATCATATTATCTCCTGTCAAATAACCAGAGAAACGGTCATCTCCTACCATCAAGTTCAATCCGGCTAAATATGCCTGTATACGTCCACCCACAGCATACGAAGCACCCACACAAGCCACCCATCCTGCCAAATACCAATAGCTATTCTTGATGAACCAAGCCAATGTGCCCGCACCGATCATCAGGTAAATAGATTTATGAATACCCGTTGCCAGCACACATAATCCAATCATCACAAGTGGACGATTAACATACGTCATAGCCAAAATAAAAAGGGAAGCTCCCATGCCATTTCGGATACCATTCACGCCATAACTCCAGAAAGTAAACATACCCAGCAAGACCAAAAAGGGAATGTAATAATACCCTTTGAAAATACGTTGCATCGCTAACCAAAGTGAACCCACATATACCGTGGCACAAAGCAGGAAAAAGGTATGAATATCGCTGTATTTAGCAAACCATTGCATCAGATTTGAGAAGAGCCATTCTCCGTCCCATTGCCAAGCAAAAGGACGATGGGAATTAGCCGCCTCATAAAATCCTTTTGCATAGTTTACTGTATCACCAAAATAGATACTCACAGGGCGTAACCCCATATACAGGATCAACAGGATCGTGAATAACACTCCCCACATGGCATTGAGCGACACCGTTTCCCTCTTCAATACACTTCCCGTATGACATTGCCAAACAGCCGTCAACACCATGCAAAGCACAGCGACATCAAAATAATGGCTATATTCACTTAAAGGTATAAAATCAATCATATTTCCATTCCAATAACGAAGGCAAAAGTACAGAATAAATGGTACATCCTACCTACATCTAATAATATTTACTTTCGGAATTTAGCACGCAACTCACACCCTCGCATGAAAGCGGCATATAAAAAGGGAAAATAATAAAAGAATATAAGCCCTACTTTCTTGACAGGATGGATAAAAGGATTCGAACAAAAAAGGCTGAACGTTTTTGCTTTTAGCTCTTTCGCGGCTTGACAAGCGGAATCGCACAAAGGTGTATGGCGAGCATGGTATCTAACGTGTAGCAATGTCTTATACAGCTTCTCCAAACAACAACCCTGATAACGCTTTTGATCCGATTGCATATTTTGCAGACACAGGTAGTAGCTTCGCATACGGTCAATATAATTCGCATTGAGCTTCTGATGAGTAATCGAGGAAGAGCGTTGCACCCAATAGTACATCGCCTCTTCTATCAAGATGGCTTGATGTGCATGCAAATAAATGCGACAATTGAATTCCGTATCTTCCGTGGCCGTTTTTTGGAAAAGCTCCTCATCCAATAGCTCTCTCTTATAAAGTTTGTTCCATACAACCTGTAGCTGAACCTCCTCGATGGTCTCTAAATTGAATAGGCCTCTCATCAACCTCTCCTGCGGCAGGACCGTTTGTTTAAAAACAGAAGATAGAGACAAAACCTGAGAACTGCCATCCGGCACTTGCTTTCCCAAAACCATCGAAAAATCATAATCACCCGACCGTAACGCACGATACAATGTGTCATACATTTGCGGATGTACATAATCGTCTCCATCCACGAATGCGATTAACTCTCCAATCGCTCTTTTTAACCCACTATTTCGTGCAGCGGAAAGACCCGCATTCTCTTGATGAATCACCTCAATGCGTGTATCTTGACGTGCGTACTTATCACATATTGTCCCACTACGATCAGTACTTCCATCATCCACCAAAATGATTTGCAAATGAGGATAAGTTTGCCTTAATAAGCTGTCAATACATGTAGAAACGTAACCTTCCACATTGTATATAGGAACGATAATGCTGATCAAATCATTCATTTTTCTCTTTTCTCTTTCAATAATTGATTAAACAAATCCATCCACATCGGAATAATCTTTTCAATCCGATATTGCTCCGCTTTTAAACGGGCAGCCTTTCCCATAGCCTTCCGCATCTCCTCATTCTCGATAAGCCTGCAAATGCGATCCGCCAGCCCTTGTTCATCATTGACAGGAACCAAGAAACCATCCACCCCCTCAGATATAATATCTTTAGGACCACAAGGACAAGCATACGAGACGACAGGAAGGCCACAAGACATAGCTTCCGTAATAACCAGCCCAAATCCTTCGAAAGTAGAAGATAACACAAAACAAGATGCGTTCAATAATTCTCTTTGAACTTCAGACGTAAATCCTCTCAAATAAACCTGTTTTCTCAAATCAAACTGTTCTATCAATTGCAGAAGATTATATTTCTGTTCTCCATCTCCATAAATTTCCAAGATCCAATCAGGATGCTTTTGAGCGACTATCCTATATGATCGAATTAAAGATGAAAAATTTTTCGGTGCACTTAAACGCCCTATTGCTATAACTTTCTTTCCTTCTAAAGTATTATTAGCTGCTATGTCAGAAAAAGATATTGGATTAGGAATAACACTAACATTTTTATATCCTTTCCAATGGCTCTCTTTATCTTCATACGTTAACACAATAATACGATCATATTGCCTTATCTTGTAAAAATAGTCATACAATTCTCCAAAAATGGCCAAAGTCTTACTAAATATAGAATGGGCATGAAACCAACGATAATTCTTGGTAAAGTGCAATTCTCTCACTTTTACCCATCTTCCTGAGATAGCAGGGATCATATTTTTTTCTGACTGCCCTACGGAGATGACAATATCAGGATTAATCTCGTGAAGCACTTTCGCCAATTTCTTTTTATGCTCCCTTCGCTTAACAACAATTCCTTTCAGCACATGCCATTTTGATTTCCAATCATCCTGGTAATAGTTTACATCTAAATCAATTAAATGAACTTTTGGAGACAATGGATGCACAATTCGCCCCCCCCTATTATCCGATACGATTATATAGACCTCATTATCAGAAATATCAGCCAGCGCATTAGCCTTGACAATAGTAACTCGCTGAATACCTCCCAAGTAACGGATACTATTTAAACAATAAACTATTCTCATCTATTAATCATGATTTTAATCATTCTCAGCAAACACAATACTCCAATCGTAATCCGATAACGTGCCATCAAGAAGAATACTTTCCAATGTATAGGGAAATATCGCATAGGAACTTGACGGATACTCTTTTTATATTGAGCAGAATTCAAAAGTGTAGATAAAGCACTATATTGGGAGACAAAAGAATAGGGTGAAAAAGTGATGTTTAAACCTTGCCCAATCAAACTCAATGCCCGACGATGCGCCAAAGCCTTTTGCAAATCTTCTCGCTGCAACGGAAAGATCCATTTCTCTATTCGCTGAAATAAACATTCCCACTGCTCTCTCAAACAAGGTTTATATAGTTTTGTCAACGAAGAAATATTGTCTTTCCGATAATGGTAAAACAGGAAAGGTAAATAAACGGCTTCTTTCACCCAAGTGAAATAATACACATTAAAAAGCAAATCCTCGGTACCTATTTCATTGACAGAAACAAACGCCAACTGATGCTGTTTAATGATGGATGCTTTATACAGTTTTCCCCAAGCAGTAGATAGGCAATCCAACTTCTCTGGCGTATGCAATTCCTTTTCAGTGGGCGCAATCAAACGAGCATAAAGCGCATTAACAGAATCTCCTTGATAATAAACTATATCCTTGCCAAAAACATACCGAGGTCTCGACAATTGCGCATACTCTCGCACATAAGAGAATATATACAAATCTATCTGTTCGTCATAGTATTTGATCACCTCTTCACAACAATGAAGATCTATCCAATCATCACTATCCACAAACATTACCCATTCTCCTTGCGAAGCTGCTATACCTGTATTCCGAGCACCAGACAATCCCTGGTTTTCCTGGTTGATAATTCTTATTCGTTTGTCTTTTTGCGCATAGCTTTCCAGAATATCTAAAGAGCCATCAGATGAGCCATCATTCACACAAATGATCTCAATGTCACGATACGTCTGCCCCACTAACGACTCCAGGCATTGAGGCAAATAAGGCGCAACGTTATATACGGGTACGATAATACTGATCATGATAACCCCTTTGTTTTATAACGTATGTATCCATACCAAGCAATACCAGGCAGCAAAGCTAAAAATACCAACAACTTGCAGGGAGCCTCCTCTATAAATCGAGCATTTTGCGCCAACATGCTGTCAGCCACATAGTGTATCGCCTCCATGAACCGCCTACGAAAGGTAGGAGCCAACCGCATAGAACTCTTGCGAATAAATGCGAATCCCCGCGGATTACGGATATATTGCCGATACATATTCATGCTTGATCCATCAGGACGATACTCCACGTTTACTAACACCTCATTCAAGGCAAGAAGCGGATAATCCTGATCAATCAATTGATACTTATAGCCTAATGAGACATATTTTTCTCCCTCGAATAATGGATATTCTGGATAGCGACGAATAATCTCCGTACGATACACCAATTTTTTGTCTCCCCGTCCTCCCTGCGCATAAAAACCTCCCAAAGTAGTATATTTACATCCGACAGGGAAAGGCGTACCGATCAAACGCCCTTGAAAATCCGCATCCAACCCTACAATTCCCGCTACTTGCTCTGATCCCTGCGCACGCCAAAAAGTTAGGATTTTTTCTACCGCGTCATCGGGCATATAGTCATCTGAGTCGATACAAGTATTTAGCTCCGTGTCTATCAGCCGATAAGCCGTATTATGCGCACCATGCATCCCTTGGTTCTCCTGATAATGATAACGGATCTCTATTTTCCCTTCTTGTATCCAATGCTCCACCAATTGGCGAGTATTGTCAGTGGATCCATCATCCACAATCAGCCATACAAAATCCTTACAAGTCTGACGCAACAAGGCTTCATATCCTAAATGCAACGTATAAGCACGATTATAAGCAGGCGTAAAGACTGTTAGAGCCTTTTTACTATTTATTTTTCCGCTGTTTTCCTCCATTGTTCCAAATAGTAATTTTGAAGCCATTGCGCATTGCGTTTGATGTCATAACCAGCCACGATCACTTTATCGGCATACGTTTCACGAGGATAAGAAACAGACAATGCCTTGTCAATCCTTTCCACCCACTTTGACAAAGAGTCGTTTAATGAGACAAAAGAAACCAAGTCTGTTAAGGCAACCTCCCGTGGGATCCGATCTGAAACCACACAAGGAAGACCCGCACATTGCGCCTCAACCATTGAGACAGAAAGTCCCTCCATAAATGAGGGGAAAAGATAGAGATCCATCCCCTGCAGTAAACGGTGCACATCTGGGCGCACCCCTAAGAAATGTACCCTGTCCGTTAAATGCAAATGATCTACCTTCTGTTCCATCTGATTCCGCAATTCACCAGTACCCACCAAAAGCAAATGAGCCGAATCGTGCCTCCGTACGTAGTGCGCAAAAACATCCAATAAAAAAGCATGATTCTTCTGGCGATTGAACCGCCCCACATGTCCTAAAACAATCGCATTGTTAGGTAAGTGAAGTTCCATACGTATCTCCCGGCGCATCTTCGCATTATAACGATACATATACGAATCAATAGCATTACATTGCAAAATCGCTTTTCTTCCTAACGCTTCACCCAGCAACCATCGTGCGGCTTCCTTTCCACAGGTGAACCCTTGCGTCAGATAAGGACGCATAGCATATTTGAAATAGGTGCGAAAAAACCATTTCACATCGAATAGGGCATGGGCATTGTGTGCATGAGCAATAATCACCGGCACTCCTCGTCGTGCCGCTTCCCGATAGACGAAATATCCCGATTCTGAACAGTGCCCATGAATAATACGGTACTCCGGATGTTTATCAAAGAAATCTACCAATTGCTGTTTATACTTCCCGAAAGTAAGCGGATGCAGAGGCACCATACGATAAATCTTACCTCCCATCGCTTCAATCTCATCATCATAGGCACCTCGTTCTTGACGATGCACCATGAAATCAAACTGAACTTGATTACGATCGATATGGCGATAATAGTTCATCACCATCGTCTCGGCCCCCCCTCGATTCATGATAGTAAACAGCATTAATATCCTGATAGGTTGCTCCATCCCAATGTTCACTTCATTTTTATACCAATCAGTTTATGCCACCATTGGCTAAACCATTTTTCCCATTTGTTCCGCTTGATCCAACTTTGGGCATACCAATGGATGCTGTATGTGTTCTCCGTACGGCGAAGTTGCCCATTGATATAATCGTAAGGACAAAAGAAATCCGTAGGATAGAGCGTGATGTCTCCCGCATGTTGCAGAAGGCCATTCCTACCTATATTATAGGTCTCCACCAATCTTCGTGTCAACTCCTCCACATTGGTTGTTTGATCCAATGTACCTTGGGATGTAAGGAACTTCCGGGTATGATATGCCAGTAGAAAAGCTTCAAAAAAAGGATGCTCTTTCTCCGCTCCCATCATATTTGTGCCAACCCATTGCGTTCCCTCAAAGCCCAAGAATGCCCTATCAAACAGAAGTTTATCTAATGAACGCACCAATTCCACATCTGTATCCATATAGATTCCACCTTCATGCACCAATGCCCATAGACGAGCCACGTCACTCACGAATGCCCATTTCTTAGCTGTATATGCCTCCTCGCAATAACGATTCAAGTGAATATCGAAATTGCCCTCATTCCATTCCTTTATCTCGTAATCCGGGCAATGCTTTCGCCAACTGGCTATCATGCGAAGCACTTCAGCCGGTTTTTCCTTTCCTCCAAACCAACAATAATGAATCCGTTTAGGTATCATTGTTCGGAACCGTGTTCCTTTTCAATATCTTCCGGTGAAAGTCCTGTGGCTTTGCAGATGAAGTCCGTATCCATACCCATTTCTTTCAGCCGCTGAGCTGTAGCAAGAAGGCTTTCCGCTCTTCCTTCCGCTCGTCCTTCCGCTCGTCCTTCTGCTCGTCCTTCTGCTCGTCCCTCGATTCGTCCCTCGATTCGTCCCTCGATTTTAGCGGTATCCAATACGTCCATTTGGATAGCGATGGCATTTAGGTGCTCATCGTAAGCCAATTGCTCCTGCTTGGTCATAGTGTAATATTTCAGCTTCTCTCGCGCCTCACTCAACCCTGGAGCCTTCGTATCAGAACGTATGACTCCATCTTTCAAGTACTCCATCCATTCCTCTAAAGGCGTGATGGCCACTTGATTGAACTCATTGACTCGAATCAGGATGTATTCAGGGAAAATTTCTTCCGGAGCCCTTGTTACAATCGCATTCTTTTCCTTTGCGGAGATCCGCAAATAATCCTTCGTATGCACCCCAATGAACTTATTTTGCCCATGGTAAAGATAATCATTTCCCTTTCCAATATCAAAATAGAGGATACTGATGGAGTACACCTTCTTCACCTTCTCGTAACGTTCCCCCAAAGATATATGCTCTGTGATCGCTTTCGCTACCCCATATAAGATTCGCTCCAGATAATACAACTCCCTGGTGTTTTGCACTTCGATGATAATAATCTCCCCTTTGTCGTTTTTGGCCTTGATGTCCACCCTGTTGAACTTGTCTTCAGCAGCGGTCTGGTTGCCTTCGCTTTCCAGAATCTCCACGATAGTCACCTTCTCCCCGATGAAAACGGTAAGAAATCCCTCCAGCACATCGAAATTGGCTTTCTGTCTGAGCAGCCGTTTGATGGCCCAATCAAAACGGATGTAACGATCCTTCAAGTCACTCATAAGCTATCCTCCTTATCCTGTTCACAAAGTTATATATTTTGCGGGAACTGGCAAAATTGAAGGCATTAATCGCCTGTAACAAATGCTTCTTTGTCTCGATTATCAATCGTTGTATAAGTTAATTCATGCCTGCACCGCACCAATGTACCGGATGGAATATCGCCTGAGACAATGCATCCTGCACCAATCACACAGCAATCCCCGATATGGGTTCCTTTTAAGATAATCACATTCGCCGCAATCCAACAATGATCACCAATAGTAATCCTGTCTGTTTTTAATCGGGAAGATACCCCTCTATCACAAGAGAAACAATGGTTATTATCAAAAATCCTCACTCCAGGGCCGAACATACAATGAGAGCCAACCCTTACCTCTTGATGTGCACTAATCATGCAATAACGGTTAAAGTAGGTATTCTCTCCAATATGCAAAACGCCATCTCCATGTACCTCAAAATCGCATCCTACGGCAAATTCCGTATTCCGACCAATAAATAGTTGTGCATGATCAAATAGCTTCAAATCACATGAAGGGCTAAACCGTTGCATCCAATGCACCGCAAATCGCTTACCAAACCTTAACTTATTCAAGGATATACGCATCAAATTATAGACGATCAATAATAAAGACCTCAACATATCCTATAATACATCATATAGTTTATTCACCTCTTCCTCATTGCCATAATGGTGTGCATGCAAATACGCTTGGATGGCTTGTTGCTTTTTCTTATCCTTGATGAAATCCGCAAGAGCCGCAGCGGCCTCCTCCACACTGTTTGGGACGATAATGCCATCCACCCCCTCCTCTAATTGACTGGAAGAGGTCGGGAAACGAGTAATGACTACCGGCTTTCCCAGGATCTGTGCCTCTCGTACCGTGACTGCCTTTCCCTCATAGCGCGAGGGTTGCACATAAATATCGCAAAACCGGATATAAGGATATGGATTCATCCGCTTGCCAACCAATACAAAGTGCTTCTCCATGCTGGTCTCCGCAATTACACTTCTGATCAACGGCTCATCCCCACCATAACCGACCACATACCAGCAAATATCCAATCCTTGCGCAACCAGTTGTTGACAAATATAAACAGCTCGATCAATAGCTTTTGGATAGGAGAACCTTCCAACGGTACAAAGACGTACGGGTTGATCCGTTTGTCCCTTTCGCCCCTCAAACACCCGCAAAAACGTGTCATCAAAAGGCATTTCCGCCTGCTCTCGCACGAATTGCTCAGAAAGGATATTCTCCATCAGCATCAGCCTGTTCTCCAACGACGGAAACTTCGAGAGAAAGCCTTTGGAAACCGATTCAGAAATAGAGATAATACGATCAAAGGCTCCCCACACCGGTAATTCAATACGGGTATTCACATCAATAAACGAATAATCCGTATGAATCCATGCCCATTTCTGCCGTGCTTTCACCTTATCACGCACGATATTGTGTGGTATCAAAAAACTGATCGCTAAATCGTATTCCCCTAATTGTTCCAACGATGGCAAGAAAGGAGTCGTACAAGAAGCTATATACTGGAATATAGCAATACTGTCCTTCCTTTTCGATCTTCTCTGGTAACAGCTATTCAACAGGTGTGCCCAAATACGCCCGGCGGCAATATCCCAATACCCTTCACGAACAATCTCACGGATTGGTCGAGTGAGTGTAGTGTATTTCTTCACCTCGGGCAGCAGATTTACTCCCTTTGGAATAAGGCTCATAAACTCCCCACTGTGCCGATAGACAAACAAATCCACTTGGCACCGCATGTAATCCAAAGCATTCAGCAAACCAATCAGCGAGCGTTCCGCCCCACCAATTTCGAGGTATTGGATAGCGATGAAGATACGAGGTTTCATAGAATACCAAATTCTTCTTTTCACTTATCGGAACTCTGATACCCACCTTTCACGATTAACCCCTCCTCTGTTGATAAAGGGATATAGATGATAGCTCCTTTTTCTATTTCCCCCTCTGTCACAAAGGGGAAATCTCTTTTTCTTTTCACATATGTAGGAAGTCCATTTTGTTGTTGCAATTTTTTTATTTGCTCAGATAATGTATTCTTCATCCTACACAAAAAGATTCTAATTGCTGCCTTTGCCGTATATAGTTGACCACTTCGTTAGAAGCTCCTTCTGCTTTTGCCATATTGACGATGGAAATATAATCATCGGAAGGATCGTTCTTTGCACGTTTTATGGCTGTTTGCCATGCGGTATCATGTGACTCTTCTGATAATTCATCAGGAGACATACCTTTGGTCTTCTCTAGTACTTCTTGAATTACTCTCTTTTCCATCCCAGCTATTTTTTTCATATCAGGCTGAGTTTTCGCTCTGACAAACTTTACTCCGTTAGTCTCATAAACCGTAAATGCAGAGTCAAAATACTTAACACCATCTGTCGCCCCTTCCATATCATTGAAAGCGCAAATGAGAGAATGGTAAGTAAAGGAAGGAACTGGACCTCGTCTTTTTGCACGAAAGCTGTCGTTGAAGATCGTCTTTCCATAACGTGCCAAATATAACCTCTGAGAAAAGTACATCTTCTTAAACAGCGTAATTAAATCCAGTTCGCCACCAGATTCTTGCAGAATATAAAGCACAATGGCTCTTATTTTACCTATTTCCAATGCAGTTTTCATATTGCGTTAAATGTCCCAATTATCATTTGGTATAGTTAAACAACAGAGTAATACTTACAGGTTTTGCGCAAATATACACTTAAACAGCCATTTTACAATAGCTTTTGAGTTTTTTATGACAAGTTCCTCCGTATCTGATTTACGTAATGCGGATGTCCTTTTACCCTGCCTCTTCTACCCAAATGATTGTTTTGACAAGGATGTAGCACATATAAACAAATGCATATACTACACATACACAACTATTATGGCATAATCATTCCATTGGAATTCATTTGTCATACAAATGTTTTGTTGAGTTCATAACAAACTAATCGTGTACATTTAAACTTCATGGCTAAATAGAATAAGTATTCTTTCCATGAAGGGTATATGTTGCGGAATCCGATGATACGGAAGGCCTCTCGTATCATTGGCATCGACAAAATATTTTGAATACCCTGTTGTTTATCTAATTGATGAGGATTATTGTATAAATTATTAAATAGCATAGGCAAATAACGCAAAATAATATTCTCCGACAAATCGTTTGTCAGAGGTGTATATTGATCTATTTTATATTTTTGAATTAATCTCCTCTTTTCTTGAATTTGCCGTTGAAGACTCTCCTCCAAAAAAGGTTTATAAGGAAGTCCCATTAAACTACTGGAATTATTTATTCGATACTTATATAGTGCTTTTGGAACCATGATTGCTGAAGATGATCGCATTAGACAAGACAAATTGAAAACCATATCTTCACCTATTTTAATCTCTTCAATAAATCGTATATTGTAGTCTTCTATTAAACTACGCTTAAACACGAAACGCCAAGTAAAACAGAGGTCATTATTGCTTTGAATGTATTTGTTTCCTTGAATAAAATCTGTAGGTTTCATCGCTTTGTCTGGCTTGAAATCCGGTATGATTTCTTGTCCGTTTGGAAAGGTGGTGTAACCACAAAAGGCTAAATCTGTTCCATTCTTTTCCATCGCTTGAATGAGCTCTGTATAGATGTCTTTTTTCACTTTGTCATCGGGGTCGAAAAAAGCAACATATATTCCATTAGCTCGTTTCATTCCGGTATTCCGAGTAGCACTAGGACCTTTGTTTACGGAGTGTCGAATCACTTGTATCCTATAGTCCTTTGCCTGATATTCTTTCAGGATGTCGGGTGATGAGTCTGTAGAACAATCGTCCACACAAATCACCTCTATGTCTTGCACCTCTTGGCCGAGTATAGAATCCAATCCTTCTCGCAGATAAGGTGCGACATTATATACAGGGATGATAATACTTAAAACCGGCATACAATCTCTTTTTTATACTTTTCATCATGGATGTCGCCTACTCCTGCCCCCGCACCGGCTTCATTGACAAATTTGCCGAGGACGGGTACTTTATGTGTGGCTCCCATTCTATACCATTCGTATTCAATATCTACATGGCCGATGTCGATGGCTTGGTATCCTTTGCGGGCAAGGTCGTAGGCCATGACGGTAGCAGTAGGGCCTAAAGCCAGCAGAATAAGATACTCTTGTGGAGAATACTTCTTTATTTCGTGTACGATGGCCTCGTAGTGGTCGAAGGCATTCTTATTGGGTGCCAATATCCGTCGGATGGAATGTGCATTGTCGAACAGGTCGTTGCCCACACCCAACCGGCTTTTCTCGCCTTCGACCAGCAGGATGTCTTTGCCTGCCCAGATTTGCTGCATGAGCTTGAAATATGAGGCACACGATGTCTTGTCGGCAAACATCATGTAACACCGGCTGATGAAGGCATTGTAGAATATTCTTTTGCGATGGATGTATTTGTACCACAATTTCCTGTAAAATGCCAGATGGAGTTTCCAGTGGCGACGTGTTTCTGCATTGTAGGAGGTTAAATCGGTGAATATGTCTGGCAAGCATACGATGTGGTGGGGAATAGGGGTCGACAGCACCTCTTTCATTTTCTGTTGTAGCAGTGGCTGCTTAGTTTGGAAGGTAAGTGCTTGCCCGTTGGCTATTTTTATTTCGCCATCTCCCAAACGGCTGACTGAACAATGCGAATCAATAATGTGCCGTATGGTCTCTTCGATAGAGACTACCCGTGGGGCCGGTACCACTTTTTGATAAAGCATATCCACAAAGAGGTAGCACGCATTTCGAACTATCAGGTAATAATCGAATGTACGGTTCCAAATGTTAACCAATAACTTTTTCATATTGATTCAATGTGTTAGACAGATACAATCCCATGCCTTGCGCAAACGGCATACGGTCGAATATGCGCGAATAAAAGCCGATACCTTTGGTGTCGCCTTGTGCAAAGTCTATCGTACCATCCCGACGGGTGGCTTTCATAAGCGCTTTCTCAACACCGAAAGCGGCATGTAGGTAGCGTTTGTCGCCGGACAAACGGTAAGCATGGACAAACAACAGCCCGAATAAAGCACTGCCCGACGCTTCAAATCGCTCGTTGGGGTTGAATAGCATACAACTGAATCCTCCATCCGGCTTCTGAAAAGGCAACAGGCGGTTACTCAAATTCAAAATCCGTTGTTCGTTGCCGGGCAAGTCGGGTGCTTCGATGAGTCCCAGCACATACCAACCGCACCCACGCGCCCAATCAAAGACACCCAAGGGTTTGTGTGTAGTTAAATCATAGGCGTGTGGAGGAAATGTTCCTTCCCATATCCCCTTGTCGTATTCTTCGATTTGCCGGATAGCCAAATCGCTAAAACCGCATTGATGTAAAAAAGGGCAGACCAACCCGACGGTATCGACAAAACGGATGTGAGGTAATGTCTTCCGGTAGGGGATGGTCCGTTCGTCTTTTTGATAGGATTCAAAGCGTTTTGTAATCTCTTTTTCCGTATCTATGGAGAGTGCGTTCTTTTTTTTCAATGCGTATGCCAACAACGATTGGTCTACCTGCCAAGTCTCTTTGGCGAATAACGAGGAATGGTGTTTGGCATACGCTTGGGCATCTTGTTCAGACAAGGCTAAAAGCAATCCGGCATCCTGCCAGCTTTGTATGGTGGAGGAGCGATAGTTCCCCCTCAACATATCCCAAAGAACCAGCCGGTCTTGCTCGGTCTTCTGCACCGTGGGGCTTTGGTGCAGCCATTGGCGTGCTTTCTTCTCCACGGCTTGTTGCCAGACCTTGCGGTCGGTCCATCGTCCTATGTGGATGCGGCTTTGCCATGTGTATAGCCCGATTCCACAATCGACGGAAAAGAACACAAAGGTTATTGCCCCGATGAGGGCAAGTAGGTAAATCAATAGAGTCATAATGTCTGGAGTAATTGGCCGGCCTGGAGGGCTTTCGCCAAGTAGTCCGGCATGAATGTGCGGTAATGTTGTCGTATCTCCTCTTCGTGCGCCTGTAGCCATTGAAATCCATTCACCAAGTCATCTTCTTGCTGCAACGACTGTACAGGCAGCACATAATGCTCTTCATTGCCAAACAGGTCGCGGGCTATGCCACGCGCCTTGACCGAATACCCCATTACCAACGTTGGCACTTGGGTGGAATAGGCGGCAATGGAGGCGTGTGTGCGAGCGGCCACCAAGAAGCGGCAACGGGCGATAAAGCCTTTCAGTTCTTCAGCGTTGTGGTCGTCAATAAGAACCACACGCCCGGTCTCTTTGAATTCGTCGTAGAGAAGTTGCAACGGTTTCCGGTCGTCGTTGTGGCTCCACACCACATGAGGAATGAGTGCCACCTGCATATCAGTGATGTTGATGATGTGGCGAACCAGCTTCTTATAGTTCAAAAGAGTCATTCCGGCTGTTCCTTCGTGCCCGATAATCATGGGACTGACATTGATGCCTACCGTGTTGCCTGCAGCAAAGCCTTCGGGCAGAGGAAGGTCGGTGCGGTTGAGCAGGAAAGCCGGGTCGGGAAAGAGGGAGACTTGGGCGATGCCGTTCCGTTTCATGGCCTCGTAGGTGATGCTTTCGCGGGCAAAGATGTGGGTGTACGAGCGTAAATCGTCCAACATATCGCCTTTGATAGCTTCCGGTTCAACAGAACATCCCCACAGGATGGTTTTTATGCCTTGTTTGCGGAGATGCTTGTTGACCAAGTAGATGAAGGCCGGCACTCCGTAGCAATAATTGTCTCCGCCAATAGAGAGGGCATAGTGGTCGGGAGTGGCTTCTTGAAAAATGGGACGAAAGCTGGCACGGTCGAACGCCTCTTTGTCTCCTAAGCGATGGTGTATGAAGGCTTTCCAATATTCTACAGTGAAGCGGGACAGTGGTGCTTGTGCTACCCGAAGGGTGCAGATGGCTTCCAACCCGTATCGTCGGTCTTCATCGGGTTTGTTTGAAAACAGCGTGGCGCCGGCCGGCATTATTTTCAGTGTGGAGCGCACAATGGCTTCGCATCCATGGTTGCCGCTGCCACCGTGAGGATATAGCAGGAGTTTCATTTTTTAGATTGAATTGAAAAATAGATATAAAAGATGAGAGATAACCTGTGTATGATGGCTTTCTTAATCCAACTGCTGCATGAAAAAATGGACGTGAAGAGTGTCAAATCGTCAATTTCTGGTATTGAAAGGATGGTTCGCAAGTAGGCTACGTTTTTGTCCGGCAGATGCGGATATAGGAAAAGTCCATCGTAAACGATGCCCCACAACCGTTTATACATATAAGCTTGCGACACGGGCAGCCACAATTTATGCCTTCGGTAGAACGAACGCAACATTTTCCATTGCCGATAATCCGTATCGAATTGGTCAGGACGCAGTTTGCTCGACAATGTTCCGCTTCCAAGTATGCGATAGTGATAAAGGCTTCTGTCTATGCAGGTGATGGTGTGCACGTGCTCCAAGTATTGATAGTTGAACAACAGGTCTTCGCCGTATGATACCTGTGGGTCGAACTGAACCTGATGACGTTGGATAATTTCATTTTTGTACAATTTCACAACCGGCCCATATAATAGATGTCGCTCGTTCAACATCACAAATTGTTCTGCATGGCGACCGGTCAGTTCGAAAGTCAATGATTGACTTGCTATGTAATGTTTTGAACTTCCGTCTTTGAACTCTTGGGTTAACCCGCATACTGCCAAATCCGCTTTCCCCTTTTTCAATCGGCAAGCCATTGTCGAGAGGTAATCGGCATTTACCCAATCGTCGCTGTCAATAAAACTGATGTATTCGCCTTTGGCTTGTGCCAGTCCTCTATTTCGGGCGGATGATACTCCTTGGTTGGTTTGATGAATGACTTGAATCCGTGTATCTTTTTCAACCCATTGGTCGCATAGCTCACTGCTGCCATCGGTAGAGCCATCATCCACTAAGATGCATTCAAAGTCGGTATAGTCTTGCCCGACTACCGATTGGAGGCAATCGTCCAAATAGGGTTTTACGTTATATACGGGTATTATGATGGAAATCATCGTACAAATCCAATGGAATAAGTTAATTTTTGTTTCATCTCTTCTTTCTTCACTACAGAGATTTGATGAATCGTGTATGATTCATCAAATACAGCTGTATTTGCCATTTGCGCCTTGCGCTTGTTGACATAATCGTCGAAAGTGCCTACAACTTTGGCCGGATTGCCTACAGCTACTGAATTGTCCGGAATGGAACGGCTTACTACAGAACCGGCACCGATAATCACATTGTTTCCAATGTGCGTATTGGGCAATACAATCGTTCCGGCACCTATGAAAACGTCGTTGCCAATGGTTACTTTTCCAATCAGGGTATATCCTAAAGGTCGTTTAGTGCTGGCATCGTGGGCAAGGATGTGCACTCGAGGAGCAAGTGTTACCCTGTCACCAATTTCGATAAGCCAACAATGTCCGGGGTCGATGATACATTCTCCCATCACATGACAATCTTTACCCATTTTCAAACCATTTGAAATCGCAATATCCAACTGACTACGATCATCTATATGAAGAATTCTGTGTCTGATGAACGCTCTGATAAATAGATAGATATCCGCAATCATAATATTTGTTCTATCTCTTGCAGCAACCGTTCTTTATTAAATCTACGCCCGCCCTCTGCTGTCTTTTTCTTATATTTGACATAAAGCGAATCATCCGTCAGTACACTTTTCATTGCCTCATATAATCCATTCTCTGAATTCTCACATCGGATTCCATATTCACTATTCCCCAACAATTCATCTGTGCCAGAACAATCTGTACTAATCACAGGAGTTCCAATAATCAAAGCTTCTATAATAACAGAACTAAACCCTTCCGCATACGAAGCGCATACAAGCCAATCAGCATGCTTTATATATGGGTAAGGATTATCCTTATTTCCACAAAGAGTCACGCAATCATCAAGTTCGTTACTATTGATATAAGATTGAAGCTCTTTGCGAAGCAATCCATCTCCAACTATATCAATACGGAAACGGAATCCCTCTGATTTAAGTCTGACAGCAATATTCAACAATCTATCATATCCTTTTACTTCTGACAATCTACCCACACAAACAAAGTTCACTCTTGAATCCTCCTTGTTTACACTCAAATCTTTTGCGAATTTTTCCAATGCCCTCTTCCTAACACTCTCATCTTCGACAATATTATAGCATGTAACAACATTCATCTTGCTATCGATTTTGTCTTTGAAATTTTCAACCACTCCCTGCGACACACCAATAATAACATCAAACTGTGAGTACACTTTCTGAAACACCAACCGCTCCTCATCTGTTACATTTCTGAAACCAGCACCATAATGCAGCCATGCCAACTTTCTCGATCGCTTATTTGAAGAGTGAGCGATGAATGTTGTTGGCAATCCTTCATACCACGCTATTTCGGTATCATACTCACTTCCTACAAATAATCGATGTATTATCTTCTTGTTTAATCTGTTAAACAGAAAATTAAAGAGCTTATATTTATACTTATTTGTATTGTCAATCAAATATTTATAATGGACATGAGACTTCAATGAATCCTCAAAAATACAATCATAACCCTCATATACGCTCTTACGAAAGACAGACACAACTGTGACATCATATTGGAATGGAGACAAATTATTAACAAGAGATATCAGCACTCTCTCAGCTCCACCCACCATCATTGATTCTATCAGAAAAAGCAATTTCTTTTTTCTTGCCATAGGTTCATTTTAGATATTGCAAAAATTGCCAGCGACGTCTCAGACTAACAAGAAAACCTGGGACGAACAATAACCACACATAAAGACTCTCACATTTCTTAATGTATCTATACTCTCCAGCCAAGCAACAACATGAAATAAACTGTATAACAGTATTGACTATCCAAGACGTTCCCTGAATCAAAGAATCTCTTTTCGCCTTCCTGTATTTGTTTACTCTTAACTGGGTATTAAACAACATGGCATATCCCATCGGATTCTCTTTTAATAACTTCCAAGAAGAATTGGTCAAACCATCGGGTTGGTAGTCGCATAAATATGTCACTTTGTCAAACCATCTTAGCTTGTAGCCATCTAAAGCTATTTTGTCCCATATTACTGCTTCGGGCGTAAATTTTTCTCCTTTCCAAACCGGGAAAACATATTTTTGTAGTTTTTCCGTAAAAAACACTTCAGCCATATCAGCTTGTAGGTTCCATTTGGCACGTTCTAAATTGGTCGCATCGCAATAACCCGTTACTGCATCTATCAAAGGAATTCGATGCAGGGGCTTTCCATCAAGCCCTCCTCTTATTCCAGATATACCAATGTAGGAAGAATCGTCGGTCAATGTAGAAAAAGCATCCTTGATAAAGGTAATGGCATCGGGCATTAAGAAATCGTCAGAATCAACGATAAAGAAATATTCGCCTTTAGCCCATTGCAATGCCTTGTTGATGGCTCGTTGCTTACCGCCATTTTCTACTACGTGATATCGGATAGGAAAATAGTTGGATTCTGACATCCATTGTTGAAACAATTGGTTGGTATGGTCGGTGGAGCCATCATTGATGACTAACCATTCAAAATCGTGACAATCTTGTCGCCGAAGTGAATGGTATAATCGGCTGAGTGTATGTGCTCTGTTGTAGGTAGGAGTAAATATGGTAATCATTTTTGCAGTAAGTCTTCAATAGGTTTCATCAATGCCTCCAAGGTGAATTCTTTTCCTCGGGCGGTGGCTTTCTCTTTGTAGTGGGCCAGCTGTTCGGGGTGGTCGAGCAACTGTTTGATACCTGCTAACAAAGCATCTTCCGAATTCTCTGTAATGATGCCGCATTCCCCCTCTTTCAGCAGTTCGCCCATGCCGGAGCATGCGGTCGTGACGACTGGGAGTCCCAAGATGAGCGCTTCAGTGACCGCCGTGCTATACCCTTCGCTAATCGAAGAGCAGACAAATAAATCGGATTGAGCCATAAAGGCGTATGGGTTGGTTTGAAAGCCCCATAACGTTACGCTCTTTTCTAATTGTTTTTCTTGAATGTAGTGTTGCAGCATTTCACGTTCTTCCCCATCTCCTACAATCCATAGTTCGAAAACATATCCATCTTTTTGCAGACGTGTAGCGATATGGAGCAAGCGGGAGTATGCTTTTTGTTTGGTAAGCCGCCCGATGGTGGCCAATCGTACTCCTTTCGGTTTAGGTAACTGTAAAAGTTGCTGTGACTGTTCTATGATGGATTGGCTGTCAATAGGATTGTATAGTGTCTGTATATGTGCTTGTTGATTAGTGAATAGATGCCTAAAAGACGCTTCTGCAGTTTGCGATACACAAACTATGTCGTGATATTGCCGATAGACTTCATTTTCTTCGGATTGGCTTTTATATAGTTGTTTTGTCCAATGAAAGTTTTTCAAATCTATGTGTACCCAAGCAATCATCTTGGCTTGCTGATTGGTGGAGTGAGCCAATAACTTGGTAGCGAATCCTTCTACAAAAGCCACCTCTACCTCTGCGTGGTGCGGCACGAACCATCTGTACACCATCCGTAAGGGAAGCCATGAATAGATCAATTTATATTTGAGTTGATAAATCAACTTTCTTATCCCTTTCACTTGTTCCGGATTGGGAAGTAAAGACGTATAGTGCACATATGGCTTTACATCATTTATGTATTTGCCGCAATCGACGATGCAACACAGTGTGACATCAAACTTGTTTGAGTCGAGATGTCGCAACAAGGTGGTCAATACTTTTTCTGCTCCGCCGCCGGAGAGGGATTCGATGAGGAAGAGAAGAGGCTTTTTGGGAGGATTATGCATATTAGCTTTATCTGCATTAAATTGTGCGTATGTGAAAAAGGGTTTGGAAGGCAATCAATTAAATTTTGCAGTTTGCTAATTATTAGGAATGTCTTTTTGGGATGAAAATTTAAATTTTTCATATAAACAAACTAACCTATAAAGCAATGAATAGAAAATACGTGATAGCTTGTATTTCCTAATTTCACTCTGTTGGATATTAAAATCATAATCTTCTAATATGTATGCAGGAATAATTTCTAATAAAACTTTTCTTCGTTCAGATTTTAGTAAATGTAAGGACGTACTTGAAATGCCATCTGTATTATAATAGGCGATATCTTCATTTATGTATTTTATCGAACATTTGTTTATGATTATACAATAGAAGAAAAATTTCCAATCGGATACTAATTTTAAATTTTCATCATATAAGCCATATTGGTTGAATAAACATCTTCTTATGAATGTCGCTTGGTGGCAAAGCGTCCCTTTTATCATATCATAGCAACTAATATAGTCACTATGCATTCCATAGTGACGTCTGTTCTGTTTATCTAATATGATAACATTTCCATTAATGATGTCAGCGTCAATTTTCTTCTGAAACACTTTTTTTAGAACATCGAATGAAACCAATCCATCTCCCGAATTTAAAAACAAGCAGTACTCCCCTTTTGCCACTTTAATTCCTTTGTTCATGGCATTATATATTCCCTTGTCCGGTTCGCTCACCCAATAGGTAATATACGAACTGTACTTTTCTATCAATTCCTTACTGCCATCGGTACTGCCGCCATCAATGATAATCCATTCAAACTCTTTCCAAGTTTGAGTGATTACACTATCAATGGTTTTCTGGAGACCAGATTTGTTGTTAAGATTTACAGTAATGATAGAAAGTTTCATACTCAAATTGTTTCTAATCCGATAAAACCTTCATTTTTTAAATTAAGTGCTCTACCAAAACCCTCTTGGTAACCATCTATGTGAATTTCTGCACAATGAGGGGCTTTCATGAACCATTCTACCATAGGATGATGGAGATATAAATCAATGATGTAATCGCCATTACTAAGGATTTTGGGTAGTTGTATATTATATCCTAATTCAAATTTGCCCGATTTAATGGCTTGCATTTTACCTTTGCAGTGACCTTCTGCTAAGGATGCCATTGGTACTTCATCCATATTTTTGAAGGTTAAAATGGTATCAACTAATATATCTTCTTGCGTATATCCTTTGATCTTTACATTTAGTTCTTTTTGGTTGGATGCTATGGTAGAAAAGGATTTTACAGAATTGTTAATCTCTATATCATCAATTGTTATAGTATGCTTTTTCCAGGCTATTCTATCTTTTATGTTATCACTTTCTTTCAAGCTTTCCTTATTGAGGTATAGATTAATTGTATCGTCTGTATTTCCTTGGTATACGATTTGACCATTTTCTAATAAAACACCTTTACTGCATAGACTTCTAACTGCTGCCATATTATGGCTCACAAACAGTACGGTTCTACCTTCGCCTTTGGAGACGTCTTGCATCTTGCCGATGGCCTTTTTTTGGAACTCTGCATCACCAACAGCTAAGACTTCGTCGACGACGAGTATCTCGGGCTCGAGAAAGGCGGCGACTGCGAAGCCGAGGCGAACGGTCATACCTGAAGAGTAACGCTTGACGGGGGTGTCCACATAGCGCTCCACGCCGGCGAAATCGACAATCTCGTCTAACTTGCGAGTGATCTCCTGACGGGTCATGCCCATGATGGAGCCATTCATGTAGATATTCTCCCGACCGGTCAGCTCGGGATGAAAACCGGTTCCTACCTCCAGAAGTGAAGCAATGCGGCCTTGGGCTCGAATGGTTCCAGTTGTGGGGGAGGTTACTCGGGAGAGGAGCTTCAGTAACGTGGATTTACCGGCTCCATTCTTTCCAATGATTCCAACCACATCACCTTGTTTTACATCGAAGGTAATGTCTTTTAGTGCCCAAACGTAATCGGAAGAACCTTTTTTGCTGCGGTCGTTGGTCTCACCGATCTTTAAATAGGGATCTTCTTGCCGCAAGACGGTTGTCTTCCACCAACGATTCAGGTCGTGCGAGAGGGTCCCTGTCCCAACAAGACCCAGTTTATAGAGTTTTCCTACATGATCGAATTGGATGGCTGTAGTGCTCATATTCATTGA
>JALFJR010000036.1 GCA_022775005.1 Parabacteroides sp.
GTCGCACACCACATCGAAATTCCGGTTATGCGCTTCATACTCTTTCGCTGAATAGTTTATGAAGAATGGCAAACCTTGTTGCGCGAACAGGGATAACTTTGCCAACCCTAAGAACAGGCAGGCGATCCAAAGCCATCGCCAGTGTTCACTATTTCGACAGATAGGTTTCATAAGCACTGACCTCCCCAATATAAAGATTCCACTCCTCTGGTGTAAAATTCCGTTGCAGCTGCTTGTGTATCTCTTCTGCCATACGTTGCGGATCTACAACCACCCAATTCAAATCTCCCCTTTCATCTCCAATTATGATGTTTTGTCCATTTGGACTAATAATAAAGGTATGTAACCAACTTTTCCCCTGATAGACCAAGGCGGCTGAGCTCTTTGTCTGCTCATTCAGTTGCCACAGGCAGATGGATCCATCCATGCTGCTGGTATAGAGGTGTGTGCCGTTAAAACGAATGCAGGTGATGGGGGAGACATGCTCTGATAGCTGCTGCGCCTTCCGGTCTGCCCCGACAACTTGCGCTAATCCGTTTTTATAGCCAATGGCTAAATGGCCGGTCGTCTCTTGAAAGCACAAAGAGGTGATGGGCCGGGTAATTTGTCCCCAGATAGCGTGGGCTTTCCCTTGGTGGTCTATCTGATAGACTCTTCCCTTCTCGTCGCCGATCAGTAACTCTCCTTGGGCTACAGTCAAGGCGGTAATAGCGCAAGGATGTTGATAGAGCGTCTGTGTTGCCCAGCTATCAGGAGTGACCACACGGAGATCTCCCTTCTTGCTTGCGATCGCTATTTGTCCCTCCCAGTTCGCCATGCCTACAGGTTGGGAGAGGGGTAGCTCCTTTATTTCCACCTTGTCTTTAGAGGAGATGATAAGTAGCTGACCTCCTTGGCATAAGGCGAACAGGCGCAGGTTGATCTTGTCTTCGTGCAGCAGACGAACATCATATTGTTGGTTGTTGAAGAGGGTTATCCGATCAGTTAATAGGTTGCCAGAGAGTGTCCATCTATAAATCTCCCCGTATTGACTGGCGGTCAATAGATACATGTGTCCAGCTTGTGAGTAGGAGAGTATGGAGCGAACAGCTCCTCGGTGGATGCGCCATTGCCTGGAAAGCTTGCAGCAGAGCGATAGTGCTTTATAAATGTCCGGCGAATAAAGATCTCCCTGATTCTCGGCAGTGAATTTCCAGGCCGCATAGCTGAGCAGGGCTGCTAAAGGCTCGTTGTCTGCTTCGTATTGTTTGGTGGCTTGTACGCCTAAAGAGCGAGCTAAGGCCAGTCGAGCCAAGCTGTCTGCGCGCATTTGTGCCATCACCGCCTCCTCCCTGCGTGCCTCTGCGATTCTCTTTTGTGCGTTCATCTGTTCATAAGCCTCAAGGGCGGTCTGTTGTGCGGCGATTGCTTTCTCTCGCTCCAGCTCGGCGTGATCACGCATCTGCTCGGCGATCTGCGTCTGGTGGATAGCCTCTTGTCGCTGTTGATCGGAGATGGCCTTCTGTTGATAGGCGATCTCCTCCAATTGCGAGCTGACACGCCGGGTGATGATTGCGCTCTTCTGTGCCTCGTTCGCCTCCCGCAACTGAGCCTCTAAAAGCTCCCTTCCCTGCGCTTGCGCTTGTGCCTTTTCCCGAAAGCGAATCACATAATACCCACTCACCCCTATCCAACCGAGGAGGAAAAGGGTGATCACCCACGTGTATCGCTGGAAAAAGGCACGCATAACTATATTTTTTTCCGCTTGATGACCAGCATCGTCATATCATCGGATTGCTCCGTGTCTCGAATGAAATCATGCAGGTCGTCATGCACCCCTTGAATCACCGTGGCGGCATCCGCATAGCAGAGTTCCGTCAATGAAGCGACCAATCGCTCCACGCCAAACTCCTCTTTCTCCGCATTGAAAGCCTCGGTGATACCATCCGTATAAAGCACGATCGCCTCGCCCGGTTCCAAACGGGTCGTGTTGGAACGGTAGGGAAAGTCTTCGATACCACCAGCCACGAAGTTGGCATATTGCTCCACCTCTTTCACTTGACCATTCGCTTGCAAGATGTAGGCGGGAGTATGACCGGCGTTGGTGAAGTCGATGCCACCGGTCTTATGGTTTAAGATGCCATAGCATACGGTCACGAACATGGAGTTGACACTGGCTCTCGACAACAGATTGTTGACCTCCGTCAAGCATTGCGCCGAATCCTCCGAAGCTAAAGCGACCGAGCGTAACAGGGTGTTGCTCACTGCCATAAAAAGGGCCGCGGGAATGCCTTTGCCCGATACATCGGCTATGACAAAGCCCATCCGATCCTCATCCAACCGGAAGAAATCGTAGAAATCGCCGCCGATCACCTTCGCCGCCGTCATCGAGGCGGCTATGTCTAACTTACCGGCCAGCTCGGGGAAGGGCGGGAATGTAGAAGGTAAAATGGCCCGTTGAATCTCCCCCGCAGTCTCCATGTCGCTCTGCAGCGATTGCAACGCCACATGCTCTTTCTGCGTCTCTTTCACGAAGTTGATCTGCTCAATCGCCTTCTCGATCGTCACCGAGAGATCATCCATATCAATCGGCTTGGTCGCGAAATCAAACGCACCCCGGTTCATCGCCGTACGGATATTCTTCATGTCGCCATAGGCAGACACCATGATGCACTTCTGTGCCGGGTTACGTAATTCATTGATTTTGGAAAGCAGCGTCAATCCATCCATCTCCGGCATGTTGATATCGCTCAGCACAATATCAAAATCAGGATGTTCCACCATCAGCTTCAGCGCTTCCAATCCATTGTGCGCAAAAGTGAACGCATACTCTCCTTTCCGAATTTTCCGACGGAAATAATGGGTCAAGAGTACCTCCAAATCTTCCTCGTCATCGACGCTTAATATTTTAATGGCCATATATTATCTGTTTTCCTATGTTCTATTGCTTGCAAAAATACGTTTTTCCATGGATTAAATGTACTTTTCTTTCTCAAAAAATGCCTGCTTGCTCATTACCTGTCGGGCAGTTGAAAGCCCAATTGGCGCAGGCAGTGGGCCTCCTCAGGGGTCGCGTGCAGCACTTGATAGGCTGAGAACTCCCTCGGGTGGGCATAATGGTTGCGTTGCCACTCGAAGCCCTCCGGATCGGCCCGCAAGGTGCGATCGACTCGCTCGGGGGAGAAGGTATGCAAAATGGCCTGCTCGATCCGATGGCTCGTCCATTGATTCAGGTCGATGAGCGGATCTTGCGGAGCGGGGGGTTGCACCTGTGGCAGCCGCTCGAAGTGCACGTCGAAGAATTGCTCAATGGCCTGCAGACAAGCTCGTGTGCCATTCGCCTTGCCGTCGGCGGAGAAGCCGGCGATGTGTGGCGTGGCTAATGTGGTCATCGCCAACAGCTCACGGTTGATTGTCGGTTCGTTTTCCCAACAATCTAACACCAACTCACTGACCTTGCCCGAACGTTTCGCCGCCAAAAGTGCTTCCGTATCATGCACGGCGCCCCGGCAGCTGTTGAACAACCAAGGCTGTTTCGCCAACCGTTGCAAAAAGCGAGCGTCCGCCAAGTGGTAAGTGGGGTAATCGCCCTCTTTCGTAAAGGGCACATGCAGGGTAATCACATCCGCCTCCTCGGCGAGCTGCTCCAACGAGACGAATCCTTCCGCTCCCTCCGCCGCGGCACGGGGCGGATCGTTGCGCAACACCCGCATTCCCATCGCTTGGCAATGGTTCTCCACGAGACGTCCTACATGACCAACCCCCACGATACCAATGGTTTTCCCGGCTAAAGGGGAACCGGTGCGCAACGAGATTGTCACCAAGCAGGCCAACACATATTGTGCAACAGAGGCGGCATTACAACCCGGGGCATTGGTCCAACTAATCCCGTTTTGCGCGCAATAATGGGTATCGATATGGTCAAAACCGATGGTGGCGGTCGTGATCAGCTTGACCCGGCTCCCCGCCAACAGCGCCAGGGTGCATTTATCGATGCTACGCACGATCAGCACATCCGCGTCTCGCACCTGCTCCGGAGTGAACGCCTTGGCATCCACATAGGTCACCTCCGCGGCCGGTTCGGCGATTCCCTTCAAATAGGGAATGGTATTATCCGCTATAATTCTCATTTTTCTATTTTCTTTCTGCTTTTCGTCGCGATATTAGCCAAATTATCCTTACATTTGCTCAGTATAACAGATTATAATACATCGTATCATGAAAAAAATTGTTGTCTTCCTGGCGGCCTGCTTAGTCACACTGGGCGTAAACGCACAAATTTCTGCCGATGCTTTTCAGCGCTGGCACCAGAGTAAGTTCTCCATGTTCATCCATTTTGGTCTCTACTCCGAGTTGGGGGGCGTATGGGATGGTAAACCGGTCAAATGGGGATACAGCGAGCAAATCCAATCGTTTGCCGGTATCTTCAGCGACTGGTATGGAGACACCGCCCTTCGTTTCGACCCGACCGCCTTCAATGCGGATGAGATTGTCGCGTTAGCGAAAGAGGCGGGGATGCGCTCGATCGTGATCACCACCAAGCATCACGACGGCTTCTGCATGTTCCGCACAAAGACAACCGATTATAATGCCTACGACGCAACGCCCTGCAAACGGGACTTTGTCAAGGAGTTAGCCGATGCCTGCCAGCGAGGGGGCATCCGTCTGGGACTCTACTACTCGGTCATCGACTGGCATTTCCCGCAGGCTTATCCCATCTCCAGCCACAATTGCGACTTCGTGACGCCGCAACACCATGCCTTCTCGAAACAGCAGGTGACGGAGCTGCTGACGGGCTATGGCCCGATCTCGGAGCTTTGGTTTGACATGGGCTCGAACACCCCGGAGCAGAGCAAGGAGTTGTATGAATTGGTGCATAAGTTGCAACCGGATTGCATGGTCAGCGGCCGGGTCGGCAATGACCATTATGATTTCGCAGTGATGGCAGACAATGCCTACCCAGAGGGCTCTTTGCAATGTGCTTGGCAGAGTGCGGCCTCCATGTTTGATGAGACCTGGAGCTATCGTTCTTGGCAAGAGCGGGGCGAGGCGCATGTCAAAGCGATGGAGAAATTGCGCAGCTTGATCAATGTGGTCTCGTTTGGCGGTAACTTCCTGCTGAACATCGGTCCGAAGGGCGATGGCTCGGTGGTGCCGTTCGAGCGGGAGGTGTTGCAAGAGATGGGGGCCTGGCTGAAAGCGCATGGCGAGGCAATCTACGCGACAGAGGCTTCTCCCTTCCGGCAACAATTCGAATGGGGAAAGATCACACGCAAAGCGAACCAGCTATACCTGATCCTCTCCGGCCAATATCCGGCGGAGGGAAAGATCTCCTTGGAGATTCCCAACCGCAAACTGTTGAAAGCGGAGGGACAACTGACCGGCCACACGCAAAAGGGCAACGTGGTGACCATCACTGTGCCGCAGACCGCCTTCAACGACCAGACAATCGAGGTGTTGACCCTGCAGTTCGACCAGCCGATCGAGCCGCAGCCGATGAATGTGGTGAAGGGCAACGCGTTGCTGACGGCCGACAACGCAACACCCAACTACAGCTACTCCTGCTTCGACTATTACAGCAACTACCGCAGTACGGTCAGCTACAGCTGGAACATCGAGAAGAGCGGCCTGCGCCGGATGGAGCTGCTCTACACCCCGCAAGAGGCGGGCAAGACCATCGAGGTTACCTTGGACGGTCAGACGCAACAGGTTACCTTGGGAGAGGGGAAGGCGATCAACCTGCCGAACGCACCGGTTCAGTGGGGAGCCCGTTACCTCTGCGGCCCGGGCAGCAGCGTCTTCGACGCACCCTCTACGCTGCAAACCGATTTGCAGACGCCTCCGGCGAAACGGGCTACTTGGCAACCGGTGGAGAAGGAGCAAGATGAGTTCCAAGCCAACATCATGCAGACCTATTTCTTGATGCAGGAGGTGGAATCGGAGCGGGCACAGAACTACTTGGTTGAGGTGGGTGCCGGCAATGGCATCGAGGTGATTCTCAATGGCGTTTCATTGATGAAGCACCTGAACCCCTATCGTTGCACCTTCCGTAAGGAGTTCGTGCTCTTGCCGCTGCAGAAGGGCAAGAACCAGATCGTGTTGCGTCTCTATAACCGCTTCGAGAAGCAAACCGGCTACCTGTTGCGCCCGGCGGAGGCACAAACGGTCTATGCCCAGCCCTTCACTTGGCCAGAAGCGGTATCAGGAAAGGCGCATACGCTGACGGTACGTCAGACGGGACTGCCTTCGCAACACACCGACACGGAACTTTCCAACCTACGGATTCAATTGAGATAAATAGGTACGTATCGAATGAAAAAACGACACATCGCGCTGGTCGGGCTCCTCGCTTGGAGCCTGACCAGTTTGGCACAAGAGAAACAGGTCACGATCCTATCGGTCAATGACATGCACGCCACGATCGATCAATTCCCGAAGTTGGCAGCGATCGCGGATAGCTTGCGGGCCCTCTATCCCTCTTTGTTAATCCTCTCCGCCGGCGACAACTGCACCGGCAATCCCTACAGCGATCGCTACAAAGAGCCCTCCTACCCCATGACGGCGCTGATGAACGCGGTGGGTTTTCATGCCTCCGCGATGGGAAACCATGAGTTCGACCTGAAGCCGGAGGGTTTTCGCCGGCAGGCGAGCCGCTCCACCTTTCGTTACCTCTGCGCCAATCTGATCGCACCGGATAGCCTTCCCATGCCGGTGCTCCCCTACCAGATCTTTGATTGCGAGGGAGTGTGCGTCGGCGTGTTGGGCGTGGTGCAGCGCGGGGCGCAAGGCACGCCGGACACCCATCCCGACAATGTGCGGGGCTTACGTTTCCTCCCAGAGGAGGAGACCATCCGTCGTTATGCCGGCCTGCGCGACTCCTGCGAGGTGGCTATCCTATTGAGCCACTGCGGGTATGAGGCGGATCAGCAATGGGCAGAAAAGTTTCCCTTTTGGGATGTCATCATCGGGGGGCACAGCCATACCAAAGTGGCGGGTAACACCTTTCAAGGCAATGTATTGATTACGCAAGCCGAAAACAAACTGCACTATGCCACACTCACCAAGATTCAGCTGTCCGACGGCAAAGTGGTTAGCAAAACCAGTGAGTTGATTGATGTACGGACAGCCTCGCACGAGCAGGAGTTGGCGAAGGCGATGCTCGATTTCTTCAGCCACAACGAAACCTTAGAGCAGGTGCTGACCCAAGTAGAGGCGGACTTTATTTCGTATGATGCCTTAGGCGGTTTAATGGCAGATGCCTATCGGGCAGAATCGGGGGCAGACATCGCCCTGCTGAATGCGGGAGGGGTGCGCTATGACTACCTGCCCAAAGGACCGATGACCGTAGCCGACGTGTTGCGACTCGATCCCTTCGGCAATGAAAGTCAACTTTATCAGCTGACCGGCAAGGAGATCGAGCAGCTGCTGATCGAGTGCCGGGCGGCGGATGGTTGCGGCGCTCCCTACGTTTCAGGCATCTCTTATCGGTTAGTGGCGGACAAAACCGATCCGGCTCAGGTAAAGCAACTGAAAATGTACGACGAAGCGGGGCGCAAACTGAATCGCAAAAAAAGTTACACCGTGATGGTCAGTAGTTACGTAGCCGCCATCTGTCCTTTGCTCAGCGACAAGCCGAAACAACGGCTCTACACCCAAACGGCCGATCTCATCATCCGTTTTCTCTCGAAACAGCCCACGATCCATCCCAAAGGCGCAAAGCATTCAGTCATCTACTGAAATGGATGGATTACCGTCAACCGGCGACAGCTTTTCCACTGCGAGTTTTTTCCCGTCGCAACTCGCGGAGACTTTTTTCACCGGGTAGAAAGGGGCGCACAGCTCGGCGACAAAAAAAGCCGCCAGGCTTTTTACATCCTGACGGCTCCTTTTTTGTGACTGCCTTTCGTCTCTCACGAGATTACTCCGCACAAAGAACTTTAAATTTCTAATTTAACTTCGGATTCCCGCCTGTTCGCTCTCGCAAGCTACTTGGTTCATTCACCGCGCGGGAATCCCAATTATTTATTATGAATAAATATCTTTGTTCTTTTTACTTAACCACTACCTTCGTAGCCTCACCTTCAACAGCAACTACAACTACACCTGCCGGAGCAGCGATCGTTACGTTGTCGGAAGCAGCTACCTGGTTAGCGATCGTCTGACCCAAGATGTTCGCTACGGTAATTACCTTACCAGCTGCACCCTGAACCGTTACAACGCCCTTACCAGCGATTACCTGAACACCAGCTGCCTCGATTGCCTCGTTAGATGTTGCCTCCTCGTCTGTTGCCTCGATGTTGAAGATAGCAGCGTTCTCGATGTTGTCAGTCAATACAGGAACACCGTTCAAGATACGAACGTAAGTCTTGCCTGCACTCTCCAAGTAGAAGCTCTTAGTTTCCTGATCCTTGATCAACATAGCGAATGTTGCTACGTTAAGTGCTTGATCAGCAATCTTCAATGTGTCGTTCTTCGCATTCTTTGTACCTGTGTACTTAGAATCCTTGATGATCAAAGAGTCACCGATGTGAGTTGCCTCAACGAATGCCAAACGGATAGAGCCGTCGTAAACACCCGGATAAGTCTTAGAACCTGCAGGAACTGAATCCTTTACAGATGCCAGATAGCGACCGGTCTTATAAGCCTTAGTAGCCGGAGTTGCGTGAACGCAGTGCTCAGCGTCAGTCTTATTGCCCTCAGCGTCGAAGTGGTTGTCCTTCTCTGTGCAAGGAATTACACCATTTGCCTCAACCTCCTCAACACCCAGTGCCAACAGATACTGCGGCATCAAGTTGTCTTTACGATCTACATACGCTGTATCGATGTAGAGAGCGGCATTCTTAACCAAAGCGGCAGTGTTGTAGATGCCCAAGAAGTTCAAGCTATCTTTAGCCACCTTGTTACCGTTGTTAGCCACGATGTTCTGCGTGTTCTCATAGAGATAACGGTTAGGCTCATTATCCATGTAGATCTTAGCCACATTTACAGCCTTCTCTGCCAAACCATCCTCAATAGATACGCCCAACTCACGATAAGTACCCAAGTTAGTCTGCTCAATCAAGAACAAATCGCTACGCTCAGAATCCAATTTAGAAACCTCGATAATCGGCTTGCTCGGAGTCGGGTTGATAGTCAACTTCTGATCAGCACCTGCTGCATAAATCACATACTGACCCTTATCAATGGTTTTCAAGTAGTAAGCGGTCTTCTTGCCGAAGTTGACAAAGTGATCGTAGCCGTGTTATCTTTGTTATACAGATAATACTTATTGCCATCCGCATCAGTCATCGCAATGTTATACTGCGTACGATACAGATCCTTGAAGCCAACCAAAGAGGCACCATAAGTAGCCTTGCTGTCCTTCACGGTCTCCAACGTCCAAACTACAGCGTCCTCGCCCAAAACAGCCACGCTATCGCTCTTTGCCTGCATATAGAGCTGGCTCAAGAACGGAGAAGCTGATGTGATCTTGAAGGTACGCAATACCTTGTCGTTATCCTTGCCTGCATAGAAGTAAGAGGTATAATCCTCGTCACCCTCTACAGTAGCGATTGAATAGTCGACAGCAGCCAACTTCAAAGTATTCTTGCCAAATACGTAGGTATCAGCTACCACATTGCCATCCTCATCTTTCAACTTCAAAACCGGACCAGCATACTTCACGCTGTTTGCCTCACAGTTAACCAACTGATAAGAACCCGTAGCACCAGCTACTACAGCCCACTGATCAGCAGAGTTGTAAGCGCTAACAGAAGCCACCGGAGCAATCGTAGCATCTGAATTCTTCAACTCGTATGACAAATACTTATCCGTATTCTCTGCATTCTTAATCTGTACGAAATACAGCCTATCAGTTGCCAATGTCGCGTCACCTGCAGCAGCGGCAGCATACGGCTGGATCAACGGGAAGATATAGGCTCTATCACCAGTTCCAGCGGCAACAGTTTCCTCAGTTGTATTTGAAGCCGCAAGATTTCCATAATAACCAACTGTCAATACCTTTGTGTTAGACAATTTAGTCAAAGTGATAGGAGCACCGTCAGTCACATTTAATGTATCAACAGCCTTAGATCCTTTCACAAAGAAGTACTCATTATTATCATCCACTATCTGAGGAACACCTTTCACACGCAAAGAGATAGAGTCGTTGCCCAAAGCGTATGATCTTGAGAACATAGCTGTACCAATAGCCCGAATATCCATTGTATTAGTGGGGACATAGGAGCTAGCTGCCAGAGTTCCATTTTTAAAGGCTACACAATTGTCAGCGGTTCCCCATCCTAGAGTATCAACAACCAACTTGTTATAAGTATGATTTGGTCCATAGAAAGTGGTATCGACCATCAAAAGATAAGGATTCTTGTTGATAGGGGTCTCTTTTCCCTTCACTGCCAAAAACAAATCTCCAGAAGCACCATACGCTACCCACTGATTTTCGGTCAAGATGTTGTCTTCACCCTCAGACACATCTTTCTTACCATTGAAGTGGAGCTTACCATCGTGTCCCGGCATTGCCATGATCGCATTGAAGATAGCGGGAGTCAAAGTCGCAGACAAAGTTGTTTGCTCAAGCTTCGTCAATTTAGTTGGGTTTGTAAGAGCCGAAACGCTATTCGCCTCTGCAGCCATCAACTTCATTTGTGAATCGAATCCATAGATAGAGTCCCCCTTGAATACGTAGATTGTACCATCACCAGCGATAGCCCAATCCTTGTTACCTGTTCCATTCAATTTCGCTGCAGCCGAAGAAGCACCCTTGTTGTTTGTCTTTAACTCAACAGCCAAGTACTCACCAGTTGTTTTGTTGATAAACTGATAGAAAGGAGTACCTGTTGTAGGTGAATAAGAAATACTAGCAACTTGCCACAACTGCGCATTTGCAGTGTTCAAAGATGTCACATCTGTAACAGAAGAAACAGCCGTCCCTATTTCCAATGAACCAGTTTGGCCAATGGCAATGGTTCCATCTGTAAAAGAAAGCTGAACGAAATCGCCTTTCACTGCAGTATTGGTAATATCCGCATATGCAGAAAAAACGCTACCAGCAAGCAGGACGCTTGCCATAAGTGTAGAAAACTTTTTGTTCATAATGAATAATACATTTAGAAAATTAATAATATGTTATAAATAACTCGTTCTTATCACACCATTCTCTCCAAGCCAATTGTTAATACTACGTTAAAAAACGAGGTAAAACTGCTCAAAGAAAAGGTTCCTATTCGCGGAGCACTTTCAGGGAGCATTTTGAGCCTTTTGGAAGCCTTTTATTGCGCGCTCGTGTCCTGCCGGGCTCGACCCGGCATCCCATCCTATCCAAGAAGTAGAAACGTAACGTGTTACGTCTGATGGAGCGAGTATGGGATTGCGGGTCAAGTCCGCAATGACACAGTGAATGAGCGATTTGGAAAGAATCTCGAAGGGTTCTCGAAGGCATCTCGAAGAAATAACGCACCGAATTGATGCAAAAAACAGTGGTTTTCGTTGCGCAAACCAACGCCCTTGTTCATAAAAATGGGGTAAAAAATGTTTTTCTTGAAGCAATACTTGTTTGTACCGAAATTACGCGTACCTTTGCGTCAGGAAAGTGAACCTTTTTGTTGAGCAGTCCCGCTCAAAGCAATCATCCCTCTATAGAACAAAGAATCAAGCAGTTATCGCTAAATAATCAGCCGTGGAACATAATGTTCCACGTACTAATTTCTGTTAAAATCAGCGTTAAAATGGGCCTAAAATCAGTGTTCCACGGCAATTGTTCCACGGAATGCGCACCCTTTTCGTTGAGCAGTCCTCCCCCGTTCTTTATATATCGTTAGTTATCAATAGATTACGAAGATTGTAAACGCACGTAAACCGATTGCGCACTTTATAACATTTCGTTGAGCAGTGTTCCACGGATGTTCCACAATGTATATCAGCATATTAACCCTTTCAGACTGCTCAACAAAAGTCCGTGGAACATTTTGTTCCACGCACAATAAAAGTAATGTTCCACGGCCCGATTGCTCTATGAAATGAGGCCGTCTTTTCCCCCATTTCGTGATACCACTAGTGTCCACTAAATAAATTTAAGACTTAATTCTCTTACAGTTTGTAACTTCTCGGCAGGTTCGCTTTTGCCGAGCAAATCTACGAGAGGGGTTCTGTCCAACAATGAGACAGATAAAATTCTTAACAAATCATAC
>JALFJR010000046.1 GCA_022775005.1 Parabacteroides sp.
AAGACCGCAGCCGGATTGTAACAGAAAGTACCCAGCAGCTTGCTGCCCTCTATCTCCGTATCGTTCACGAAGCGAACGGTAGCACCCGATTCGTTGGTCAAACCCTCCCCTAAATTCAGCAAGATATGGCTCTCTCCTTTCGGGAAGGTGAAACGGCTCAAGCCCGTACGCATAGAAGCTGTCGCCTCTGCCAAGATACCATACTTCGTCAGGCGTGTCGCATAATAGCCAGGAGAAGCCACCTCGTCCTTATATTCACTGCCATATTCCTTGTAATCAACGTTCAAGGCTCCATGTGTAGGCATCAGCAACAAACTACCCAACTCCGGACATCCTACGCCACTCAGGCTACCATGCGCAAAGCCGGTAAAGAACTTATTGTCGGCAGAATAGGGAGTGGACCACCATTGTCTATCCTTGTCAAAACGATTCAAGTCGGATCCCATCACATTGAAGGGCACCACACTCATCATACCCTGCGGACAAACTGCCCCGGGATTCGTCGTGCCGTAATTGCTTGTTCCAATGAAAGGATTCACCTCATCCACGGGTTGCTGTGCGCTCATGAACAACGAACCGCACAGCAACAGACTCATTAATTTTTTCTTCATGGAAATCTTTCTATTTTAGGTTATTCTTACTACTTACCAGATAACGACCTCATCCGTGAAAATGAATCCCGGATTTCCCCGTTTCGCCTTCAAACGCACATAACGTGCTTTCCACGCTCCATAGAAGGTGTATTCCTGGAAAGAGAGATCCCGATCGGTATTGGAAATGGTGGTCGGCACAATACCTTGCGAAGTGAAGTTCTCCCCATCCTCAGAGGTCAGCAACTCTACCTCCTTGGGTTGGAATACGCCCGGGCCGATTAGCTGCATGAAGCGAGCCGATACCTTATGCATATCCGTCACCTCACCCATATCGATCACGCAATCCAAATTGTCCAAATAGCCCTGCCAGCGACCATCTAAATAGGTCAAACCGCCTCGATAGCCATCTAATAAAGCATTCATACCGCCAGCCATATAACCGCTGTACAGCCTACTATTATATTGAATAGGCTTATTGATACCCCGGTGATAATCCACCTTTTTCTCCGTCGGCTCACCCTGTGGCTGTCCATCCCGGAAGATAGCCGCCACTACATGCGCTGAGTCCTTCACGACAATCGGCTGTGTGTAAAGCGGGGAAGCCGTGGTAGGCATCGTGCCATCGGTCGTATAATGAATCTCGGCGGGATATTTCTCCGCATCCATGATCACCTGAATCTCCCGTTTCAAAGTATCCACCGTCATGGTCGCCTCAATCTCATCCGAAAGGGTAAAAGCATGGATTCCCTTCTGTTGCAAAACAGGAATATGGGCATTCATACGGGGTTTGAAATCCAACCACGAGCGCAACTCCTGCGGGGTCCAAGCGATCTCCGCCACCGCCAAAGCACGTGGGAACATCATATACTCCAAATGTTGCGCATCCTTGATGTATTCTGTCCAGGTATTCGCCTGCACGCCCATGATATGCTTCTGCTCCTCCGTGTTCAATGAGTCAACCGGCACGGGATTATAGCTATACACATGCTTGATTGGGGTATAACCGCCGATCGCATAGGGTTGCGTTTTGGGATCTGCCTGATAGAAATCGAAATAGAGGTAGTTGCCCGGCGTCATGATCACGTCATGCCCCATGCGAGCCGACTTGATACCGCCATTCTCACCTCTCCACGACATCACCGTCGCCTCGGGAGCCAAGCCGCCCTCCAAGATCTCATCCCAGCCGATCAACTTGCGTCCCTTGCTCTTCAAGAAATCCTCCGCTTGATGAATCATGTAGCTCTGCAGCTCGTCCACCGACTTCATACCCATCTTGCGCATCAACGCTTGGCACTTCGGACAGCTCTTCCAAGCCTGCTTGCCCGCCTCGTCGCCACCGACATGCACATATTCATAGGGGAAAAGTTCGATCACCTCCGTCAAGACATCCTCCATGAAGGTAAATGACTGCGGATTACCGATACAGAAATCACCACTCGTATAGGGCTTTCCCGAGCAACACAATTCCGGATAGGCGGCAAACACCTCTTCCGAATGGCCGGGAAACTCAATCTCTGGCACCACATCAATATGTCGCTCAGCCGCGAAAGCTACGATCTCCCGAATATCCTCCTTCGTATAATAACCTCCGTAAGCACCTTCCGTGCCCTCTGGCACATACTTCCGGTCCTTTCCATCCCACCATTTCAACCAATCCGTCTCTGTGCGATAGGCCGTCTCCGCCGTCAACTTCGGATACTTGTCTATCTGCAAGCGCCATCCGCCCGCATCCGTCAAGTGAAAATGCAGCTTGTTCAACTTATAATAAGCCATCACATCCAGCAGTTTCATGATCTCCTCCTTGGGGAAGAAATGACGAGAAACATCGAGGTGCAAACCACGATAACTGAAACGAGGCACATCGGTAATCGAGACACAAGGGAAACCTTCGGGCGTATAAAGCTGCTTGAGTGTCTGTTTTCCATAGAAAAGACCGGCATCTGTAGCCGCTTTCACGACAATACCCTCTTTGCTAACCGATAAGGAATACCCTTCCGGATTACCCTCTCCGTCGATAATATAACGAATCGACCCCGAATCAAACACCAAGTTACTGTCCGCCTTGAAATAACCGCTCCCCCACTCTATCTGCGCAGGTTTGGGGATAAGGTTCATCTGACGTTCTTCACTCGGAACGCAGGAAAACAACGACGAGACAGCGAACAACAGCCCGGCCGCTTTCAAAAAAGATCGTTTTGGCAGTGCCATAAGTACAATATTATTAGATTTAATGATTTTCGGGTAAAGATACCATTAAATTTAAGAAGCACAAGCAGGAGAGACAAAAAAAAGGAGGAATCTTTGGTAAAATTCCTCCTCTATGGTAAAAAAGCCGCACTGTTGATGTGATAAAACTCCGGATGACAGGATTTGAGTGCTTTGCCACCTTTGTAATCCGCCGTGCGAAGCATACCCCAAAGGGCGCGGCCCGCCATTAGTGACAAGAGCGATGTCTCGGAATTAAAAATAAATTGATGAGTTTCCCAATCGAAGCAGTGCGGCTAAACTCTTCATCTATTTTTTCTTCGTCACAAAAATAAGTTATTCCCTCGATATGACCAAACAAAAGCATAAAAAAAAGAGTCTTCTTTTTACAAGAAGACTCTTTTCCGTTCTATAATAGCCTATTAAGTTACTTAACCTTAGCTACGATAGCCTTGAATGCCTCAGGGTGGTTAACGGCTAAGTCAGCCAACACCTTACGGTTGATCTCGATACCTGCGTTGTGCAAAGCACCCATCAGGCGAGAGTAAGACATACCCTCCAAGCGAGCGGCAGCGTTGATACGCTGGATCCACAAAGCGCGGAAGTTACGTTTCTTGTTACGACGATCACGGAAAGCATAAGTCAAACCCTTCTCCCAGGTATTCTTCGCTACGGTCCACACGTTCTTACGTGCACCATAATAACCACGGGTAAGTTTCAAAATCCGTTTTCTTTTTGCTCTTGAAGCAACATGATTTACTGATCTCGGCATAATTTTAATCTGTTTTGAATGATAGCGCCATCCTTATTATTGGGATGAACTTGATAGCTAATGCATTCGGTTAATAAAAATCGTTATAAAAACTCGCTAATTTTAGAAGATTACTTCAAGCAAAGCAGCTTCTTTACGTTGTTCACGTCAACACCTGCTACCAAGCCAGTGTGCGTCAAGTTTCTCTTTGCCTTCTTAGTCTTCTTCGTCAGAATGTGACTCTTAAAAGCGTGTTTTCTTTTGATCTTTCCTGTTCCGGTAAGGGCGAACCTCTTTTTGGCACCGGAATTAGTCTTCATCTTAGGCATTTTCCTTAATCTTTTAAATTATATTAAACTTCACCGTTTGTTAAGACGGCTTCTTTTCATCTTTCTGTTCGGGTTTCGCTGCTGCCTCAGGCTTCTTTGCCGCCTTAGAAGCGGAAGACGAACCAGCGCCCTTCTTCGGTGTAAGCATGATAATCATACGCTTACCCTCCAACACAGGCAACTGCTCAACCTTTCCATAATCCTCCAAGTCATTGGCGAAGCGAAGCAACAAGACCTCACCCTGCTCTTTGAACAAGATCGAACGACCTTTGAAGAATACATAGGCTTTCACCTTTGATCCCTCCTCCAAGAAGCCCTTCGCATGTTTCAGCTTGAAGTTATAGTCATGATCATCGGTTTGCGGTCCGAAACGAATCTCCTTCACGACCACCTTCACCGATTTAGCCTTCTGCTCTTTCTGACGTTTCTTCTGCTGATACAGGAACTTCTGGTAATCGATTACTCTACAAACGGGGGGGGCAGCATTGGGTGAGATCTCCACCAAATCCATACCCTGATCCTCGGCAATCTTCAGTGCCTGTGCGATAGGATATACACCGGTCTCGACATTGTCACCTACTAAACGAACCTCACGAACACGGATGCGCTCGTTGATTCTATACTGTTCTTTCAAATTGTCATTCTTCATTCAAAAAGATCTATTCTCCTCGTTTGTAATTAATTTAATCGTTGTTTGTACGCCAACGGTTCATCATCTCTTCGATTTCTCCGTTCAAAAGCGCCGCAAAGGTAGCAATTTTCATCGAACCTTTATCACCTTCGCCCTGTTTTCTTACAGAAACTTCACGATTTTCTGCCTCTTTTTCACCTACAATGAGCATATAAGGGATTCTCTTCAGCTCATTGTCGCGAATCTTGCGGCCAATCTTCTCGTTTCGGTCATCCACGATCGCACGAATCTCCTGTGCGGCCAGCTCTTTCTGGATCTCGTAAGCATACTCGTTATACTTCTCGCTGATCGGCATCACAGCCACCTGATCCGGCATCAACCACAACGGGAACTTACCCGCCGTATGCTCGATCAAGACAGCCACGAAACGCTCCATAGAGCCAAACGGCGCACGGTGGATCATCACCGGACGATGCTTCTGGTTGTCCGCACCCGTATATTCCAACTGGAAGCGCTCAGGCAAGTTGTAATCTACCTGGATCGTACCCAACTGCCAACGACGACCAATCGCATCCTTCACCATGAAGTCCAGCTTCGGGCCATAGAAAGCCGCCTCGCCATACTCGATCTTCGCCGGCAAGCCCTTCTCCTGGCAAGCCTCCACAATCGCCTGCTCAGCCTTCTCCCAGTTCTCGTCGCTACCGATATACTTCTCGCGATTCGTCTTGTCGCGCAAAGAGATCTGCGCCTCGAAGTTCTGGAAATTCATCGTCTTAAACACGATAGAAATAATATCCATCACGTTCAAGAACTCCTGCTTCACCTGATCCGGACGGCAGAAAAGGTGCGCGTCATCCTGCGTGAAGCTGCGCACACGGGTCAATCCGTGCAGCTCACCGCTCTGCTCGTAACGGCAAACCGTACCGAACTCAGCCAAACGCAAAGGCAGATCCTTGTACGAACGGGGAGAGTTCTTGAAAATCATACAGTGGTGAGGGCAGTTCATCGGCTTCAAGAAATACTCCTCACCCTCCTCCGGTGTATGGATCGGCTGGAACGAATCCTTGCCATACTTCGCATAGTGACCGGAAGTGATATACAGCATCTTATTGCCAATCGGCGGACACATCACCTCCTGATAGCCATACTGAGCCTGGATGCGACGCAAGAAATCCTGCAAGCGCAGGCGCAAAGCGGTTCCCTTCGGCAACCACATCGGCAATCCCTTGCCCACCATGTCGGTGAACATAAACAAATCCATCTCCTTGCCGATCTTGCGGTGGTCGCGTTTCTTCGCCTCCTCCAACATCACCAAGTACTCATCCAGCATCTTCTTCTTCGGGAAGGTGATACCATAAAGACGAACCAGCTGCTTACGTTTCTCGTCGCCACGCCAGTAAGCACCTGCTACGCTCAAGATCTTCACCGCCTTCAAGTAAGAGGTGTTGGGCAAGTGCGGGCCACGACACAAATCGGTGAACGCACCCTGCGTATAGGTAGTGATCGTACCATCAGCCAGCTCACTGATCAACTCAGTCTTATATTCTTCTCCGCGGTCGCCAAACATCTTCAAAGCATCCTGCTTCGTGATGCTCTGACGCTTGATCTCCTCCTTCTTGGCCACCAGCTCCTGCATCTTCGCCTCGATTGCGGGGAAGTCGCTCTCCTTGATCACGGCCTCACCCGGATCTACATCATAGTAAAAACCATTCTCGATAGCCGGACCGATACCGAACTTAATGCCCGGGTACAGCTCCTGCAACGCCTCAGCCATCAAGTGCGCACTCGAATGCCAGAAAGCATGCTTACCTTCCTCATCCTCCCACTTCAACAGCTTCACCGACGCATCCTCCTCGATCGGACGAGTCAAATCCCATGTCTCGCCATTCACGCTTGCGGCCAGCACCTCCTGCGCCAAACGAGAACTGATGCTCTCCGCTATCTGCATAGCGGTCGTACCCTTCGGATACTCTCTCACGGAATTGTCCGGAAATGTAATCTTAATCATGATCTATATATAATATATGTATGTCCTCTGTTAAAATCAGTGTGCAAAATTAGTATTTTTCTTTATTCGCCTCTCACCCTTTTCTTGCCGAATGTCAAGAAAAAGCGATTTCGCCGCAAAAATATGCTGTAAAACATATTTTGATCCAATAATCGCCTTACATTTGCAGCGTGAAACATAACTGTTAAGCGAACTATGGTAAAAGGATTGTTTAAGCGTTACATTGATTTCTTAGGGTTTCAACCCTGGACAATTTGGGTTTACCGCGTGTGGTAAACACCGCATAAGCCCGAGAAAGAGTAGGTATAAGGAAAAGGCAATTGAGGGAAAAGGGACGAAGGCTTTTATAGGCATTTACTTGGTATTTTAGGTTTAGGTTTTCAATTTTCAAGTTCCTTCCACCTCAGAAAGACTGTTTAGGTTTACATAACAAAAGGAGATGTTACAATGAAAAAGATTTGGAGACGCTTCATGGATAACTGCCTGCGTTCATTGGCCGCTATCGGACAAGCAGAGTTGATGAAATGGGGTTACAACCACTAAGGTTTCACCCCTCTCAGATGACAGCGGTTGCTGGGCAAAAGCCCAACCAGCCGCTTTTTTTATGGTTTACCATAATGCCACCTTGCCACCAATGCCTAAGTCAAGCGTAGCAGTAGCAACACCGAGAGCTTGAAATATGCGACTCATTGTCGGCAGAGTGATGACGCTTTTCCCTTTCTCTAATCTTGATATTTGAGCTTTCTGCACTCCCACACGCTCGCCCAGTTCTTCCTGGGTGAGGTTTTGCGCCTGACGCATCTTGCGGATTGCCTCACCTACGAAATAGGCATTCACCTCCTCTTTGAGCTGTTTCTCCATTGCATTACGCTTGGGTGTGCCTATTTTACCGAACACCTCATCGGTCAACACATCGAGTGATGTCACATTCATTTTTGCCATATTCACTTGTTTTTGAAATATTCTTCTCTAATCTTTTCCGCTTTTGCAATCTCCTTTAGAGGAGTCTTTTGGCTTTTTTTCACAATGCCATGAGTGGCAATGATATTGGCAAGGAGCGGACGAATGCTAAGGCTTCATCCAATAATACGACCTTTATATTGTATTCACCCATGTTGCATGTTTTCTGCTGCAAAAATACGAATAAGTTTCCATTCAAAGAAACTTTTGGCTGTGAACAAACTGAATGCTCGTTTTTGCGTCGAATTAAAACGTTGCCCATCGTTTCAAAAAACATTGCCCATGGCTTTGGAAAACATTACCGATGAAAATTTAAAACGTTGCCCGTAGTTTTTTAAGCAGTTGCCCGTGGTTTTTCAAAATGGTGGGCAATGAAATTTTGCGAAAACCGTTACTTTTGCACCCCGTTATGCGTACCTTATATAATATATCATCCTGGATAGCGGCGCACATCACGTTATGGGTGGTGGCCGTGTCGGCTATGGCCTTAATTTTACCCGCCTCTTTCAATTGGATTGGAACGGCGGCCGTAACGCCTATGCTTGGATTAGTGATGTTTGGCATGGGCTTGACACTCAAGCCTACTGATTTCAAGCCTATCTTATTGCATCCAAAAGAGATGCTCATCGGAGAGATGGCGCAATTCTTGATCATGCCAGCATCGGCTTGGCTGCTGTGCCAAGCGCTGCATCTACCGGCGGAGTTGGCATTAGGTGTGATACTGGTTGGCTGTTGCCCGGGAGGAACGGCCAGCAACGTGATTTGCTACTTGGCCAAGGGCGACATCGCCTTGAGCGTAGCCATGACGGGTGTCTCCACGCTATTGGCTCCTCTCGTTACCCCAGCTTTGGTGTTAGGATTGGCAGGTGAGTCAATCCACGTGGATGTATGGGGCATGTTCCAAAGTATTGTGCAGGTGGTGATTATCCCCATCGTATTGGGATTGGCGGTCAACCATTTCTTTCGTGCCCTCTCTGAACGCCTTACCCCGCTTCTTCCGATGGTCTCCACGTTGGCAATCGCAGCTATCATTGGCATCATCGTGTCGCATAACGCCGCAAGCATCCTATCGTGCAGCTTATTGGTGGCCGCCGTGGTCATCTTGCATAACCTGTTGGGATTGACTTTGGGTTACGGTATCGGATGGCTGACTGGTATCGACCGACGAAAAGTGACTGCCATTGCCATCGAAGTAGGTATGCAAAACTCCGGATTAGCCACCTCATTGGCCGCCACCCATTTCGCCCTCTATCCGATGGCGGCAGTGCCGGGTGCCATCTTCTCTGTATGGCATAACTTCTCAGGAAGCTTGGTCGCCCAGTTTTTCAGGAAACGCAACGAATCGCCCCGCTCCTAACGGATCCGCTACAAGATACTGATCTTCTTGATGCGAATGTCTTTCTTGGGGCGATCATATTGATCCTTGGGTTGCGTGGCAATCTGGTCGATCAGCTCCAAGCCCTCCGTCACCTCGCCATAGATCGTATAGACGCCATCCAAATGATGGCAACCACCGATCGTAGTATATACCTTGCGTTGCTCCTCGGTGAAAAGCAAATGGCCGGGTGTGGCACGGATCACGGAGTCGATCTTCGCGTTGATGGCACGCATTCGTTTGCTGTATTCGCGCTTATTGCTCATTTTCATCATGTTCAGCTCCGCACGAACAGGTACATAAAACTCTTTGAGTGCCTTTTGGCGGGTGTTATAGTTGGCGGTGCGTTCTAAGGTATCTAACTCGCCATTGCGATACACCTTGCCCTGCACGATGAAGAACTGCGACATGTCGGATTTCTTCTGCGGATTGATGTCGTCCGGCTGACGTGGAGCGGCCAGCGCACCCCGTTTATGGAAATACTTCTCGTTGATCTCCGGAAGGATCTCTGCCGAAGGATCACCAAAGCCACAGCGTGCGCCGGCGGGTGCCGTCTTGGAGTCGGGTGCCCCGCCTTGGATCATAAATTCTGGGATAACCCGGGTGAAAAGCGTTCCGTTATATTCGCCTTGACGCGCCCGGTTGACGAAGGTGCGAACATGGTTGGGCACGTCGTTATAAAGGATCGCTTTCATCGTGCCTACATTGGTTTCGATCACTACGTGTATCGTGTCAGACTCTTGTGCGACTCCTGCGATGATGCTCAGGAGAAAAGCCGAAAATAGAAGATAGAACTTTTTCATAATGCTACAATTTTAGGTCCAAATGTAGAAAAATATGTTGTACAACACAAAGTAAATGCCTAAATTCGCGGCATATTAATAGGGAATAATGATTTTTAAGATTCAAGATTAACAGTTTAGGTATGGATTGGATAAATGAGTTGATTTGGGGCAGCGGCATCGGCCACTCTATTTTATTACTCTCTGTAGTGATTGCTGCCGGTATCCAGTTAGGAAAGATCAAGGTATTTGGCATCTCGTTAGGTATTACCTTGGTATTGTTTGTAGGTATTCTTTTGGGGCATTTCGGATTGACAATCGATCACAACATCTTGCATTTCTTTAAGGAGTTTGGATTGATTCTCTTTGTGTACTCTGTGGGTATGCAGGTAGGTCCCGGTTTCTTTGAGTCTTTCCGTCAAGGAGGTATTACTTTGAATATGCTGGCTTGCGGCATTGTTTTCTTAGGTGTGATTACCGCATTAACCCTTCATTTCGTAACGGGTATCCCTATTCCCACGATGGTTGGTATCCTCTCCGGTGCGGTTACGAACACGCCGGGCTTAGGTGCGGCACAACAGGCTTACACCGACATGTATGGTGTGGCAAACAACACGATCGCCCTGGGTTATGCGGTGGCTTACCCGCTCGGTGTGATCGGTATCATCTTGGCTATTATCTTGATCCGTTATATCTTCCGGGTCAACTTCGATAAGGAGAACGAGGAGTTGAACAACGAGGATGCTTCTCATGCCAACGCTGCGAAACCGATCTCTTTGGTCGTGAAGAACCCTGCGGTATTTGGCAAGACCATTGGCGATTTATCTGCTTTGATGTCTCACTTGGACTTTGTGGTATCCCGTGTTTGGCGCAACGACAATAAGCAGATCGAGATCGCTTCCGCGAACACGACTTTGCAGGAGGACGATAAGATTTTCGTGATTACGACTGAGCAAGATGCCGAGGCGGTGAAAACCTTTGTGGGTGAGGAGATCGACATGGAGCGTAAACAGTGGATCCGTATGGAGAGTCAGTTTATCACTCGCCGTATCTTGATCACGAAGCCGGAGCTGAACGGCAAGAAGTTGGGCGACTTGAAGTTGCGTAAGTTATATGGTATCAATATCACACGTATCAACCGTGCCGGTTTGGATTTGGTTGCGAAACCGGGTTTGCATCTGCAGGTGGGCGACCGTGTGAACGTGGTTGGTACAGAGGCTGCCGTGGCCAACGTAGAGAAGGTGTTGGGTAACTCCTTGAAACGTTTGAACGAGCCGAACCTGATCACGATTTTCGTAGGTATCGCTTTGGGTATCTTGTTGGGTAGCATTCCTTTGACCTTCCCTGGCATTCCTCAACCGGTTAAGTTGGGATTGGCTGGAGGTCCGTTGATCGTCGCCATCCTAGTCAGCCGCTTCGGTTATCAATATAAATTGATTACTTACACCACGCAGAGCGCCAACTTCATGTTGCGTGAGATCGGTATCACACTCTTCTTGGCTTGCGTAGGCTTGGGTGCGGGTGACGGCTTTGTCGATACCATCGTCAACAACGGCGGTTTCGCATGGATTGGTTACGGTTTCATCATCACCTTCCTGCCGTTGATCATTATCGGTAGCATTGCCCGTTACTTCTTCAAGGTCAACTATTTCACCTTGATGGGTTTGATTGCCGGTAGCACGACTGATCCCCCCGCATTGGCTTACTCTAACGCCACAGCGGGTAATGACGCACCGGCGGTTGGTTATGCGACGGTTTATCCGTTAACAATGTTCTTGCGCGTCTTGACTGCTCAGCTGCTGATTCTGTTCTTTGCGTAAGCTTAGCGAATGACCATGGAACAACAGCAGAAAAGAGTAATTGGAGTTGATCTGGGCGGTACGAACATGCGTGCCGGCCGGATCTATGGGCAAACATTGGAGGCGGAAGCCTCCTTCCCAACTCCGGCTCATGCCCAGACGCAAGAGGAAACCATTGAGGCGTTGATTCGTATGATCGAAGCGGTATGGAGCGCAGAGGTACAAGCAATAGGTATCGGTGTGCCCAGTGTGGTCGATCGAGCCAAAGGCATCGTCTATAATGTAGCCAATATCCCGCATTGGGAAGAGGTGCCTTTGAAAGCAATCTTGGAGAGCCGTTTCGGCGTATCTGTGCTGGTGGATAACGACGCTAACTGTTTTGCCTTGGGCGAACGGATCTTTGGTGTAGGACAGGAATATGCCAACTTTGTCGGATTGACAATCGGCACCGGATTGGGAGGCGGCATCATTCAGCAAGGCAAACTCTTGGCTGATGCCAACTGTGGCTCTGGTGAGTTCGGCACATTGCCCTACAAAGAGCAAATCTTGGAATACTATTGCAGCGGCTCCTTCTTCCAAAACGTGTATGGCGTATCGGGAAAGGTGATGTACGAACGGGCGTTGCAAGGGAATGCTGAAGCCTTAGCTGCCTATCGACAGTTGGGTTTCTACGTGGCCGATGCGATCAAGTTCGTGGTGTTGACCGTCGATCCGGAAATGATCGTGTTCGGTGGCTCAGTAGCCGAGGCCCATACGCTCTTCGAGAAGTCGATGCGAGAAGGTCTGCAAGACTTCCCCTACCCCAACTCAATCAAACGGTTGAAGATCTGCTTCTCTACGCTACGCCATCCAGGGCTGTTTGGTGCGGCTTCGCTTTGTTATTGAAGTCCACCTCTCCTATTATCTCCTAACGATATCTTTCTCCGGATCGAACGGAGTGTCGAATTGGTTGTCCGTGATCTGTTCATGGACAACCCGTTCAAACAAGAAACGATGGTTGTTCCAATGGAAAGGAGGAAAAGCGTTGTTTTGCCGAATAACATTGTTTCGAAAAACAATACCATCCACCGACTTCGCATAGAGAATCGGCTGATCAAACGTCTCAAACTCATTCTCCTCGATCACAATACCTGAATGGAAATAGCGTTGCTGACCGGCCAAATCAGGAATCTCCGGATAAATCGAGATGACGGCATTGGTAAATTGGAACAGATTCGTCAACGCATTGACAAAACGGTTACGACGAATCTGCACGTCTCGACAAGCTCCCGTCTCATACCAACCGTTGCAATCCCCACAAAGAAGAATAGCAGTTCCTGACGTATGGTCAAACAGGTTATCCTGCACGATTGTGCGCTTCGGCGTGCTGAACAAGGATCCCCTTGCACGGTTGTTGCGAATCGTATTGTTCTCGAAAAGCACCTCGGGTGTCCAAGTTAGATTCTCAATACCATAAGTATCTCCCCCTTGAACGGCAGGATCAATAGCCTCGGCAAAGCGGATACGAAATTGCTTCACACCTTGATCAACTGCATGATCAACAGCCTCAATCGAAGCGATCTGATTATGTTTTCCGAAACATTCCATAGTCTTAGAAGCGATAAATTGCACACTGTCGCCTACCTCTCCCCAAAGGAATCCATACGTTTGCGGGTGCATATATTGGGCAACCAAGGTCTTGTCGTCTTCCCTACCTACCACACGCAAATAGGTGCCATGCACGTTGATAGCATCATCCATCATCCCCTCATACAGGCCGTTACGAGAGATAATCTTTCCTTTGCAACCGGAAAAGTGAGTCGCATCGGCTTGAGTGGTGAAATAGCGCGGGTCATCCGCTCCACGCAGGCATACCGAGAAGCCATCCAACAGGATATCTTCGCTCATCTGCGCCAAAATGCCCATACCCTCAGCATAATGCACTTGGATGTTTTCCAATGTTGTATTACGGTCATAAGACAAAAAAATGCCAGGAGCTGGACGTTCTCCGTTACGCATAGCCAAAACGGATCCAGCCACCAACTTCGGATTCTTCCACCCTTTTGCCCGAATCTGGCGGGGTGCTATCTCTTCGATTCCCCTCGTTTTCACCCAGGTATCACTGGTCTGATAGACCAGACGACGACTTGTAGGCTCAAATGCGATGCAGTGATTGGGCGAGATTTCCCAACCTTCTCCCTTGAAATAGAGCATAGAATCACGCACCTCATAAGGCACACCGTCCGCTATTCGATAGGTAATCACCGCTTGTGCGGTATCGTTCTCGATCACCTCCACCTGTCCGATGTGCGGGTGAGCGAAGTCGATGCTAAAGTTACGCAACGTACAATTCTCCGCATGAACTAACGAGACCGGAAGCATCCGGCCGTGAAAGATCAGCTCAGCTCCTTGCCCTTCAAACGTGAGGTTCTTCCAATGTTCGAGCGCCAAACCGACCTGTTTGGGATTATCTTGATCGTGATTGGAGATGTAATAGACCCGTTCCGTTGCGGACTCTGGATAGAAATGATATTTCCCCTTTGGAAGAATTATCGTACAAGGTTGATCAGGATTGACCTCCTGAGCGATTTTTTCCAACGCTTGACGCAATAATGGGGAACTATTACTCTCTTGATTAGGCAGCAAGCCGTAATCAGCCAACGAATAGATTTGTTCTTTACCGCAAGCCGTGAATAACAACCAAAGACTTGCCAAGAAAGTAAACGGATGGACAAATGTATGATGTTTCATGTCAGGATACATAGTTTTTCATGTGTTTAATCTTGTTCTGACCACAAAGATAGGTTTTTTCCAGAAATGAAAGACTAATCTTGTGATCTTCTGTAAGAGAGGAATCCGTCTTCCAGCAGAAAACGGGGATCTTCATTGATCAGGAAACGGATCGCATCCAGGCTCTTCTCCCGATCAAAAGGCAGATGATCAAGCAAATCATAAACAGATCGAGGCACATCTTTTACTGCGATGAGCAGAGCGGCCCGTATAGCCTCAAACTCCGTCTCGGTCATCTCCGCTTGCGGAGGCAGGCAATGATCACATCTTCCACAACGGGGGGAGCGTGGCTCACCAAAATAGCGCAACAACAGCTGACTGCGGCAAGCGTAAGGCTCCTCCATGTAACGAATAACCGCATCAACTTGCTCTGTAAGCCGTTTTCGTCGCTGCTCATAGACCGCTTTAGGGATGACTATCTGCTTTGCTAACAGACGGGGACTATTGAAACAGATGGAGATAGGCACTTCACTTTGCTGTACACGCACAGGCATCGGTAGCTCAGGAGAGGGGGCCTTTCCCTCCTCAAACTCGATATAGCCACAACGCATAAGCAGCTTTAAGGCATGCAAGGTAGGCGAAGGCGGCAAGGTAAACGTATGACAAAACTGGGTAAACGAGAAATCAAACGTACGATCCTCTCCCGCTCCAACGGGCAATTCAAGGTAGTTACCCAAGTGCTCATACACCTTGCGAATGAAGCGCTTGGAGGGGAAATGGTGGATGAGTTGGCGAAGCAAGCGGGCCTTGTCGATGGGACTAAATAGCGTTATCGCATCAGCGGGTACTCCGTCTCGCCCTGCACGTCCTGCTTCTTGGAAATATTCTTCCAACGAACCGGGCGCATCTAAATGAACCACTAAACGCACATCAGGCTTGTCTATACCCATGCCAAAGGCATTGGTTGCCACCATGATACGCCCCTCTTCCTTGCTCCATTGGTCCTGCTTTTTCACTTTCTGTGCCCACGGTAAGCCCGCATGGAAATAATCAGCGGGTAATCCTTCTGCTTGTAAGCGTTGCGCAATCTCTTCGGTACGCAGGCGATTACGCGTATAGACAATAGCGGTGCCTTTCGTCTGACGCAAAAGGCGCAACAACGCCTGCCGTTTGTCATCCGTCCGCTGCACCCGATAGCATAGGTTGGGACGCATAAAACTCTGTTGAAACACCTGTTGATCCTTAAAAACCAACTTCTCTTGAATCTCCTTCATGACTCGGGGCGTAGCGGTAGCTGTCAAGGCCAATAGCGGCACACCCGGAAACGAAGGGCGAATCTCAGCGATACGCAGATAAGCCGGCCGGAAATCATGCCCCCATTGCGAAATGCAATGGGCCTCATCCACCACGATTAGGCAAAGGCGCATCTGAGCCAGATAAGACCGAAACAAAGGAGAGAACAACCGCTCAGGAGAGACGTAGAGGAACTTCATCTGACCAGCCACGCATAGGGCCAACCGTTGCTCCATGATTTCCCGGCGTAAGCCCGCATGAAGCCAAGTAGCCAATAAACCGACTTGGTGTAGGTGATCAACCTGATCTTTCATCAAGGCTATCAAGGGGGTAATGACCAAGCAAACCCCTTCCATGGCAAGGGCTGATACCTGGAAGGTGATCGATTTACCACCTCCCGTAGGCATCAGCGCCAATGTATCATGTCCCGCACACACGGAGCGAATGATCTCTTCCTGTAGCGGGCGAAAGGCCTCATAGCCCCAATGCTTTCGCAAGAGCTCACGGAAGCAGTTCATTGCCGGGGCAAGGGAAATTGTCCGTTCGTATATCCTTAATCAACAGCTGAATATATACGTTTCCATTATAAATGTTCTCCTCAATGGTGTAACAAATATGAAACGGCTTCATCTGTTTGATATGCGCATTATAGGGATGCATCCCGAAGGCGATAGCATGAATCGGCGTACTGGAATGACCGCCAATCAATTCCAATTTCAGGTGTTCCAACTCCTTTCCTACTAACTTACTGGTACCGTAATCCTTTACGTTGAGCGAACAAAAAACCGGTTTCTGGTTGTCCGGCCCAAACGGACTCATCTTCTTTAGGTCATTGACAAACTTCGGCGTGATGTCCTTCAAGTCTAAGATCGTGTCAATATCTACTTGCGGAATCATTTGTTCAGGAAAAATCTCCTCCGCCGCTAATTGCAAGAAACGTTGGGTGAAGGCCTCTAAGTTCTCCTCTTTCAGGGAAAAACCTGCCGCATAGGTATGCCCTCCGAAGTTCTCCAATAAATCCCGGCAATTCTCAATCGCCTTATAGATGTCAAAACCAGTCACAGAGCGAGCGGATCCCGTGATAAACTCGGAAGACTTGGTGAGCACCACTGCGGGCCGATAATACTTCTCCGTCAAGCGAGAGGCTACAATACCAATAACCCCCTTGTGCCAGTTGGGATTATACACCACGATCGCCCGGTTGTCGTCAATATCTTGCACATTGTCGATAATGGCGTTCGCCTCGTCGGTGATTTTCTTGTCGAGCTCCCGTCGCTCCTCGTTGTATTGATTGATGCTCTCGCTCTTCTCCTTCGCCACGGTTCGATCTTTCGCCAGCAGCAACTCCACCGCCTCCTTGCCATTCATCATACGTCCGGAGGCGTTAATGCGAGGACCGATCTTAAACACGATATCGCTGATCGTGATCTCCTTGCCAGTCAATCCACAAATGTCGATAATCCCTTTGATGCCCAAACTGGGATCACTATTGATCTGCTTCAAACCATAGTAGGCCAAGATACGATTCTCTCCCGTGATAGGCACAATGTCAGAGGCAATGCTTACGGCGCAAAGCTCCAGCAGCTTCTCCAACTCCTGCGGGGGGAAGTTGTTGCTCTTAGCAAAAGCCTGCATAAACTTGAAGCCTACGCCACACCCTGAAAGATGCTCATAAGGATATTTCGAATCCAATCGCTTGGCGTCGAGCACCGCAACCGCATTCGGAAGCACATCATCCGGCATGTGGTGGTCGCAGATGATGAAGTCGATACCTTTCTGCTTGGCATACTCAATCTTCTCAATAGCCTTGATGCCGCAATCCAGTGAGATAATCAAGGTCACACCATGGGCAGCCGCATAATCTATCCCTTTGAAAGAGACACCACTGCCCTCGTCGTAGCGATCAGGAATGTAATAATCCAAGCTCGACGAGTAGGGACGAAGATACTTGTACACCAACGAGACGGCTGTCGTCCCATCCACGTCGTAATCGCCATACACCAAAATCTTTTCCTTATCTCCCAATGCCTGGTTCAATCGATTCACCGCCTTCTCCATATC